>CAIJIT010000100.1 GCA_903820745.1 uncultured Burkholderiales bacterium
CCGCAACGATTGCCGTCGAAGGTAGCCAACTCGTGTTGCGCCTAAGCTGCGACTACGGTCAAAACGCGCTGGCGCTGACGGCTGTGTCGGCGGATGCCTTCATCGCGCGAGCCTTGGACCCGCTAAACCCGTCAGCCCTGGGCCTGACGGTGTGCCGCCAGCGCCGCCAGGTGGTCGGCGTCAAGCTCAGCAGCGGGCGCGCCCGGCGGTTGCACTTCGAACGTCTGCCCCACTGAACCGTACTTCGCCAGGAGACCGGCATTGAACTCTCACGCCACCCCCGACTACGACGCCAGCACCTGGCGAGCCCAAGCGGACCCGCCCGACGCCACGCCCGCGTCCTGGTACGGCTTGTCGATCCTGATCGTGGTGACGCTGTACGGCGTGGTGGATCGGCAGGTGTTCATCATGCTGGCCGAGCAGATCAAGACCAGCATGGAACTGTCGGACTTTCAGCTCGGGCTGCTGCAGGGCCTGGGCGTGTCGCTGTTCGCCGCCATCGTCGGCTACCCGATCGGCTGGCTGGCCGACCGCTATGACCGCCGCGTGGTGCTGGCCTGCTCCGTCGTGGTGTGGTCGCTGGCGGTGGCCGCCTGCGGCCTTGCGCCGGACTTCAAGCTGCTGTTCATCGCCAGCGCGATGGTGGGCGCGGGAGAAGCCGGCATCACGCCGATCATGTTCGCGCTGATCCCGGAACTGTTCCGCAACGAGAAGCGCCAGTTCGCCAATTCGCTCAACATCGTCGTCGGGCGGCTGGGCACCGGCGTGGCCATCGCCTTCTGTGGCTACCTGACGCAGATCGCGGAATGGTCGCGGCCATTTCTGCCGCTGGCGATGCAGGGCATGGAAACCTGGCGGCTGACCTTCTTTTGGGCGGCCCTGCCTGCGCCCTTGTTCGTGCTGCTGCTGTTGACTCTGCCGGTGCAAGGCAAAGCGAAGGCGAGCGCGCCTTCCGCCGCGCACGATTCAGCGCCGCAGGCGAGTGTCGGGCTGGGCATAGAACTGGGCGACTTCCTGCGTGCCCATCGGGTGGGCCTCGCCACCCTGTTCCTGGCCGTCACCGTGGCGACCATGGGAGTGGTCGCCACGGTGGTGTGGCTGCCGATAGTGGCGATGCGGCAGTACGGCGCCACGCCGGTCGAGGTTGGCAATGCACTCGGCACGGCGGTGTTCGTGTCGAGTGCCGTGGGCCTGCTGTTCAGCCTGTTCGGCATGCGCTGGCTGCGCCCGCGCGTTGGCCCGCGCCTGCCGGTGGTGGCCATGGCCATTGCCTGCGCAGCGTCGACCCCGCCCCTGCTGATGCTGCCACTGGCCAGCAGCGCCAACGGCTTGTTCGTTCTCTATTGCGTCCACATGACGCTGCTCATGATCGGGTTGATGACCTACCCGACCTCCATCCAGGAGGTGGCACCCCGGCACTTGCGTGCACGCATGTTCGCCATCGTCGGCGTGCTGGGCATCTCGTTGCCATCGCTGGTGCCCTCGATGGTCGGCTTGCTGTCTGACGCGTTGAAGGACCGGCCCGACGGCCTTTTGCTCGCCGCCATGGTCTTCTCCGTGGGTTTCCTGCTGCTGGCCTCAGGCCTTTTCGTCTGGGCAGCCAAGCATTACGAAGCCACGGTGCGCGCAGCCGCCGAGGCGTCCTGAAGACGGCGCGCCAAGATGAACCCTGCCCAAGCTGAGCTGCCACCATTTGTTGCGCAGGGCGACCCGTCGGCCGTGCCTATGAGCGCCTGGCTGGCACTGGCCACGTTGGTGATGCTCGAGCTGGCCTTGTTGACGGACCGCGAACTGCTGGTGCTGCTGACCGATCCGATCAAACACGCGCTGTCGGCGAGTGATCTGCAGATCGGCCTGCTGCAGGGCGTCGGCGTCGGCGTGGTGGGCGCCGTGGCGGGCTACCCGCTGGGCTGGCTGGCGGACCGGCATGACCGCCGGCTGATCCTTGCCGGTTGTGTGTTGGTCTGGGCCGTGACGCTGCTGGCCAGTGCCCTCGCACCCAGCTTTGCCTGGCTGTTCGTAACCAGTTCGCTCAGCACCCTAGGGTTTGCCGGCCTGATGCCGGTGAGTTATTCCATCATCCCCGCGTTGTTCAGCGGTGCGCAGCGGCAACTGGCGAACTCGGTGGTGAGCATCGCCGGCAATCTGGGCCGTGGCATCGTGGTGGTGGCCTGTGGCGGCTTGATCCATGCGGTGGGCGTGCTGCAACCGCAATTGCCGGCTGCGCTGCAGTCGCTCGATGTCTGGCGCGTGGCGCTGCTGCTGGCATTACTACCCTTGCCGCTGATGCTGCTGGGCATCGCGCGGCTGCCACTTGCTGCCCGCCGCGCCGCGCCCGTGGCGAGCCAGACCCCTGGTGGGAGCAGCGAAGCGCCAGCCGCGCCCGTCAGCATGGCGCAGTTTCTCGGCCAGCATCGTCGCGCCTTCATCGGCTTGTTCGGCGGCATGACGGTCGCTGTCCTGGCCTTCTCGCCGCTGTTCGTGTGGTTACCTGTGTCGGTGATGCGCAGCTTTGGCGACACGCCGGCGCAGACCGGCGCAGCGATGGGCGCGGCTTCCATCGTGGCGGCGCTCGCTGGGGTGGGGATCGCGGTCTTCGTGCTGCCGCGCCTGCAGCGCCGCTTCGGCGAGGCGATGCCGATCAATGTGGTGATCGGCTCCACCTCGGTGGCGGTCGTGACCACCCTGGCCCTGCTCGCCGCCCAAAGCGCGCAACAGGTCTACATCACCATGGGCGTGCAGCTCAGCTTCATGATGGCAGCGATCATGGTCTTTCCGACCATGCTGCAGGACATCGCACCGACCACCTTGCGGGGTCGCATGGCCGCCTTGCTGGGCATGGTCACGACTGTGGGCACGGCGCTCGGGCCGCCGCTGGTGGGCGTGATTTCCGACCAGCTTGCCTTGAGCGGCCACGCCGATGCCTTGCTGCTGGCCGTGGTCGCGCTGGGTGCGGTGGGCTTCAGCCTGGCGGGCGGCCTGTTCTGGTCGGCCCGACACCCTTTCGCCATCGCCGTGGCCGATGCCCGTCGCATCGACGCCGGTACGGCTTGACCCGTCGGAGTTTCTCGTGAACACACCCGCCAGCCTCGATCTGCTCGACCCCCGTCTGCGGCCCCTGTGCGCGGCCATCCTGGGCGCGACGCAGGTGCCGGGTGCCTCGGTTGCCGTGGTGATGGCTGACAAGGGCTACCACTTCGCCTACGGCAAGCGCTTTGTCGACACACCCGACCCGGTGACGCTGGACACCGGCTTCAACATCGGCTCCTGCTCCAAAGCGTTTGTCTCGGCGACCCTCGCTTCACTGGTCGCCGAGGGTCTGTGCGCCTGGGATGATCCGATCAGCCGCTGGGTGCCCGAGTTCCAGTTGCATGACCCCCAGATCACCGCGATGGCGACGCTGCGCGACCTCAGCGCCAACCGGCTCGGCCTGCCTGGCGCGGGCTTGACTGAGTCGGGCTTCGACCCGAGCTATCCGCCTGAGCACACCTTCGAGCGGCTCAAGCACACGCCGGCAGCCTTCCCGTTTCGCAGCCGTTTCGGCTACGTCAATGCGGGCCACTCGGCCAACGCGGTGGCGGCCGGGCGCATCACGGGCAAGGGTGCCGTGGCGACGATTCGCGAGCGCATCCTGGCGCCGCTGGGCATGCAGGGCAGTTCGGCCGGGTCCGGCACGCCCAAAGACCTTGGCGAGCGGGCCGGTTGGCATGTGGTGCTGTCCGGCAAGGTCGTCGCCATCGATGAAGTCTTTACCGACCAGTACACCGGCTCAGGCGGCATGGTGGTGTCGGGCCGCGATGCGCTGCAGTGGCTGCGTCTGCACCTGAACGGCGGCTTGGTCGACGGTGCACAAGTTGTGCCGCGCGAGGCATTGCTGGAAACCCATTTGCCGCAAGCCGTGGCGCGGCCTGGCCAAGATCCTATGAGCTTGTTCTACCCCCGGGCGCACATGGCGGCCTATGCGCTGGGCTGGGCCGCATCCGACTTCGAGGGCCATCCCTTGGTGATGCACTCCGGCAGCGACCTGGGCGTGCAGGCACAGACCCTGCTGTTGCCCAAAGCCGGCATCGGCGTGGCGGTGTACGCCAATAGCATCGGCGGCGGCCCTGGCGCACTCGCCAGCGCGTTTACCATTGCCGCCACCCTGCTGGGCCTGGCGCCGCGCGACTGGCTGGCGTACTTCCAGTCGCAGCGGCCCAAGCTCGCGCCCGCGGAAGCAACGATGCCGGAGCCCCTTAGCCTGCCAGACCTGGCCGCTTACGTCGGCAGCTACGAGCACCCGGCTGATGGGCCGCTCGACGTCAGCCTCACGGCGGGCCGACTGAACGCCGTGTTGCGCAAGGCCTATCGCATGAACTTTGATTTGATTGCCTTGGGCGAGCACCGCTTCGCGATGCAGTTTTCGACGCCTGAATGGTGCGGCGTGGCCGCAGATGAACGACTCGAAGTGAGCTTTACCGTTGAGGCGGGAAGGGTCACGCGGGCAGACCTGCCCGGCCCCTTTCACGGTCGCCCGTTCCTGCGGATGGACACGCCATGAGCGCCCCCGACCAGCGGGACCACGCGCAGCGTGAGGGTGCACCAGTGAGCGCTCTGTCCTTGAGCGTTCGCATCGAGCGGGTGCCGATGACGGCGCCGCTGCGCATCACCGGCTACACCTTCACGCATGCCGAGACCGTCGTGGTGGAACTGCGCGCGGGCCGCTTCACGGGTCTGGGCGAAGCCAGCGGCGTCTACTTCCACGGTGAGACGCCGGCCGGAATGGCTGCCCAGATTGAAGCCCTGCGCGGCGCCATCGAGTCGGGCATCACGCGCGAGCATCTGCAACTGCTGCTGCCCGCCGGCGGCGCCCGCAACGCGCTCGATTGCGCGCTGTGGGGCCTGGCGAGCCAGCGCGCGGAGCAGCCGATCTGGCAACTGGCCGGGATGAGCGCGCCCCGGCCCTTGCTCAGTACCCACACCCTAGGCGCCGGCGCGCCGCACGACATGGCCGCACAAGCGCAGGCCAGTGCCGGCACCGCGCGGATCAAGCTCAAGCTGCTGGGCGATGGGCAGGACGCCGAGCGCGTGCAGGCGGTGCGCCGCGCGTTGCCCGAAGCCTGGCTCATGGTCGACGCGAATCAGGGCTTGGCCCGCGACGGCTATCTGGCCCTGCTGCCGGCGTTCCAGGCTGCCCGGGTCAGCTTGATCGAGCAGCCTTTCCCGATCGGCAAGGAGTCGTGGATGGACGGCCTGTCGCGACCGATCCCCGTCGCGGCCGATGAAAGCGTTTTGACCCGTGCCGATCTGCCGGGCCTGGTGGGGCGCTTTGATGTGGCCAGCATCAAGCTCGACAAATGTGGTGGCTTCACCGAGGCACTCTGCATAGCTCGTCAGGCGCGCGAGTTGGGGCTGGGGCTGATGGTCGGTTGCATGGTCACCAGTTCGCTCGGCATGGCGCCGGCGTACCTGATCGGCCAGCTCTGCGATGTCTGCGACATCGACGGCCCGCTCTACATCACGCAGGACCGGGTACCCGGTCTGCAGTTCGACCACGGCGTCGTCAACATGCCGCCCGGCGTCTGGGGAATTTGAAATGAAGATCTACCTCGCCGGCATTTCGACCGAGACCAATACCTTCGCCGCAGCACCGTCCGGAGCAGGTGCCTGGGACATTGATCGCGGTCAGAGTCCAGCCGGAAGCGGTTCACTGTGGCGCGAGGTCATCGCACGCCTGTTAGCTGCCAGCGACGCCGAGGTCGTGCTCGGCCTGCTGGCCGACGCCCAGCCCAACGGCGCCACGGTGCGTGCGGTGTACGAGGGCATGCGAGATGAGCTGCTGGCCGGCCTGCAGGCGGCCATGCCGGTAGACGCCGTGATCCTGCCGCTGCACGGCGCGATGGTGGCTGAGGGCTATCCGGACTGCGAGGGCGACCTGATCGAGCGGGTTCGCGCCCTCGTCGGGCCGGAGGTGCCGATCGGGGTCGAGTTGGACCCGCACTGCCACTTCACCGACAAGATGCGGCGCCACGCCGACCTGCTGATCGCCTACAAGGAGTATCCGCACACTGATGTGCTGGAGCGCTTCGAGGAAGTCTGGCGCCTGACCTTGGCCACGGCGCGGCGGCAAATCAAGCCGGTGACCGCCGTGTTTGATTGCCGCATGACCAGCTTCTGGCACACCACGCGCGAGCCAATGAAGGCCTTCGTGCAGCGCATGAAGGAGCTCGAAGGCAGGAACGGCGTGCTGAGTGTGAACTTCGGTCACGGCTTCCCCTACGGTGACGTGCCGGAAGCGGGCGCAAAGGTCTGGGTCACGACCGACAACGACGCCGGCCTGGCGGCGCGGCTGGCGGAACAACTCGGACACGAAATCTTTGCGCTGCGCTACGCGACCGGCAGCCGCCAGTTCAGCATCGACGCTGCATTGGACCGCCTTCAGGCCGCGCCTGCCGGCGAGCCGCTGGTGCTGGCCGACATCGCCGACAACGCCGGCGGCGGCGCCAGCAGCGACTCGACTTTCATCCTGCGCGCGCTGGTCGAGCGCGGCATCGGCAATGTCGCCTTGGGCGCGTTCTACGATCTTGGTGCAGTGCAGGTCTGCCGTGCTGCCGGCGTGGGCGCACGGCTGGCACTGCGGGTGGGCGGCAAACTCGGGCCCGCCTCAGGCGACCCGGTCGACTTGAACATCACTGTGCGCGCGGTGGTCGAGGCGCACAGTCAGAGCATGCTGGGGTTTCCTGCCATGCCCTGTGGGCCGGCGGTTTGGGTGAGCACCGACGACGGTATCGACCTCGTGCTGATCTCGATCCGCCAGCAGGTCTTCGGCACCGACATCTTCGCGGGGCTGGGCATCGACCTCACGGCCAAGCGCGCCATCGTCGTCAAGTCCTCACAGCACTTCCATGCTGCTTTTGCACCGTTGGCCAGCGAAGTGCTCTACGTCGAGTCCCCGGGCCTGTTGCGTAGCGACTTCGAGGCCATGCCCTACCAGTTCCGCGACCGCAACTACTGGCCGCGCTTGGACAATCCCTGGAGCCCAGCATGACTGACGCCAGTGCACCTTCCGCACCTGCCCCCATCCGGATCCCGCCCACCACGATGCTCGATTTTCAGTCCAGCATCAACGGACGCGAATACCGGCTGCTGATCACGCCACCGCCCGGCCCGATGCCAGCCGGTGGCTGGCCGGTGCTGTGGGTGCTGGATGGTTCGGGCTACCACGGCACCGTGGTCGACATGATCCGCAACATCGGTGCCATCGGCGGCGAGATCACGCCGGCGCTGGTGCTGGCGGTGACCTATCCGTCCGACGACCTCGCACAGATGCTCAGCCGGCGATCGCTGGACCTGACACCCACGCCGGGCGATGACCAGCATATGCTCCACGGCGCGCCAGGCCATGTCTACGGCGGGCTGGACGGCTTTCTCGATACCCTGGAAGCCGATGTGCTGCCGCGCCTGCACGCCTGCTTCAAGATCAACACCGCGCAGATGGCCCTGGTCGGTCATTCGCTGGGCGGCTTGACCACGCTGTACACGCTGTTCACTCGCACGCGGTTGTTCCAGAGCTACATCGCCCATTGCCCGTCGATCTGGTGGGACAGCCGGGTGCTGCTGACTCACGAAGCGGCCTTTGCGCAAGCCATCTGCGCCGGCAAGTTCGCACCGCGCATCTTTATCTCGATGGGCGGCACCGAGCAGGATCCGCCACGCTTTACGCCGCCCGGTCTGGCGCCGGAGATGCTGGCCCGAGGCGCTGCGATGACCCAAATGGCCCGCATGGTAGACAACGCCAGCGAACTGTTCGAACGCCTGAAGATCTTGCCCGGCGCAACCGGTTACGAAGTGCACTACGCCTGCCTACCCGGCGAGACGCATATGACCACGCCATTTCTGACGCTAGGCCGTGCGCTGGCAATGGCCTTCCCGGCTCGGACTGCTGCGCAGCCCTGAAACCGTTTCTGCAAGCAAGCACGCCACTGCGAGCGAGGTCCACACGATGAGCATTCCCGCCCTGACCACGAAGCCCACGCAAGTCTTCGAGTTCATCTCCAAGGTCAACGGCCGCGACTACCGGTTGCTGATGACCGCGCCGGAGACCCCGCCACCGCCCGGTGGCTACCCGGTGCTATGGGCGCTGGATGGCTCGGGCTACCACGGCTTGGCGGTGGACATGCTGCGCGTGATCGGCGTGATCGGCGGCGAATGCGAACCCGCGCTCGTTGTGGCCGTGACCTACCCGACCGACGACATCAACGACTGCCTCACGCGGCGCGGCCTGGACCTGACGCCGACCGTCGACGACACCGACGAGATGAAGATCGAGGCGCGCGAGAACTACACCTCCGGCGGGCTGGACGGCTTTCTTGACATGCTGTCGCAAGAAGCCTTGGCGGAGGTGCAGCAGCGCTACGTCGTCGATACGGCGCGAATGGCGTTGTTTGGTCATTCGCTGGGCGGCCTGGCGGCGCTCTACACCCTGTTCACACGGCCGACGATGTTCCAGAGCTTCGTCGCCTTCAGCCCGTCGATCTGGTGGGACCACCGCGCATTGCTCGGCCATGAAGCGGCCTTTGCCGCCCGCGTCGCGGCCGGCGAAGTGGCGCCGCGGGTGCTGATCGCCGTTGGTGCGACCGAGCAGACCCGGCCCGACGTCATCCTGCCGGCCAGTGTTTCGGTCAGCCTGGAAAAGATCCACGAGGTGCTCGACAAGGCGCGCATGGTCGACAACGCCGCCGAGTTGGCCGCCCGCCTGCAGGCGCTGACGGGCGCGCCGGGCTACACGCTGCGCTACCACTGCCCCGAGGGCGAGACGCATGTGACCCTGCCCTCGGTGGTCTACGCCAAGGCGCTGCAAATGGCCTTTCCGCCGCTGGCAGGGCGCTGAAGAAAAGGATATTGAGGCCACAACCATGAGCAAAAGATTCTTCACCCCCCAAACGAGCGAGCAGCACGTCGGCGAGACCTTCAGCAGTGGCTGGTTCCTGATGGACCAGCGCCGCATCACCGCCTTTGGTGGCATCACCGAAGACTTCGATCCGCATCACATCGACGCCGCCTTTGCTGCCAAAAACAGCCGGCACGGCAAGACCATCGCCTTTGGTTTCCTGACCCTGTCAATGCTCACTGCGATGCTCTATGAGGTGCTCCATTACGCGTTGGACGGCGATGCGAGTGAGGGATGGCCGGTGAACTTCGGCTTCCGCGAACTTCGCTTTGTAGCGCCGGTACTTGTTGATTCGCGCATTCGCGGCCACTTCACCGTGAAGGAGGTGAGCGAGCGCAAACCGGGGCAGAAGCTGTTTGTGCTGGATTGCACGGTCGAGATCGAAGGCCAGACCAAGCCGGCCATGATTGCGCTCTGGGAATGTGTCTGGGTCAGCGCGGAGGGGTCGCCATGAGTGAGCTGCCGATGAACCGCACACCGGCCCTGCTGCGCCTGGGTGACTACCCGGCACATTGGGCCCGGGCGACACCGGATGTCGAGGCCATCGTGGACGGTGACCGCCGGCTCAGCTATGCCGAGTTCGAGGCGCAGATCGCCGCCGTCGCCCGGGCGCTGCTGGCGGCCGGCGTGAAGCGGGGTGACCGTGTCGCCATGCTCGCCACCGCATGCTTGGAGCATCTGGTTCATTACCTCGCGGCGGCCCGCATCGGTGCAACTTGGCTGGGCCTGAACCCGCGCTACCGTCTGGATGAATTCCGGCACGTGCTCAGTGACGCTCGCCCCAGCCTGGTCGTGGCCATGCTTGAGATCGAGGGACGCAGCTACCTGGAAGAATTAAACGTCCTCGGTGCGGATGTGCTGGCCGGCGGGTCCGTGGTGGCCTTGCGGGGTTCGGCGCCGGGCTTCATCGACTGGGACGACTTTGTCGCCAGCGGCGCCGGCGCGTCGGTCGCTATGTACGCTGAAGCCGCTGCTGGGGTCTTGCCTGACGACCCCGCATTGATCGTCTACACCTCAGGCAGCACGGGCAAGCCCAAGGGCGCATTGCTCAGCCACCGAGCCATCGTGACCAGTGCTCGCATCCAGTGCGAACACTGGTGGGCCCAGCCGTTTCGAATCCTCAACAACGCGCCGATCAACCACATCGGCGGTGCCATCCAGATTACCTGTCACGCGCTGGTGGCGGGTGGCACGAATGTGCTGATGGATCGCTTTGATCCGGCAGCGCTGCCGGGTGTGATCCAGCGGGAGCGCGTAACAGTCATCCATCAGGTCGCAACGATGTACCAGATCCTGCTGGACAAGGTGCGCCCCGCCCCGGCTGCATTCGCGTCGCTGCAATTGATGATCTGGAGCGGCTCGGCTGCGCCGCGCGGCTTGATTGAACGCCTGCGGGCCTATTGTCCGAATCTGTTCACCAGCTACGGCATGACCGAGACCGGCGGCGAGGTGCTCTACATGCCGGCGGGTGCAGACGACGACACCCTGGCGCTGTGCGTCGGGCTGCCCGACGCCTACATCCCGCTGCGCCTGGGGTATGTGGACGGCAGCGGTGCCACGCCAGAGCCCAGCGGTGAGATCCAGATCCAGGGGCCGACCGTGATGAGTGGCTACCTCGGTCTGCCCGAGGCCACCGCGGCCGCCTACACCGCCGATGGCTGGCTGCGCACCGGGGACATCGGCGAGCGCCAGCCCGATGGCTA
>CAIJIT010000101.1 GCA_903820745.1 uncultured Burkholderiales bacterium
ACCATGAGCGAGCCCTGGACGCTGCTGTTGCTCGACGATTTACGTGTGATCCATGAGACCACACCGATTCAACCAACTGCCAGTCATGGCCACCGCGACACCCTGGTCGTGACGCTGCGGGCTGGCGGTTTCATCGCACCTGCCTAGGTAGCCAACATGATGACTGCAAAGACAATCCGCATGGCTTGGCTGAGCCTGGCCATGCTGCTCGGCGCCAGCCAGGCCTCGGCCCAGGATCGGCCGATCCGCTTGATCGTGCCCTACCCGCCCGGCGGACCGCTCGACATCATCGCCCGCGCATTGGCCGAACGAGTACGCGATCGCCTCGGCGTCGTGATCATCGAGAACAAGGCCGGGGCCGGCGGCAATCTGGGCGCCGATCTGGTGGCCAAGGCAGCGCCCGATGGCCATACCCTGGTGATGGGTGCAGTCGCCACCCATGCGATCAACCCCTGGCTTTACCGAAAGATTCCCTATGACCCGATTCGCGACTTCACGCCGATCACGCTGGTGGCCAAGGTCCCCAATGTGCTGGTGATGAATGAAGCCACGGCCAGGCGACTGGGCATCGACAGCGTCGCCGACCTGGTCGCTTATGCGAAGAAGAACCCGGGCAAGCTCAACTACGGCTCGGGCGGCAATGGCAGCGCCGGCCATCTGGCGGGCGAGATGTTCAAGGCGCAGGCGGGGGTCTTCATGACCCATATCCCCTATGCCGGCGGCAACCCGGCGCAACTGGCCTTGCTGTCGGGTGAGGTTGACCTGAACTTCGACAATCTGGCCAGCGCATCGGCCAATATCAAGAGCGGAAGGCTGAAAGCCTTGGCATTGACCACCAGCCAGCGCAGTCAGGCCTTGCCGGATCTGCCGACGGTGGCCGAGAGCCCGCCAGCCATTGGTTTGAGCCGCTTCGATGTCGGCACCTGGTTTGGTTTGTTCGGCCCGGCAAAGCTGCCGGCCGATGTCACGCAAAGACTCAACCAGGCATTTGTCGAGGCGATGGCATCGCCGGAATTGCGGGCCCGCATGAGCAGTTTGATGGCCGAGGGCTCGCCCGGCACACCCGAACAATTCGCCGCCTTTGTCAAGGCCGAGCTGGCCAAATATGAACAGGTCGTCAAGGCCTCGGGTGCTTCGACCGACTGAGCTGGCCTCACTCGCCCAGATAAGCCGCCCGCACCTGCGGATCAAGCAGCAGCGCCCGCCCTTCACCGCTGATCGTCACTTCACCCGACTCCATCACATAGCCGCGGTTGGCCAGTTGCAAGGCGCGGCTGGCGTTTTGCTCGACCAGCAGCAGGGTCACACCCTGACTATGGATGTCGCTGATGACTTCGAAGATCTTGTCGACCATCAGCGGCGACAAGCCCATCGACGGCTCGTCCAGCAGCAGCAATTTGGGCCTGGCCATCAGGCCCCGCCCCATCGCCAGCATCTGCTGTTCACCCCCCGACAAGGTGCCGGCGAGCTGCTTGCTGCGCTCTTTGAGGCGCGGAAAGATCGAAAAAATCCGGTCGATGTCGGCCTCGATCTCGCTGTCCTCGCGCAGGTAGGCGCCCATCTGCAGGTTCTCGACGATGGTCATGCGGGCAAAAGTGCCGCGGCCTTCAGGCACCATCACCAGCCCTTGCCGGGCCAGGTCCCAGGCGCCCTGCCCCTTGATCGACTGACCCATGAAATGGATGTCGCCATCGGCCACCGCTTGCAGCCCGGTGATCGCCTTCAGCGTGGTCGTCTTGCCCGCACCGTTGGCGCCGATCAAACTGACCAACTCGCCCTGTCTGACCTCCAGGCTGACCGCTTTGACGGCCTGAATGCCGCCATAAGCAACTTTCAAGTCGGTGATTTTCAACAAAATATCGTCTGTCATGGTCAGCTTCCGTTCTGCGCCGCGACATGACCCGCGCCCAGATAAGCCTCAATCACCTTGGCATCGCGCTGCACCTCATAAGGCGTGCCTTCAGCGATCTGCTTGCCGTAATCGAGCACCGTAACCCGGTCGCAAAGCCCCATCACCAGCTTGACATCATGTTCGATCAGCAAGATCGTGCGGCCGTCCTTGCGGATCCGGTCGATCAACTCGCGCAGCACGATTTTCTCGGTCGCGTTCATGCCGGCGGCCGGCTCATCGAGCGCAATCAGCTTCGGGTCGGTGGCCAGGGCGCGGGCGATCTCGAGCCGGCGCTGATCGCCATAGCTGAGCGTGCGTGCCTTGTACTGGGCAAATTTGCCGATGCCGACATAGTCGAGCAACTCCTGCGAACGCTGGGCAATTGCCAACTCTTCGGCCTTGAAGCCATGCGTGCGAAAGACCGCGCCGAGCAGGCCTGAATGGCTGCGCACATGGCGCCCGACCATGACGTTCTCCAGCGCAGTCATCTCGGCGAACAGGCGGATGTTCTGGAAGGTACGCGCGATGCCGGCTTTGGCCACCTGGTGCACCGCCTGCGGTCGGTAGCTGATGCCGTCCAGGGCGAAGCTGCCGCCATCGGGTAGGTATTGGCCGGTGATGACATTGAAAAATGTCGTCTTTCCGGCACCGTTCGGGCCGATCAGGCCGTAGACCTGGCCCTGCTTGATCTCGATGCCGACATCCGAAAGCGCTTGCAAGCCGCCAAAGCGCTTTGAAACGCCTTCGACCTTCAGCACGGTCCGCGCTGCAGCCGTCATGTCCTGCTCCCTTTGCCCAAGGATTTGGGCGCCGCCTTGCGATGTTCAGGCGAAGGCCATAAGCCCCGGGGACGCACCAGCATGATGCCGATCATCGCCAGTGCCACCAACAACTGGCGCAAGATCGAGGCGTCGAGCCGGCCGCCGGTCATTTCCTGCAAGGGGCCAGCGACATAGCGCAGCGCCTCGGGCAGCATGGCCAACAGCAAAGCTCCGAGAATCACGCCGGGAATATGGCCGATGCCGCCGAGCACAACCATCGCCACGATCATCACCGACTCCTGCAAACTGAACGATTCGGGCGAGACAAAGCCCTGGAACGACGCGAACATCGTGCCCGACACCCCGCCGAAAGTGGCGCCCATGCCGAAAGCCAGCAGTTTCAGATTGCGCGTGTTGATGCCCATCGCCTTGGCAGCGATTTCGTCCTCGCGGATCGCCATCCAGGCGCGGCCGATGCGCGAATTTTCAAGCCGGTAGCAGATCAGCACGCTGACCACCACCAGCGCCAAAAACCAGTAGTAATACAGCGTCACCGAAGGCAAGGTGAAGCCAAACAACTCGGTCGACTTGCCCAGATTCAGGCCGAAGAAGTGGATCGAATCGATCTGGCCGATGCCGCGCGGCCCGTTGGTGATATTGGCAGGCTGCTCGAGATTATTGAGAAAGACACGGATGATTTCGCCAAATCCCAGCGTCACGATCGCCAGGTAATCGCCGCGCAGCTTCAAGGTCGGAGCGCCAAGGAGCACGCCGAAAAATCCGGCCACTCCGGCGCCCAGCGGTATCACCAGCCACAGCGGCGAATGCATGCCCTGCGGAAATTGCGCGGTGATCGATGCAAAATGTTCGATCAAATGCGGGCTGTTCAGCAGCGCGAACATATAAGCGCCGACTGCATAAAAGGCGACATAGCCAAGGTCGAGCAGGCCGGCATAACCGACAACGATGTTCAGCCCCAGGGCCAGCAACACGTAGAGCAGCGCCAGATCGATGATGCGCACCGGCCCGTTGCCGAACTGCTGCGCCAGCAAGGGCAACAGCAGCAGGCCAAGGGCAGCCAGCAGGGAAACCGACAACTTGTTCATGCTTGTTCTCTGTCTGGCTGACTCAGGCGCGATCTGCAACGCGTTCTCCCAGCAAGCCCGAAGGCCGCAGCGTCAGCACCAGGATCAAGGCCAGAAAGGCGAAGATGTCGGCATATTGGCTGCCCAGCACGCCGCCGGTCAACGGCCCCAGATAGCCCGCACCGATCGCTTCGATCAAGCCGAGCAGGACGCCGCCGACCATCGCACCCGCGAGATTGCCGATACCGCCCAGCACCGCCGCGGTAAAGGCCTTCAGCCCCGGCATGAAGCCCATCGTGTGCTGCACCGTGCCGTAATTGGCTGCCCACATCAGCCCGGCAACAGCAGCCAGCGCTGCGCCGATGACGAAAGTGGTCGAGATAATGAAGTCAGGCTTGACGCCCATCAGGCTGGCCACCTGCGGATTCTCGGCCGTCGCTCGCATCGCGCGACCCAAGCGGGTGTGATTGACCAACCACATCAATGTGGCCAGGATCACCACCGTACTGCCGAGAATCAGGCATTGCGTCACCGTGATCACCGGCCCGCCCAGGTCAATCGGCAAGGTCGGCAGCAGCAGCGGAAAGGGCTTGGGATTGGGTTTCCAGATGATCATCGCCAGCGTCTGCAGCAGCAGCGACATGCCCATCGCGGTGATCAGCGGCGCCAGCCGGGGGGCATTGCGCAAGGGCCGGTAAGCGATCTTCTCGACCAGGAAGTTCAGCAAGGTGCAGACCACGACCGAGCCTGCCAGCGCGATCAGCATCAGCAGCCAGTTGGGCAGGCCCGCATCGGCCAGGGCGCTGACCAGGGTCCAGCTGACCATCGCTCCGACCATCAGCACCTCGCCATGGGCGAAATTGATCAGGTTGATGATGCCGTAGACCATCGTGTAGCCCAGCGCCACCAGCGCATACATGCTGCCGAGCACCAGACCGTTGATGACTTGCTGGAAGAAAATATCCATTGATGATGTCTCGCTGGCCACGCGGGTGGCGAAAGCTGGTTCAATTCAAAAATCTGATTCCGGCGCTGGCGACTTTACAAGCTCCGCGGCTTCCTCGTTCAATCGGCGCAATTCGGCCAGACGCTCGCCGATGCGCAGCTCAAGGCCGCGCGCCACGGGCATGTAAAAACGCTGCTGTTCCAGCCCTTCGGGCAGGTAGGTCACCCCGGCCGCGAAACCGCCGGCTTCGTCATGGGCATAGCGATATTCGCGCCCGTAACCGAGCTCGGTCATCAGCTGGGTCGGCGCATTGCGCAAGTGCAGGGGCACTGGCCGGCTGCTGTCCTGCTTGATCAGCGCGCGCACGGCCTTGTAGGCGCTGTAGACCGCATTCGACTTCGGCGCCACCGCCAGAAACACCACCGCCTGAGCCAAGGTCAGCTCGCCCTCGGGTGAACCGAGCCGTTCATAGGTTTCAGCCGCGTCGAGGCAGATGCGCAGCGCGCGCGGGTCGGCCAGGCCGATGTCCTCGCTGGCCATGCGGATCAAGCGCCGCGCGATATAGCGAGCATCGACGCCGCCATCGAGCATGCGCGCAAACCAGTACAAGGCGGCATCCGGGTCGGAGCCCCGCACCGATTTGTGCAAGGCCGAGATCACGTCATAGAACTGCTCGCCGCCCTTGTCATAGCGGCGCAATTGTTCGCCCAGGGCGCGTTCCAGCGCCGGCTCATCGATCTCGGTGGCGGCTGCCGGCGCCATTGCAGCAGCCGCTTCGACTGCATTGAGCAAACGCCTGGCGTCGCCATCGGCATAAGCAGCCAGTCGCTGAGCCGCAGCAGCGCTGAACGGCGGGCAAGCCAGCGCCTGCACCGCACGTGCCAGCAGCAACTCAAGCTCGAGCAGGTCGAGCGACTTCAATACATGGACCGTGGCGCGCGACAGCAGGGCCGAGTTGACTTCAAACGAAGGGTTCTCGGTGGTCGCGCCGATGAAGGTGAACAGGCCCGATTCGACATGGGGCAAGAAGGCATCCTGCTGGGCCTTGTTGAAGCGATGCACCTCGTCGACGAAGACCACGGTGCGCCGTCCCTGGGCAGCGACGCTGCTGGCGCGTTCAACCGCCTCGCGGATCTCCTTGATGCCGCCGAGCACCGCCGAGATGGCGATGAACTGGGCATCGAAGGAATGCGCCATCAGCCGCGCTAGCGTGGTCTTGCCGACCCCCGGCGGCCCCCAGAGGATCATCGAATGCAAACGCCCGGCATCGAAGGCCGCGCGCAAGGGCATGCCAGGTCCGAGCAAATGGCGCTGGCCAATGACTTCATCGAGATGAGCCGGACGCAGGCGCTCGGCCAAGGGTTGCTGCAAGCCGGCCCTGGGTGGCACATCAGATTCCGGGAACAGCGAGTCGGTCATGCCGGCTATTGTTCGATCAGATCCGCGCCGGCCGGCAGCACGAAGCGAAAACGCCCCGCTGGCAGCTGTGGGTTGGCGTTGACAGCGCTGAAGTCGAGGCGTGAACGTTGGCCGAAGCCGTCGACGATTTCGAGCGCTGCCAGCTCGCTGCCCTTGAAGCCGATCTTCAGCGATTGGAAACTGCTGTCAGCCTGCCGCGGCAGCGCCTGCACCCACTCGATACGGCCTTCCGAAGCCAGGCTTTTCAGCGTGAAATCACGCTCCAGCTTGTTGCCTGCCAGCAAGGCCGCTGGCGTGGCGCCGAGAGCCTGGTTCATGCGGCGCGAGCTGGCCTGTTGCAGGTCGGGGTCATAAATCCAGACCTTCTGCCCATCGCCAACGATCAACTGTTCGAACGGCTTGCTGTACTCGAAGCGGAAGCGGTCGGGCCGCTGGAATTCGAAGCTGCCTGAGCTGCTTTTCTTCTTTGCGCCGTCAGGCGAAGACACGGTCTGCGTGAACTGCGCGCTGCCGCTTCTGACGTCGCGAACGAAATTCTGCAGCGCCTCGACCGCGTCGGCCCTGGCCAAGCTGATGCCGCAGCAGATGGCCAGCAGGCAAAGAATCCTGGCCCGCATCACTCTTCGCGCTTGGGCAGCAGCAGATCGCGATTGCCATTGGTGCCCATGCTCGACACCAGACCCGATTTTTCCATCTGTTCGAGCAGCCTTGCAGCCCGGTTGTAGCCGATGCGCAGATGCCGCTGTACCAGCGAGATCGAAGCGCGGCGGTGCTGCAGCACGATGCCAACCGCCTGGTCATACATCGGATCGGACTCGCCATCGGCTTCGCCCGGGGCCATCGCCTCACCGCCCTCACCTTCGAGCACGCCGCCTTCGAGCATGCCCTCGATATAGTTCGGCTCGCCCTTGGATTTGAGATATTGCACCACGCGGTGCACCTCGTCGTCGCTGACGAAAGCGCCATGCACGCGTATCGGCAGCCCGGTGCCCGAAGGCATGTAGAGCATGTCGCCCATGCCCAGCAGCGCTTCGGCACCCATCTGATCGAGGATGGTGCGGCTGTCGATCTTGCTGCTGACCTGGAAGCTCAGTCGGGTCGGGATATTGGCCTTGATCAGACCGGTGATCACGTCGACGCTGGGGCGCTGGGTGGCCAGGATCAAGTGGATGCCGGCGGCGCGCGCCTTTTGCGCCAGCCTGGCGATCAGCTCTTCGATCTTCTTGCCGACGACCATCATCAGGTCGGCCAGTTCGTCGATGACGACGACGATATAGGGCAGGCGTTCGAGCGGCTCGGGTTCTTCAGGCGTCAGGCTGAACGGGTTGGGCAATGACTCGCCGCGCTCGGCCGCTTCATCGATCTTCTTGTTGAAGCCGGCCAGATTGCGCACGCCGGCCTTGCTCATCAGCTTGTAGCGCCGCTCCATTTCACCGACGCACCAGTTCAGCGCATTGGCGGCCTGCTTCATGTCGGTCACCACCGGCGCCAGCAAATGCGGGATGCCTTCGTAGACGCTCATCTCGAGCATCTTCGGGTCGATCAGGATCAGCCGCACATCGCGCGCTTCGGCCTTGTAGAGCAAGCTCAGGATCATCGCGTTGATGCCAACCGATTTACCCGATCCGGTCGTTCCCGCCACCAGACAATGCGGCATCTTGGCCAGATCGGCCACCACCGGCAGGCCGATGATGTCCTTGCCCAATCCCATCGTCAGCTGCGACGGTGCATCGGCATAGATTTGCGAGCCGAGGATCTCCGACAAACGGATCATCTGGCGCCGCGCATTCGGCAATTCCAGCGCCATGTAATTCTTGCCAGGGATGACTTCAACCACACGGATCGACACCAAACTCAGCGAACGCGCCAGATCCTTGGCCAGGCCGACGATCTGCGATCCCTTGACACCGGTGGCCGGTTCGATCTCATAGCGGGTGATGACCGGGCCGGGCGAGGCGGCAACGACGCGCACCTCGACGCCGAAATCACGCAGCTTTTTCTCGATCATCCGCGACGTCATCTCGAGCGATTCAGGCGTGACCGACTCGATCCGGCCAGGTGCCGCATCGAGCAGATCAACCTGCGGCAACTTGCTGTCGCTGGCATCAACGAACAAGGTGGTCTGCCGCTCCTTGGCCACCCTGGTCGACTTGGGGACCTCGATCACCGGTGCTTCGATCACGATCGGCTGATGTTCGACCACCCGCTCGACCTCGACGACCAGTTCGCGCTCCTGAGCGGCTTGCTCACCAAAACGCTGATCCTCGACTATTTCACGGTCAAGGAGGCGGCGCTCGCGCCATTCATCGATGCGGGTGCCGATCAGTTCCGCCAGTTGCAGCCAGGAAAACCTGAAGGCCCAGGAAGCCCCGAGCAGCAAGGCCGCGATCCACACCACGCCCGAACCGGCAAAGCCCAGGAACTTCACGCTCAGCGGGCCCAAGGCATAGCCCAGTGCGCCGCCAGCATGACCGGGTAGATGCGTTTCCCAGGAATAAAGCCGGGTCCATTCGAGGGCGCAAGCGGCGCAGAGCAGCAGCAAGGTGCCCAGCAAGCGTGGGACAACAGGCCCGGCTTGAGTCTCTGGGCTGTTGACATGCAGGATCCTGGTCAAGCCGCTCAGCCACCAGCGCAAGGCCAGCAGGGGCAAGCACCAGGCCGAGTAGCCGAAACAGAACAGCAGCAGATCAGAAACCCAGGCCCCGAGTGCGCCGACCTGGTTGGCATATTGCTCACGGTTGCCTGCGATCGAAAAGGCGGTGTCGCCCAAATCATACGAGACCAGCGCCAGCACGACCAGGCACCAGAGCGGCGCCGCGATCAGCAACCAGAGCGGCCTGCGCAAAGCAGGATTGATGATTGGCGGCGGCGGTGCAATCTTCTTGGCCTGACGTCGGTGGACCTTGTCGGGCGCAAGCGCATCGTCACCGCGCAGAAGGGAACCTGGAAAACTCATAACGACATTGTCGCGCAGGAATCAACTCCGTCCACCGGGTCAGCAGATCAATCTGGCAAGCTCTTCTTGATCAAGACCGAGCCGCTCTCCAGCGTTTCGATCACACCGCTGAGTTCGAGGTCCTTCATCACCCGGCTGACCATTTCACGCGAGGCGCCGACCACCTTGGCCATGTCCTGACGCGACACCTTGCCGCGGATGATTTTCACGCCCTTGTCGTCCTCGGACATGTCGAGCAGCGTGCGCGCCACCCGGCCGTAGACGTCAAGCAAGGCCAGAGATTCGATCTGCCGGTCGGCATTGCGCAGTCGCGCGACCAAGCCGCGCAATGTCGCATAAGCCATGCTGTTGGCGTCGGGCAGGCAGCGAGAGAACTCTGTGCGCCCCAGCACCAACATATCGGTCTGTATTTCGGCCCGGACGGTGGCCGAATGCGGCTTATGGTCGATCAAGCTCATCTCGCCGACATAGTCGCCCTGCTTGAGCACAGCCAGGATCACCTCGCGGCCACGCGGATCGGCAGTCAGCACCCGGGCACGGCCGTTCAACAGGATGAACAGCGCATCGGACTTGCAGCCCTGTTCTACGATCAGCTCTCCCCTCTTGAAGCGTCGCTTCATGACATTGTCGGCAACCGACTGCGCCTGATCGGCGGTGAGCAGAGAAAAAAGCGGTACCCTGCGGATCAAATCCAGATTGGACAGCATTGCCATGAGAGCCTTTTTGATTGATGTTTATTGACGGAAACCTGTCCAACGGAAACCGCCATCCCTAGAATGCATATTCTGCCAACTCGCTAACGCTTGTGCGCAAGCAGCTGAAAAGATCCGTTCAATATGTCACGCCTTGTTCAAGCGCGACCAACCCCAACCAAGTTCAATGACCACAACGATCCAACACCATCCCCTGCTGATTCTGGGCTCCGGCCCGGCCGGTTACACCGCAGCCATTTACGCCGCCCGCGCCAACTTGAAACCGACCTTACTGACCGGCATGGCGCAGGGCGGTCAGTTGATGACCACGACCGAGGTCGACAACTGGCCTGCTGACGTGATGGGCGTGCAGGGCCCCGAGCTGATGGAGCGTTTCCTCAAGCATGCCGAGCGTTTCCAGACCCAGATCGTCTATGACCACATCAATTCGGTCGATCTGTCCAAGCGCCCGTTCACCTTGCAAGGTGACAGCCAGGCTTACAGCTGCGATGCACTGATCATTGCCACCGGCGCCTCGGCCAAATACCTGGGGCTGCCGTCGGAAGAAGCTTTCATGGGCCGCGGCGTCAGCGGCTGCGCCACTTGCGACGGCTTTTTCTACCGCGGCCAGGAAGTCTGCGTCGTCGGGGGCGGCAACACCGCTGTCGAAGAAGCGCTTTACCTGTCGAATATCGCCAGCAAAGTGCATGTCATCCACCGCCGCGACAAATTCCGCGCCGAACCAATCATGATCGACAAGATGATGGCCAAGGCCGCCGCCGGCCAGATCGTCATGCATCTGTGGAGCACGCTCGATGAGGTACTCGGAGACGCCAGCGGCGTCACCGGCGTACGCATCAAGAGCACGCAGGATGGCAGCACGCAGGACCTGACCCTGCAAGGCTGCTTCATCGCGATCGGCCATCAGCCCAATACCGACATTTTCAAAGGCCAGATGGAAATGAAAGACGGCTATATCGTCACCCGCAGCGGCCTGAATGGCTTGGCCACGATGACCAGCGTGCCGGGCGTGTTTGCCGCTGGCGATGTGCAGGACCATATCTACCGGCAAGCCATCACCAGCGCGGGTACAGGCTGCATGGCGGCACTCGACGCACAGCGCTTTTTGGAGCAGGAGCAGTCCTGAACCGCAGCGCCCTGGATGTGCCGAAAGTGACCGGAACAAGGGCTGAAATCTGGCCTTCTTCGGAGTTCCAAGACCGGTTAGCTGGCTTCAGGGCCAAATTCAGGCTATACTCATCCTCTTTGCCGATATAGGCCGCGCCTTTGCTGTGAAGTTGCAGCGAAGTGATTGTCTGGCACGCACTTGGTAAGCGGGGTGGTCAAAACCCCCGTCGCTTTGAGTGCGCAGCGTGGTCATCGAAGAGTGCTTTCCCAAGCCAATGAAACCCAAGGGTTTTTGCAGCTTGTTCTGGGCACCAAGTCAGCAACGACATAAAACCGGAGAAGCGTCATGGCACGCGTCTGTCAAGTTACGGGTAAGCGCCCGATGGTGGGCAACAATGTGTCCCACGCCAACAATAAAACGAAGCGTCGTTTTCTGCCGAATCTGCAGTACCGTCGCTTCTGGCTGGAAACAGAGAACCGCTGGGTGCGTTTGCGCATCAGCAACGCTGCTTTGCGTCTGATCGACAAGGTCGGGATCGAGCAGATCGTTGCCGATCTTCGCGCCAAGGGCGAACTCTGATCGTCCACTAAGACTCAAGGAGCATCACCATGGCCAAAGGCGCAAGAGAAAAAATCAAATTGGAATCGACTGCTGGTACGGGTCATTTCTACACCACGGACAAGAACAAGAAGACGACGCCGACAAAGCTCGAATTCATGAAGTTCGACCCGAAGGCACGCAAGCATGTCCTGTACAAGGAAACCAAGCTGAAGTAATTCGGCAACGGCCTTGCGGCCCCGAAGACCCTGCCGGCGCAAGCCCGCAGGGTTTTTTACTTTCCGCCCTGGCTCTCTGACCCCAAGTTGCGGAGATTGCTACAGACATGAAAAAGCCGGTCATTGACCGGCTTTTTCATGGGGAACCAAAAACTGATCAGCTGTGCACTGCGCGCAAGCCCATCGAGAAGCTGCGCAGCTCGGCGATACCGCTTTCCTCGGCCCTCCGGCACCAGGCCTGCAGGTCGCTGACCAACTGCTCGGCCGACACATTGGTGCGAGTCCACAGTTGGCGTAACTCTTCCCGCATCGTCAAAAGCAGGTCCAGCGACGGGCTGGCGGCGCGTATGCCGGCGATCTGCTGCATCCAGACGGCAGGGATCTTGTCCTCGTCGCGGTGCAACCAGCGCTTGGCCTGGCTGAACTGAACCCACTGCGCCTTGTGCTCGCTACCCTGTGCCTTCAAGCGGCTGACTTCGGCAGCGCAAGCGGCCTTCAAGCCCTGGGCATAGCTGGCCATCAATTCATAGCGGTTGGCAATGATGGCCTCAAGCGTGGCCTTGTCGGCTGGCTTGATTTCACCCTGGCGCAGCTTGGGCACCGTCTTGCGAACCTTGGCCCAGCCAATCATTTCCATCACCCGGATATAGCCCCAGCCGATGTCGAACTCGAACCTCTTGACCGAGAACTTGGCCGAGGTCGGATAGGTATGGTGGTTGTTGTGCAATTCCTCGCCACCGATCAGGATGCCCCAGGGAGAGACATTGGTCGAAGCGTCAGGCGCTTCGAAATTGCGATAACCCCAGTAATGACCAATGCCGTTGATCACACCGGTCGCCCAGACCGGGATCCAGACCATCTGTATCGCCCAGACCGTGAGGCCGATCGCACCGAACAAAGCCAGGTTGATGACCAGCATGACGCCCACGCCCTGCCAGCTGTAACGGGTGTACAAATTGCGCTCGAGCCAATCGTCAGGCGTGCCCAGACCATATTTGGCCGTCGTTTCGGAATTCAGCGCCTCGGTCCGGTAGAGCTCGACCCCGGTCAGGAGCAAGGCCGGCAGGCCGCGCGTCTGCGGGCTGTGCGGGTCCTCGTCGGTTTCGCATTTGGCATGGTGCTTGCGGTGAACCGCAACGAATTCCTTGGTCACGAGGCCGGTGGTCAACCACAGCCAGAAACGGAAGAAATGCGCCGGAACCGGCCCCAGATCGAGCGCCCGATGGGCTTGCGCACGGTGCAGGAAGATCGTCACGCCCAGAATCGTGAAATGGGTCACGACCAAGGTGAAGGCCACGACTTGCCAGATGCTGGCATTCAGCAGACCATAGCCGAGCCACTGCACTATTGCGTCATGTAACGCGATCAGGAAGTTCATGCGTTTTTTTCACTCCGCCCGTTGCCGGGCAACAAAATTAAACAATCCCCCTAGATTGTAGGGTAGCCGGATGAAAAACGGCTAATTATTCCTGGCCAAGGTAGGCTCAGACCTTCTCCCAGACCGCTGCGAAAAAGCCATCGGTCTGATGTTGATGCGGCCACAGTCTCAGATAGCCGTTTTCAACCAAGCTGTCGGCCTGCTCGACATGGGCACGCGACAGCACCTCGTTGGCGGGCAATAGCTTGAATTGCGGATGCGCCGCGCTGAACGCTTCGGCAATTCCCTCGTTCTCGGCGTCGAGCAGGCTGCAAGTCGCATAAACCAGTCGCCCACCCGGCTTCAACAAACGCGCAGCGCTGGTCAGGATCACCAGTTGCTTGACTTTCAATTCCTCGATGCCCGGCAGCGACTGACGCCACTTCAGGTCAGGATTACGGCGCAAGGTACCCAGGCCGGAGCAAGGCGCATCGACCAGCACCCGGTCGATCTTGCCAGCCAGGCGCTTGATGCGGTCGTCGCGTTCATGCGCAATCTGCGCCGGAAAGACATTCGACAAGCCGCTGCGGGCCAGCCTCGGTTTCATTGCGGCGAGTCGGTGGCCTGAGACGTCAAACGCATAGAGCCTGCCGGTGTTGCGCATCGCCGCACCCAGGGCCAAAGTCTTGCCGCCGGCACCGGCGCAGAAATCAACCACCATTTCGCCGCGTTTGGGGTCCAGCAGCAAGGCCAGCAACTGACTGCCTTCGTCTTGTACTTCGACGCCGCCGCCGGTGAACAGTTCGAGCTTGTTCAGCGCCGGCTTGCCGGGTATCCGCAGCCCCCAAGGCGAGTAAGGCGTCGGCTCGCAGGCAATGCCCCCCGCTTGCAAGGCCGCCTGCGCTTCCTCGCGCTTGTTCTTAAGGACATTGACGCGCAGATCGAGCGGCGCAGACAAGCTCATGCTATCCGCCAGGGCCCAGAACTTCTCGTCGCCAAGCCGCTTCAGCAGCGGTTCGGCCAGCCATTCGGGCAGGTTGTGGCGCAGACGCGCAGGCAATGCGGTCTTGTCGATCGCCTGAACCTGCTCCAGCCATTGATGTTCGGTCGGGCTCAAGGCGCCGCGCAGAAAGCTTTCATTGCCCTGCCAGGCCAGGATCGCCAAGCGGCGTTCGGTCGGCCCACTGCCTGATTGGGCCAGATGCTGCAACAGCGGACGCTGCCGCAGCACGGCGTATGTGGTCTCGGCAAGGGCATGGCGCTCACGCTGGCCGAGGGCCTTGTGGTTCCGGAAAAAGGCGGAAACCACGCTGTCAGCGGGGAATTCGAGCTTGAGCACATTGCGAAGCAATTCGCAGCTCATATCTAGAAGGGCATTAGGATGCATCCCATGATTATCCCAGTCGAATCAATAAGCCCTGCGGCCGATGCAGATTTGCCACCGCTGCCCGCCACGCCGACCGGCCTTTACCGTCACTACAAAGGCGGTAAATATGAAGTGATCGGCGCGGCGCGGCATAGCGAAACGCTGGAGGTCCTGGTCGTCTACCGACCGCTCTACAACGCGAGCGGCTTGTGGGTGCGGCCCCATGCCATGTTCTTCGGCACGCTAGAGGTCAATGGTGTGGCCGTGCAGCGTTTCGCGCCAATGGCAGCATGAAGCTGCTGCGTCAATTGTGGCTGCGTCCCAAGCTGCTGCTGGCGATCGGGGTGGGT
>CAIJIT010000102.1 GCA_903820745.1 uncultured Burkholderiales bacterium
GGTGCCAAAGATGCCCCAGGTCTTCTTGAACGATTCAAGCCCGGCGCGCAGATTGACCAGGTTCAGGCTGCCGTTGTTGGTCGACGCCGCATTCGAAATATCCGAATAGTTGGCGTTGCGGTAGACATAGCCCAGATTGGCCACCGCAGTGCGCCCCTCGGCCAGTGGCCAGCGGTAGTCCACCGAAGCCTTGAGCTCCCAGGGCGACACATAGGGCAATTGGCTGCCGCTCTTGGCAATCAGCTTCCCACCCGAATTCAGCAGATCCTTGGTGATGCTGGCATCGGTATAGGTCAAGGCAGCGCTCAGGCTCAGCCCCTTGCTGGGATAGACCTGCAATTCAAACTCGGCACCTTGGGCCGTCGCCGTGCTGGCATTGGCTGTGTAGTCATACAGGCCGTTGGGCGTGCTGAGGTTGATCTGCTTGTCGTTCCAGTCGTTCTTGAAGACATAGACATTCGCCACCAGCCAGGAGGCAGGATTGCTCTTGAGTCCGAGCTCGACTGACTGGATTTTCTCGGCCTTGAAAGACAAGGGAATATGCACCGGGTCCTGCACCCACAAGTTCGGTCCGCCCGAGCGGAAACCCGAGGCAGCACGGGCAAACAGGTTCATCTGCGGGTTAGGCTTCCACGACAGGATGGCGTTGTAGGTGGTCTGCTGTTCATCGCTGTTGGTCGAGTAGACGCCCACGGGCACACCGAACACGTTCGAAAAACTCTTGACGTTGGCGGTGGCTTTGCGGGTATCGGAGTAGGACCGAAGCCCCGCTGTCGCTGTAACCGCCTCGGAAAGCTTGAGATCAGCTTCGCCGAAATAGGCCTTGGCGTTGGAGCTGGTGTCTGAAACCACCAGGCTGTTGTCGGCGAAGGGCAGGTTGGGAATATTGAAATTCCAGTTGTTGTTCACAGACCTGTCAAGCTTCTTGAAGTAGCCGCCGACGGTCCAGTTGAAACGCTGATCGCCGTTCGAGACCAGCCGCAGCTCTTCGCTGCTCATGGTCAGCGATCCCTTGCGGGTATCGAGCGCGCTCGAGTTGGGCACGACATAAGACATGACGGCGGCTGGAACGCCAAAGTCCAGCAGGCCGATCGGCAGCGTATCCCTGGCATCCGTGATGGTGTTGACTGTTTGTTTGGCTTGCGAAGTGGCCGAGACAAGGCTGAAAGCGCCAAAATCGTAGTTGACCGTCAGGTTGAGCAGGTCAGCGCTGCGGTTGTCGGAGTTCAGTTGTCCGTTGGCGATCGGGGCGACGCCCAAGCCCGTAATGATGCCCAGCGCAGGCGGCGAGTAAATGCCGGCTGAGGTCTGATTGCTGCTGCCCTTGCCGTCGGATTGCTGGTGCCAGATGCTGGCGTCGATTTTCAGCCTGGCATTGGGGGTCAGGCGAAGCGCCAGGCGCGAATCGGTCTGCTGATGCGTGTTGGCATCCTTGAGCTTGAAGTCCGGCATATCAATCCAGGCCGGGTCCTTGACGCTGGAGACCGTTGCGCGCAATGCGGCTACGCCCTCGGACAGGGGGATATTGACCATCGCGCGCAGGCTTTGGCCTGACGAGCCGTCCTTCACGCTGGACTGCGTCAACTGGACCTTGGCGGCGAATTTGCTGGCTTCCGGTGCGTTGCTGATGATCCGAATCGTGCCGGCCATGGCGCTTTCGCCGTAGAGCGTGCCCTGGGGTCCGCGCAACATTTCGACGCGTGAGACATCCCACAAGCCGAAGTCGGGAACGCCTGAAGTCATGCCGACCAGCGGCATTTCATCAATGTAAACGCCGACGGCCGGGCCGCTCTGGATACTCAGCGACTGGCTGGTCGAGATGCCGCGCGACACGATCAGGTTTTCGCCCGGGCTGGTCTTGATGATGTTCATGCCCGCCGCTGTGGTGCCCAGGTCTTCCAGGGTCGTGATGCCGCGCGCTTCCAGGGCTTTTTCGGAGATGGCCGAAATGCCCAACGAGACATCGGTCAGCACCGCTTCGCGTTTGGTCGCGGTGACAACGACCTTCTCCATTTGGGTCACTTCGGGCTTGTCCTGGGCCGCAGCGGTTTGTGCGTTGGCAGCCAGAGCCGACAGGTTCAACAGGGCCAGTACAGCCAGATTGACCCTGCTGCGCGGTTTGAATGAGCAGTTTTTCATCATTTATCCTCTGCGCTATGGGGCGCTGTTTGACGGAACCCGACGCGGCTATCGCCGGACGGAGACAGCGTCCATCTGAATTGATTGACGTTGAATTCACATTCAATATAATCGAGTTTCGTTCTGGCCGCAAGAGAATTGCTTGCGGGAAACCCTAATGCAAGCCGCAGCTCAGGAGCAGCACATGCCGAACTCGATCGCCAAGGACCGCCGGTCCACCTACCTATTGCTGGCCTTGCTGCAAGCTTCGAAGTGGATCGGCTATGGCTTCACCGGGGTGGCGCTGGTGGCCATCCTGCGGCGCGCCGGCGCCGATCTGACCGAGATCAGCATGCTGATGGGGGTCGGTTTCCTGTTCATGTTCAAGTTTCTCTGGGCGCCGCTGGTGGATCGCTTCAAGCTCTTCGGCCTGCCCACCTACAAGGGCTGGTATCTGCTGATGCAGGGCCTGATGGCGCTGAGCCTGGCACCCTTGTTCTGGCAGCATCCACCCGAAGATGTGCACGCCATCCTCTTGCTGCTGGTGGTCTCCAGCGTGGCTGCCACCTTCCGCGACATCGCCATGGACGGCCTGGCGGTCAAGCTGCTCAAACCCGAAGAACGCGCCAGCGCCAACGGCGTGATGTCAGCCGGCTTCATGCTCGGCATGGTGCTGGGCGGCGGCATCTTGTTGATGCTTTACGACCAGTTGGGCTGGACCGGCTCGGTCGCGATTCTGGTGCTCGGCTCGCTGCTGCCACTGCCTTTCGTGGCGCGCTTCAATGAGCCCGATGATGCGCCGGTTGCGCCGACAGGCAGAAAGCCGATCTGGCATGCGCTGCTGGCTTTCTTCAAGGTGCCGGGCAATCTGCAATGGGCGGGCCTGATCATCTTGATGTCGATGGCCGGCATCACCGGTCCGAGCTTGCTGGCATTGATGCTGGTCGACCAGGGCTGGTCGCTGACCCAGATCGGCGGCATCACCAATGTGGCCGGTCCCTTGCTCGCCGCCGCGCTGTCGCTGGCGGCAGGTCATGTGTTCGCCCGCATCTCGAGGCGCAGCGCGATTGTTGCCATCATGCTGCTGGGCGCTGGGTTCAGCTTTGCCAAGATGCCGATCGCCAGCAACAGCTACCCGGAAGCGGTCACCATCATGGTGGTGATCCTGGCCATCATCACCGCCTCCTGGACCAATATCGTGCAGAAGATCGTCGTCACCGACAAGGCCGCGGCCACTTCTGACTTCGGAACCAATTTCACCTTGCAAGGCTCACTGAACCAGGTCGGCAGCAATCTGGCCATGGTGCTGGCGCCACTGCTGGCCAAGGAAATCGGCTATGCCTATGTGGTGATGATCGGCGGCTTCATCGGCCTGCTCTCGGCCCTGCTGCTGCTGCGCTTCAAGCAGCTCTGAACTCGGGGCATCCCTGGCGGGGATCGCGACTCACGCCAATGGCCATTTGGGTCGCTGAATCTTCCGATAAGGCAGGGCCGCGAGCTGCATGCTCAAGGCGCCGGGGGTGTCGACATAGAGCGTGCGCGCGGCGATTTTGGCAAAGGCGGCGTAGAAATGCTGCGACGATTTCACCACCACGATCTGCAGCCCGGCCGGGTCGCAGCCGAGCTGGATGAACAGGTCGGGATCAAGCCCCTGGCAACGCACCGAAGCGAGCACCACCTGCACCCCTTCAACATCGATCAGCGCGCAGTCACCCAAGGGTGCTTTGGTGCCGGCCAGGCCGCTCATCAGCATGTCGCGCTTCAAGGCCAGTACGCGGCACAAGGCGTCCAGCGGCTGGCCCGAGACTGCTGCGACCTTGCCGCCGATGCGCATCGGCAAACTGGCGCCCTCGCCGGCCTCGAAGGCCAGACGCACCGCCATCGGATCCCACAGCGGGCCCAAGGCAGCCTGGCTGACGCCGCGTTCGAGCAAGCGGCGCAGGATGAAGGTCGAATCCCCCGGCGCACCGCCACCGGCGTTGTCAGCTGAATCGGCCAGCACAAGCGGCCAGCTCCCGCCCGCCAGGGCCGCATCGATCGCGACATCGATGCTGACGCATTCCTCGCGCAACTGGCTGCGCAGTCCGATCAACTCGTCAGCCAGGCGCCGCGCCAGCAGTTCTCCGGGCGCGGCCTCGGCATCGCTGTAGACCAGCACCTGCGTGCCCATGTCGGCCACATCGCCCCAGGGGAAGCCATGGGCAATCGAGACCGAAAGAATCCCGGGCCCGCGCTCCTCCACATGCAGCCGGTCAACAAAGCTGCGCATCGGCTCGCGCGAGCTGTGCATCACCGCGATCATCCGGCAGTCGACCACGCTGGCCACAGGCCGGATGCGACCGGCCGCTTTGGCCGCGCACAGGTCGATCAATTGATGGGCGCATTCGAGGATGTCGGTATGGGGATATTCCTTGAAGCAGACCAGAAGATCGGCTTGGGCCACCATCTCGGCGCTCAGGTGGCAATGCGGATCGAGGGCCGCGCCGACTACCGCCCCCGGGCCAACCATCTCGCGCACAAGGCGCAACAGATCGCCCTCGCAATCGTCGTACCCATCGGCCACCATGGCACCGTGCAAGCCCAGCAACACCATGTCCACCGGCATGGCCGCACGCAGATCGGCCAGCAATTCATCGCGCAGCGCCTCATAGGCGGCTCGCGTGACCGTGCCGCCGGGCATCGCCGAAGCCACCAGGCCTTCGATCAGTTCCCAGCCGAGCGAAACCCCGCGTTGCCGCAAGGCCCACAACGGGCCGGCGCAATGCAGCATCCCATCCGACGGATGGGTTCCCTTCGGGTAATAAACTCGCTCGCGAAATGCCGCCATGCCGGTCGGCAGCGGCGCAAAAGTATTGGTCTCGCAAGACAGGCTGGCAGTAAAGACACGCATCAGGACTCCAGCAGATGAAGGCTTGCTCATGCGGCAGATCAGCCGCGAGCAGCAGTGGTGTTGCGAAGCATACTTGAATCAGAATTCAATTTACCATAGACTAGCCAGCAATCGAGACGCGCGAAGCGCCTCACCAACACCGCCGAGACTTTGCAAACATGGCCACCAAGACCGTCAAGACCCCCAAACTCGCTCCCGCGCAAGACCCGGTGAGCCAGCGCGGACAAAAGCGCCGCGAGTTGATCAAGGCCGGCACCCGCGTGGTGCTCGAGCGCGTCGGCTACCGTGCGATGAAGGTGACCGATGTGGCCGCCGAGGCCGGCATCGCGGTCGGGCTTTTTTATCACTATTTCCCCGACCTGAAGACCGCCACCTGCGAAGTGTTGAGCGACTTCCTGGATGAATTGGCCAGCACGCCGTTGCCTGTGGCGAAAGACCGTTTCGACGTGATTTTTGCGCCGACGCTGGTGACCGTCACCGCCTTCGAAGAGCATCCCGGCCTGATGCGCTGCCTGGTTCAGGTCGCCGACGAAGTGCCCGAATTCAAGGCGCTCTGGAACAAGGTCAGCACCGCCTGGACCCAACGCGTGGCCAGCAGCATTCAGCGCCAGTTTCCCGAGGCCCATCTGAGCGAAGCGTTCAGCCGCAGCCTCTCCTATGCGCTGGGCGCGATGGTCGACGGCCTGATGAACGAACTCTATGTGCAGGGCAATGCCGATGCACGCAAATTGCTGAAGACTCCGCGCGAAGTGGCCGAGTTGCTGGCGGCCATCTGGTACCGGGTGCTTTACCTGGAAAATCCGCCCGCCCGCGACCTGCACCTGACCGCTCCGCTGATCGCCATGAAGGCGCCAGCGGCCAAGAGCGCGAAAGCATAAATGGCCGGCAATACAGCGCCGGAGCCAGCATTTTTTGACGTCGCGATTGTCGGGGCCGGCATGGCCGGCGCGTCGCTGGCCTTCGAACTCGCACCCCATCTGCGCGTGCTGCTGCTCGAACAGGAAACGCAAGCCGGTTACCACACGACCGGCCGCTCAGCCGCCTTGTTCAGCGAGATCTACGGCAATGCCGCCATCCGTGCCTTGTCCCGTGCCAGCCGGGAGTTCCTGCAGAGCCCCGCCGCCGGTTTTTGCGATCAGCCCTTGCTGACGCCGCGCGGCAGCCTGTTTTTTGCCGCCGAACAGCAACTCGATCGCCTGCATGCCTTGCATGACGAGGTCGGCCCGCGGTCACCGCGCCTGCAATGGCTGGCGCACCCGGCCTTGTTGGCGCGACTGCCGGCGCTGCGCGCCGACAGCGTGGCGGCCGGCGTGTTCGAACCCGATGCCTGTGACATCGATGTGCATGCACTGCATCAAGGCTATCTGCGCGGCGCCAGGCGCCATGGCGCACAGATTTGTTGTGATGCGATGCTGACAGCTGCCGAACAGACCGCCGGCCGCTGGTCCCTGCAGACCAGAGCCGGTAACTTCAGTGCTGGCCTGCTGGTCAACGCCGCTGGACCTTGGGCCGACGGGGTGGCCGGAATTGCCGGTGCTGCCGCCTTGGGGCTGACGCCGCTGCGCCGGACGGCGATGGTGTTCGAGGACAAGACTGAATGGGCCAGCGAGCATTGGCCACTGGCCGTCGACATCGACGAGCAGTTCTATTTCAAGCCCGATGCCAGCCGTTTGCTGGCCTCGCCGGCCGATGAAACGCCATCACCGGCCTGTGACGCGCAGGCTGACGAATATGACATCGCTTTGTTGATTGACAGGCTCGAGACCACCACCTTGCTGTCGCCGCGCCGCATCAGTGGCCGCTGGGCCGGCTTGCGCACCTTTGCCCCGGACCGCACGCCAGTACTCGGTTTTGATGCTGCTCGCCCAGGTCTGTTCTGGCTGGCGGGTCAGGGCGGCTATGGCATTCAAACGGCACCGGCGCTGGCGCAACTCGCGGCCAGCCAGATCTTGCGGCGCTCGATACCGCCAGCCATTGCCGATCAGGGCCTGGACGCGCAGACCTTGAGCCCCGGCCGCTTTGCCAGCGCTTGAGCCCGGCAAGCCGAAGATTTCAGGAGTTCACCCTATGTTCATCAAGAACTGCTGGTATGTCGCAGGCTGGAGCCGGGAAGTGCCGGACGACGGCTTTCTCGCTCGCACCGTCATCAATGTGCCGCTGGCCTTGTGGCGCGACAGCCAGGGCCAGGTACGCGCACTGGCCGACCGCTGCTGCCACCGTGGCGCACCCTTGTCGATGGGGCGGCGCGAAGGTGACTGCGTGCGCTGTGCCTACCATGGGCTCAAATTCGACGCGAGCGGTCAATGCGTCGAAATCCCTTCGCAAGCCCGCGTGCCAGCCAACTTCAAGGTCGCCAGCTACCCGCTCATTGAACGGCACAAATGGTTATGGGTCTGGATGGGGGACCCGGCGCTGGCCGACCCGGCGCTGATCAGCGACACCCATTACCTCGACGATCCGGCCTGGGCCAGCGGCGGCGGCAATCTGCATTACGACGTCAACTACCTGCTGATCTGCGACAACCTGCTCGACTTCACCCATCTGCCTTTTCTGCACCCGACCACGCTGGGTGGATCGGCCGATTACGCGGCCGTGCTGCCGACGGTCGAACGCATAGAGCGTGGCGTGCGCGTGAGCAAATGGGTCTTCGATACCGAGCCGCCCGAATACTCGAAGGCCTATGGTGCTTATGCAGGCAAACGGGTCGACCGCTGGATGATTTACGACTTCATCCTGCCCGGCATCCTCTTGATGGACTCGGGCATGGTGCCCGCAGGTGGTGGTGCGGCGGCGCGCGAAACCGGGCTGCGTACCGATGGACTCGAATTCCGTGGCCGCCAGGCATTGACGCCCGAGACCGACAACTCGACCCATTACTTCTTCGCGCATCCGCACAATTTCATGATCGACCAGCCCGAGGTCACCCGGCGCATCACCGAAAACCTGATGGTCGCTTTCGAGGAAGACCGCGGCATCATCACGGCCCAACAGAAGAACCTCGACCTCGATCCTTCATTCAAGATGATGCCGATGGCCGCCGACCTGGCGCTGACCCAGTTCAGGCGCGTCGTGCAGGAGGCACTGGATAAAGAGTCGGCAGCAAGTCCGGCAGCCGCCGCCCGGTAGTTGCCGCATCAAGTTGAACATTTGCTAGCCATTCGATATAAATACCCGTTTTGGGTACAATAAAACCCATTATGGGTATTGAAAATATTACCAATGCGTCAGCCCCGTCAGGCAGCATGGCTGATGCCTTGTTTCCCAAGGTGCGGCAGCGGGTGTTGGCGGTGCTGTTTGGCACGCCTGATCGCAGCTTCTACGCCAACGAGCTGATTGCTCTGGCGCAGTCCGGCACGGGCGCAGTGCAGCGCGAACTGGCGGGTCTTTCGCAAGCAGGCTGGTTGACGGTCAGCAAGCAGGGCAAACAGAAGCATTACCAGGCCAACGTCAATGCGCCGGCGTTTGCCGAATTGCGTGGCTTGGTACTCAAGACGATGGGACTGGCCGATGTGCTGCGTGCGGCGCTGTTGCCGCTTGCGGCACAGGTGGAAGCGGCCTTCGTTTATGGTTCCGTGGCCAGGCAGCAAGACACGGCGCAAAGCGATGTGGACATGATGATCATCAGCCCGAGCCTCGGCTACGGCGAGGTGTTTGGTGCGCTCGAGAGCGCAGCGCTGGCGCTGGGGCGAAAGGTCAATCCAACCTTGTACTCGGCCAGCGATTTGGCCAATCGCATCCGCAAGGACAGCGCGTTCGTGACCCGTACATTGACGCAGCCGAAAATATGGCTGATCGGCAATGAGGAGCAGCTTGATGCATCCATCGCTTGAAAATCTGTCCGGTCCGGGTAAATCGCTGAAAGTCGAAGCCCCAGACGCGAATGAGATCGCTGGCTTGTTACGCACCGGGATCGCGCGCTTGCATGATGCACGCAATTCGGCGCTGGCTCTGGAGAGTCGCTTCGACCTCGCTTACAACGCTGCGCACGCCTTGTGTCTGGCCGCATTGCGCCGTATGGGTTACCGCGCCGCCAATCGATACAGCTTGAAAAAAAGCGCGCCAGCCTTCTCAACCCAATAGCTGCCACTGCGCCGCCCGCTCCAGCCCGGCCTGCGCGGCGCTGGCGGCCCTGACATGGCCGAAGCCGCGGACCTTTTGCGGCCAGCCGGCGAGCTTGAGCGAGGCGGCCCATCGATCCTCGTTCAGGCCGTCCAGCAGGCGCGGCACATCGGCCTCGAAATCGGCCAGCAAGTCGCGGTTCAAACGGCTCTCGGCGCTGTAGCGGAACGGATCGAGCCGGGTGTGACGCAGGCCGCGTAGCCGCGCCATCAAGGCGAATGCTGTCATCAGCCAGGGGCCGACTTCGCCTTTCGCGGCTTGGTCGCTGCCGGCGACCCGGCGTGCGAACGGCCACATGCCGATATGGAACTGCAGGCGGTAGTCGCCCTCGAAGTTGCGTTCGAGCTCGGCGCGGAATTCAGCCGAAGCGTAAAGGCGGGCCACTTCGAAGCCATCCTTGAAGGCGAGCAGTTTGAAATAGCTCTCAGCGACCTGGCGCGCCAGCGGGTTGGCGCCACCCGGTTGCAGCCGATCTTCAACTCGCGCCACCTGCTCGACCAGATGGCGAAAGCGCTGGGCATAAGCCTGATCCTGATAAGCCGTCAGGAAGGCCGCCCGCCGCTCGACGATCGCGGCCAGATCCTGCGCAAGAACCTGCGATTCAGGCAGCGGCGGACTCAAGGCCTCGGGCGCGCAGACCGCGGCACGGCCCCAGGCAAAGCTGGCGCGGCTGCTGGCGACCTGCACGCCGTTGAGTTCGATCGCACGGTCGATCGCCGCTTCGGACAGCGGCACCAGGCCCTGCTGCCAAGCCAGCCCCAACAAGAACATATTCGCCGCCATCGGCTCGCCCAGCAGCGCCGTGGCCTGCTCTTGCGCGTCAAGCAGGGTCAAGCGCTCGCCCAGCACGCCGCGCAAGCGCGCCTCCAGCGCATTGCGGTCAAACGCCCAATCGGGGTTGCGGATGAACTCGACCGTCGGCGTCAGGCCGGTGTTGACCACCGCGCTTGAATGCCCGGCCCGCAGCTTGGACATCACTTCGTCACCGGCACAGGCGACCAGATCGCATCCCAGCACCAGGCTCGCCGAAGCTGCGGCAATTCGGGTTGCATGCAGATCGGCCTGGGTCGCTGCCAGCACCACATGGGAGAGCACGGCGCCGTATTTCTGCGCCAGGCCGGTGACGTCGAGCACCGAGACATGCAGACCGTCGAGATGCGCTGCCATGCCCAGAATCTGCCCCAAGGTCACCACACCGGTACCGCCGATGCCGGCAATCACGATGCCGTAAATGCCGGCCAGGACCGGCAAGGCCGGCGCGCTCAGCGGGGGCATGGGGCGCTGCGCATTCAGCGCGGGTTTGCGCAAGCGCCCGCCATGCACGGTCACAAAACTCGGGCAAAACCCGTCGACGCAGGAGAAATCCTTGTTGCAGGAGTCCTGGTTGATGCGGCGCTTGCGACCGAGGTCGGTCTCCAGCGGCTCGATCGACATGCAGCCCGAGGCGCGGCTGCAATCGCCGCAGCCCTCGCAGACTGCGGCATTGATGAAGCTGCGCTTGGCCGGGTCGCTGGCCAGGCCGCGCTTGCGCAGGCGGCGCCTCTCGGTCGCGCATGGCTGCTGGTAAATGATCACCGACACGCCGGGGAAGGCGCGGCATTCTTTCTGCACCGCCTCGAATTCGGAGCGATCGTGCACCGGCACGGCTGGCGGCAAGGTTCCCGGAGGGTAGTCGGTGATGTCGTCGGTAACCAGGATGAGCTTGCCCACGCCTTCAGCAAGTAGCACATCGACCATCTGGCGCACGCTCAAGCTGCCCTCGATCGGCTGGCCACCGGTCATCGCCACCACGCCATTGACCAGCAGCTTGTAGGTGATCGGCAGTTGCGCCGCGATCGCTTGCCGGATTGCCAGAAAGCCGGAATGGAAGAAGGTGCCGTCGCCCATATTGGCAAATACATGGGCTTCGTCGGTGAACGGTTGCTGGCCCAGCCACATCACGCCCTCGCCGCCCATATGCGAGATCGAATGGGTGCGAACCGGATCCACCAGCACCGCCATCGTGTGGCAACCGATGCCGGCCATCGCGCGGCTGCCGGCTATGACCTGGGTCGAACGGTTGTGCGGGCAACCCGAGCAAAAGCCGGGCGCGCGCACCGGCCCGGCGGCACAGCTCGGCGCTGCGGCGGGCAACACCAGATCTGTTTCAGGACAGCATTGTTTGACCAGGCGGGCAATCAAGCCGGCCAATTGCGGCGGCGCCAGTTCACCGGCCATGCTCAAAGCCTGCGGGCCGGGCGCGGGCGCCCAGACATTGGCACCCTCGTATTTGCCGACGATGCGCGGCCGGTCCGCGCTGTCATAGAGCGCCGCCTTGACCTGCTCCTCGAGCATTGGGCGCTTTTCTTCAACCACCAGCAGCAAGTCCAGGCCCTTTGCCAGTTGCTCGACAAAGACCGGATCCAGCGGCCAGATCATGCCGGCCTTGGCCACGCGCAAGCCCAGGCGATGCGCGCGGGCCTCATCGATTCCGAGCAAGCTCAGGGCGGCCAGCAGGTCCTGGTAAGCCTTGCCTGCCGCGAGCAGGCCGATGCGCGCACCGGCCGGGTCGATGGTGATGCGGTTCAGCTGATTGGCGCGACAGTAAGCCAGCGCGGCCGGCAACTTGTACTGGTAAAGGCGCGCTTCCTGAGCCAGGCCATGCTCAAGCGGCCGGGCATGCAAGCCCCCTGGCGGCGCATTGAATTCAGGCTTGACGATCAGCGGTGCGGCTGGGTCCAGGCAGACCGTGCCACCGCCTTCGACCACGTCGGTGACCACCTTCATGCCCACCCAACAGCCGGAGAAGCGGCTCATCGCAATGCCATGCAGCCCGTAGTCGAGCAATTCCTGGGTGTTGGACGGATAGAGCAGCGGCATGCCGCAAGCGACAAAAATCGGATCGGAAAAGTTCGGCACCGTCGATGACTTGCAGCCATGGTCATCACCGGCAATCGCCAGCACGCCGCCCCAGGCCGAACTGCCAGCGTAATTGGCATGCTTGAACGCATCGCCGCTGCGGTCGACGCCGGGACCTTTGCCGTACCAGATGCCGAACACGCCGTCATAGCGGGCGGCAGGCTGTTCGCCAACATATTGCGAGCCCCAGACTGCGGTCGCCGCCAGGTCCTCGTTGATGCCTGGCCGAAACAGGATATGGTGTTTTTTCAGCAAGGCGTCGACACGCCAGAGCTCCATGTCCAGACGCCCGACGGGCGAGCCGCGATAGCCCGAGATATAGCCGGCCGTATTGCGGCCCTCGGCCATATCGCGCAGGCGCTGCTGTATCGGCAAGCGGACCAGAGCCTGGTTACCGGTCATGAAGACCCAACCGGCCGCCTGGGTGTATTTGTCGTCGAGGGAAATGCCGCTATCCGGGCGCGCGGGATTTTCAGCGTTCATCGAGCTGCCCAAGCAGTTGTTTGCGGTCGACTTTGCCGATCGGCAGCAGCGGCAAAGCGGCGCGGATTTCAAAGCGCTTGGGCACTTTGTAAGCCGCCATGCGTTCACGGCACCAGGCGGCCAGCAGCGCGGGGTTGACCACTGCGGGGTCTGCCTGCACGAAGGCGCAACCGGCCTCACCCCACAAGGGGTCGGGCATGCCAATCACGGCCGCCATCAAAACCTGTGGATGGGCTTCCAACGCCACTTCGACTTCGCGTGGAAATATGTTGTAGCCACCCGATTTGTACATCTCGGTCTTGCGCCCGACCAGACGCAGATTGCCATCATCAAGCCATTGGCCGACATCACCGGTGTGCAGCCAGCCGTCACTGCCCAATGCCGAGGCCGTGGCCTCCGGTTTGCGCAAATAACCCGGAAAAACATGAGGGCCTCGAATTTGCACTTCGCCGTCCTGCCCGACCCCGAGGGCGATCCCCTGGGCATCGACGATGCGCAAAGCGCCATCGAAGACCGGGCGGCCAACTGAATGGGCCAGCTCATCAATGCTGGCGCCTCGCCGCGTCACCGTCACCGTACCGGTCGATTCGGTCAGGCCGTAGCTGTTGAACAGATCGGGAACAAAGGCGTTCAGGGCCTCGATCAGAGGCAAGGGCATCGCCGCACCGCCCCAGGCCAGGTGGCGTACCGAGCCCAGATAGGCCGGCGTCAGGACAGCCGCTGCCGCCATCATCTGGTATTGCGTTGGCACCTGTCCGATCGTGGTGATGCGTTCGGCGCTGATCAGTTCGGCTGCGCCGACCGGGTCGAATTCACTCATGAACACCAGGGTGTCGCCCTGCAACAGCGCCACCAGCGTGGTGTCGGCGATGCAACCAGCGTGATTGATCGGCAGGTTGATCAGGAAACGCCCACCTTCGTCGGCCAAGCGCCGCGCCAGCCACCAGGCGTTTTCGACCAGATTGGCCTGGGTCAGACAAGCCCCTTTGGGTTTGCCGGTCGAGCCCGAGGTGTAAACCAGCACCGCCGCATTGAGCTCGACGAGGTCGGGCTGCGCTGCCGACGGATCAGCCAGCGGCTCGGAGCCGGAGGCGATCACCTCGGCCATGCCATTGACGCCTGGCTCCAGCGCCAATGCTGTCGGGGAAGCGGTACAGATCGCCAGCGCGGCGGCCAGTTCACGGCGGGCAAATGCATCGGCCTTGTGCGCCACCAGCACCGCGCAAGGTCGGGCATCGTTGATCGCATAGGCCAATTCGCCCGCCCGGTAGCGCGGATTCAGCCCCAGCCAGGTCGCGCCATTGCGAAACGCCGCCAGCAGACTGACCAGATATTGCACCCCCGGCGGGCCGATATAGGCCAGCACATGCCCCGCACCGATGCCGCGCACAGCCAGGCAGGAAGCCACAATTTCAACCGCATCAGCGAGTTGGCGGTAGCTCAGCCGCAGTTCGCCATCGACGGCGGCTTCACGCTGCGGATGCCGGGCCGCATGGTCGGCCAGGTAGTCCGGCATCGACCGCAATGCCTGGCTCTGAAGCATCAGGCGGCGCTCTTGGGCATCACCACGCCCAGCCATTCGGCCACCATGGCGGGCCGCTGATTGCCTTCGATCTCGACCGTCACGCGGGTCTTGAACAATTTTCCGCCGTCCGGACGCGGGGTGACGCGCTCGATCACGAACTCGGCCCGGATACGTGAATCAACCGGTACCGGCTCGACCCAACGGATCTTGTCGAAGCCGTAATTCAGCGGGTAGAAGCCCTTCAGATCGGCCATCACCTGGGTGTGGAAATAGGGCAGCAAGGCCGCCACAAAAAATCCCGGCGCGATGATTGACTTGAAGTGCGTGTTCTCGGCCACCCATTTCGCATCGGTATGCAGCGGGTCGTTGCTGCGGGTCAGGACTTCGAATTCGTCGAACATCGCTTGTTCGAGCGTGAACCAGGGCGTGACGCCCAATTTCACTCCTGGCAACAGGTGGCTGAGTGCATTGGTCATTTCATGATCTCGGGATGGTCTGGTTCAGCGCAGCATTCGGCATTGCATTTGCGGGAAATTTCTTGCTGCAACAAAAATCATTGCAACGCCTGTCTACAGGTTAGCATTACTTGAATTTGAATTCAAGTACAATGTTTACCATACCGCATGATACAAAATCAGGCCAAATGATCGAACAAAGCAGCCGGCTGGAATGCGCTTGGCTTGAAGCCCGACTGAGGGGCTTCGAGCAGGAATGCATCTTGCGGATCCGCCGTGGTGCCCATTGGTGCGAAGCTTCCAACCGTGATGCACCCGAACAGTTGCCGAGCGAACCGCTCAGCCGCGCCTTCCGGACTGCCAGCGTGACCAAGACCTTCACCGCCACGCTGATTCTGCTCTTGTGCGAACAAGGCCGTCTGGCGCTCGACGACCGGCTGGAGCGATATATCGCTGTGGATTTATGTGACCAACTGCATTGCCTTGATGGTCTTCATGCAGGCCGCAGCATCACCCTGCTGCAACTGCTGAACCATCGCAGCGGGCTCCACGACTACGCCACCGATGTCGATTTCATTGCCGAAGTCAATGCCTGTCCTGAACGCTGCTGGTCAGCGCGGGACCTGCTGGATGCCGCCATGCGCAGGGCGCCGGACTTTGCCCCCGGCGCTGGCCTGGCCTATAACGACACTGGTTATGTGTTGCTGGGCTTGATCATCGAAGCCGTCACCGGTATGGCGCTGGCCGGGGCCTACCGCAAGCTGCTGCTGGACCCGCTCGGCTTGCGTCATACCTACCTCGAAGGCAAGGAAAAAGCCAGCAGCCCGGCCTTGTCCAAGGCTTTTGCAGAAGAGCAAGACAGCTCGGGCTTTGACCCCTCGTTTGACGCTTTCGGCGGTGGCGGACTGGTCTCCACGGCGGGCGATCTGGACCGCTTCATCAGCGCCTTGCTGCAAGGCAAGATCTTCAGCAACCCGGCGACA
>CAIJIT010000103.1 GCA_903820745.1 uncultured Burkholderiales bacterium
CAACTGCTGGCGCAGTCGGTCAGCGATTTGTTCGTACAGCGAATACGCGCAACCACGCTCAAGCGACTGTGCAGTAGCCGGTTGCTGGGGCGCTGCAATGGTTTCAAAAGTCGGGCGCGCTAGAGATTCAGGTTTGGGCATGGATGTAAGTACCAATAGGTTGAACACGGAAATTGTTGCACCCTCAGCAAATCGTATGTTAACGTATGCGAACCTTATAGGTCAATAAATGCCAGACAATGGCGAGGAGACAGCACTTGGATATGCGAGCGGAAGTTGCTCCACCCGTACCGATGCCTTCATTGCGGCCGCAACTACGCAGGCGTTGGCAAATGCCCGACATGTTGATCTCGGCAATGGCTATGTTGTTTCTGGCGCTGGTCTGGACAGGGGTCAGCACGTCGGGCTGGCTGCCACAGGGATACCTGCCGACGCCGCGTGAATTGGGGGTTGAACTGTCCACTCTGTTCACGCTCGGCTACAAGGGCGTCTCGATCTGGCACCACATGGGTATCAGCCTGTTCCGCACGCTCAGCGGCTTTCTGCTGGGTGTCAGCCTGGGCATTCCATTGGGACTGCTCACCGGCTACAGCCGGGTCGGCAGCGCGATGGTTTCACCCATCATGGCCTTCATACGACCGATTCCGCCGATAGCATTCATCCCGATGGTGGTGCTGTACTTCGGTCTTGGCGAAACCGGCAAGGTGGCACTGATCTTCTGGACCGCATTTAACTACCTGCACGTCAATGCTCATGCTGGTGCGGCCAATGTGCCCATCGCCTACCAGCGTGCAGCGCAGTCGATTGGCTTGACTCCCACGCAGACCTTTTTCCGGGTTGTACTGCCCTCGGCCATTCCCCAAATTTTCACCGGTCTGAAAGTCGGAATGGCGCTCAGCTGGGCAGTTGTAGTGGCGGCCGAACTCGCCGGCGCCCAGTCGGGTCTGGGCTACATGATTTCGGACGCTGCGCTCACCTTCCGCATTTCAGCGGTCTTCATCGGCATCGCCTTGATTGGCGCTATCGGTTTGATGCTGAATATCGCGATCAACCTGTTGGAAACCAAGTTGGTGCACTGGAAGGGCCGCGGATGATCGACAAGCGTTGCTCTTCGGTCGAAGCTGCGGTAGCGGGAATCCAATCCAACAGCACTGTCCTCATCGGCGGTTTTGGAGACATCGGCGTGCCGCTGCGGCTATGTGCTGCACTGGCTGAGTGCGACGTGCATGGACTGACTATCGTGTCGAACAATGCCGGCACAGGTGAAAACGGCCTGTCGCTTCTGTTCAAGCATGGCCGCGTGAGTCGTCTGATTGCATCCTTTCCATCGCAAGCAGGTGCCGATCACTTTCTTCGCGCCTGGCGCGATGGCGAGGTCGAGGTGGAGCTGACGCCGCAGGGAACGCTCGCAGAACGCTTGCGCGCCGGGGGGGCGGGTTTGGGCGGATTCTTTACACCGACAGGCTTTGATACGGAACTGACGCAAGATAAGGAGACACGGTTTATTGACGGCGTTGGCCATGTTTACGAGACTGCTCTCAAGGCTGACTTCGCGCTCGTCAAGGCCCAGCGAGCCGACCGGTTTGGCAACCTGCGCTACCGCTTGGCCAGTCGCAACTTCAACCCGCTAATGGCCATGGCGGCGCGTTACACGATTGCCGAGGTGGGTCAGATCGTCGAACTGGGCACCATCGAACCCGACGATGTACACACCCCGGGTGTCTATGTGGACCGTGTTGTGGAGTGCGCCGCATGAGCCGGGCCGGTCAAGGCTGGAATGACGACGAACTGGCGCGGCGCGTGGCGCTCGCGCTGCCAGACGGCGCTTGTGTCAACCTCGGCATTGGCCTGCCGACCCAGGTAGCCCGCCATGTGCCGGCTGGGCGCGAGGTGCTGTTCCATAGCGAAAATGGATTGGTCGGCATGGGCCCGGCGCCCGAACCCGGCCATGAAGACCCGGACATCGTCAATGCAGGCAAGAAGCCGGTCACGCTGGTCACCGGCGCGGCCATCGTGCATCAGGCGGATTCTTTTTCTCTCATTCGTGGCGGTCGACTGTACGCATCGGTGTTGGGTGGTTTACAGGTATCAGCGCAGGGCGACCTAGCCAACTGGAAGGTGCCTGGCGCGCCAGGTGTGGGCGGCGTGGGTGGTGCGATGGATCTGGCCGTGGGAGCGCAGCGTGTGTTTGTGATGATGCGCCACACCGACAAGTCCGGTGCGCCCAAACTGGTTTCGGCTTGTACTTTTCCGCTCACGGCACGTCGCTGCGTCACCACGGTTTTCACAGACCTGGGCGTAATCGACTGCCTTGACGGGGAGTTCGTAGTTCGAGAACGAGCGCCTGGCGTGTCTGAAGAAGACCTGCGCGTCGCCACCGGCGGCCCGATACGTTTTGCAATCTGACTATTCATGGAGAATCGATTGAATCGTTTCAAAGGTAAGGTTGTCGTTGTCACCGGCGGAGGTGGCGGCATGGGCGTTGAGTTTTGCACTGCGTTTGCACGCGAGGGCGCCCAGGTGGTGTTGGCCGATTGGTCCGAAGGCAGCGTCAAAGTGGCTTGCGAGACCCTCGCGTCGCGCGGCTATGCGGTGCACCCCCTGGTGATCGATGTGGCTGACGAAAATACCGTGCGCCCAGCATTCGACCGCTTGGTGCGCGAACTGGGTTCAATCGATGTGTTGGTCAATGGTGCCGGTATAAGACCGGTCGGTGTATCGCTGGACCAACCGCTGGCCGACTTTGAAGCCACTCTGCGCATCAACGTCACCGGCGTATTCATTTGTGCCCGCGAAGCCGGGCGGCATATGTTGGTGCAGCGGAGCGGTTCCATCATCAACATCGCCTCGGTCAATGGAGTGAGGGGTGTCACGGGCATGGCGGCCTATTGCGCGTCCAAGGCTGCGGTGATCTCGCTCACTCAGACATTGGCCAGCGAATGGGCGCCGCACGGTGTGCGCGTCAATGCCATTCTGCCGGCGCAGGTCGAGACGCCGATGATCGCCGAACAGGTGGGGGCCGAACGAGTGCGCCGCGAGGAGCGAATTCCGCTCGGCCGCTACGGCAAACCGGCGGAGATTGCTGCTGCAGCCTGCTTTCTGGCGTCGGACGCCGCATCCTTCATCACCGGGCATCCGTTGGCGCTGGACGGCGGCTACCTGGCCTTCGGCTTCCGGCCTGCGGTGACTCCGTCATGAGCAGCTCCAACAATGACATCGGCTTTGCCGAAGTTGACGAGATCCTACGCATCATTGACCAGTTTCCTGCCGCCGAAATCGTCTATGAACGCGGCGACCTGAAGTTGCATGTTCGCCGCACCGGGTCAGTGGCCCCTGGGCATACTGGACCGCTGCTGGTCGCTGCGACGGAGACCCAGTCTGCGGTAGTTGCCACTGCGGCAAGCGCACCGGTTGGGCTCGAGGCAGTCACGATTGCGCCCGTGGTGCAGAGCGATCGCTCTGGTCAACTTGCCGTTGAGTCCCCCATGATTGGTGTTTTTTACGCCGCCCCAGCGCCGGGTGCCGAACCCTTCGTCAGCGTCGGACAGTTAATTGCCCGCGGCGACGATCTATGCATCATCGAAGTCATGAAGGTCATGAACACGATGACGTCTCCCTGGTCCGGTACGGTGATGGCGGTCTGCGCAGCTAACGCCTCGTTGGTCGAACGCGGTCAGCCCTTGATGTGGATACAACCGACAGGGGATGCATGATGAACGCAACATCCACTCCATGTGCGGCTATTGTCGGCGTTGCCGAGTCAGACCTCGGCATAGTGACGGGCAAGACGGCATGTGATTTGGCGGTGCAAGCCTCTCTGCGTGCATTGGACGATGCCGGGCTGTCGCTGTCTGACGTCGATGGCCTGTTCACTGCCAACCTGTCGCGCTTTTCCGTCACATTGCTGGCCGAGCATCTGGCCATCCAACCTGCCGTGCTGGACTGCACCATGACCGGCGGTTCTTCCTTCGAGATGCATGTTGGCCACGCTGTGTCGGCCATCCGTGCCGGCTTGTGTGAGGTGGCTTTGATCGCCTACGGAAGCGTGCAGCGCTCGCGCAAGATGCGGAACATGCAGGGTTTCAGCGAAAGCGGCACTTCTGCGGCGCAGTATGAAAACTGTTATGCGCCGCTCTTCCCGCTGTCGTTCTACGCCATGGTGGCGCAGCGTTACATGCATGAAACCGGCGCCACATCTCAGGACCTGGCTCAGGTGGCGGTAGCGGCTCGGCAGTGGGCGGCATTGAATCCGAAGGCGTTCAAGCGCGACCCACTTAGCATCGCCGACGTATTGGCCTCACCGCTGGTGAGTTCGCCGCTGCGCGGATTGGACTGCTGTCTCATCACCGACGGCGGTGGCGCTGTGGTCGTGACCTCACTCTCGCGGGCGCGTGACCTGCGCTGCAAGCCGGTGCTGGTGCTCGGTCACGGCGAGGCAACCACCCACGATGCGATGTCGCAAGCGCCAAACCTACGCCACCACGGTTCGGCCGACTCCTCGCGCCGCGCCTACAAGATGGCGGGGGTGGTGCCAGCAGACATCGATGTTGTGCAACTCTACGATGCCTTCACCATCAACGTTTTGGTGGGATTGGAAAACCTGGGTTTCTGCGAATTCGGCGCTGCCCGGGATTTCATCGCCGGAGGCCGCATCGCCCCTGGCGGGGATTTTCCGCTAAATACGCAAGGCGGCGGTTTGTCCTATTGCCATCCCGGCATGTTTGGAGTCTTCCTCTTGATCGAGGCGGTGCGTCAATTGCGTGGCGAATGCGGACCGCGCCAAGTGGCAGACGCGAAGCTTGCGCTATGCCACGGCACAGGCGGAATCTTCAGCTCGCATTCAACGGTCATTCTTGGAGTGCAGTGATGACAGCACCACGCCCCCTGCCCGAAATCGATGCCGAGGCCGCGCCATTCTGGGCCGGTGCAGCACGCCACCAGTTGCTGGTGCAGCGCTGTAACGCCTGCGGCAACCATCAACATTACGCGCGGCCGTTCTGCACAAGCTGTCGCGGTCGCGACTTGAAGATGGTGCCCAGTTGCGGCACCGGCGTCCTGCACTCCTTCACGGTAGTACACCGTGGCCCTTTTGACGATCTGCCCACGCCCTATATCGTGGCGCTGGTCAAACTCGACGAAGGGCCTACGCTGCTGAGCCATTTGGTTGAGTGCGATCCAGCATTGGCGCGGTGTGACATGCCGGTGCAGGTGGCCTTTGAGCCGCTCCGTGACGGTATCGTGCTGCCGGTCTTTAGGCCGCGCCTGCAAGGCTGAGCATGAAGCGCGTATTGGTCGCTAACCGAGGCGAGATCGCTCTGCGCATAGTTCGCGCCTGTGCTGAGCAGGGCTTGGAAACGGTCGCTGTCTATTCCGATCCCGACCGCGATCTGCGTGGCGTGCAATGTGCCACAGCGGCCCTTCGACTAGGGCCGGCACCCGCCCGTCATAGCTACCTCAACAGCGACTTGTTGATCGCCGCAGCGCGGGCAACCGGTTGTGATGCCGTACATCCGGGTTACGGCTTCCTCTCCGAGGACGCCTCGTTCGCGCAAGCCTGTCTCGATGCAGACCTGACTTTCATCGGCCCGCCACCAGTCGTGATTCGACAGATGGGCGACAAGATCGCCGCCAAGCACCTGGTCGAGTCCTTGGGTATTCCGCTCGTGCCCGGCGGGACCATTGCTGAAGATGCCAAGCTTGCCGAATTCGCTGCCACGCTGCCATACCCTGTCTTGCTGAAGGCCGCAGCCGGTGGTGGTGGTCGCGGAATGCGGGTAGTGCTGACGAAGGATGAATTCATCCCTTCACTGATCGCCGCCCGCCACGAGGCGCGTGAAGCTTTTGGTGACGCGACCGTGTACTGGGAATGCTATGTGCGCAACGCGAGGCATATCGAGGTACAGGTTCTGAGCGACGGACACGGCCATCACGTGCATCTGGGTGAGCGTGATTGCAGTCTGCAGCGCCGGCACCAGAAATTGCTCGAAGAGAGCCCTAGCCCCCTACTCACCGCCGCCAAACGTGCCGACCTGTGCGAGGCGGCCCTGCGCATCGTACGCAGGCTCGACTACCGTAGCGCCGGCACGATCGAGTTCTTGTTCGATGTCGACCGGGGTAGTTTCCATTTTATCGAGATGAACACGCGTATCCAGGTCGAGCACCCAGTTACCGAGATGGTGACTGGCGTGGACCTGGTGCGTGAACAGTTGCGTATCGCTGCGGGATGGAGCATCGACCTGGATCAGATGCAGCGCTTGCCATCGGGCCATGCCATAGAGTGCCGTATCAATGCCGAGGACCCGGCTCGCGATTTTGCACCCTGTCCGGGCAAGATTACACGCCTGGTGCTGCCCGGCGGGCCAGGTGTGAGGGTCGACACTCACTGCGAGGCAGGCACCGTGGTGTCGCCTTACTACGACTCGATGATCGCCAAACTCATTGTCTGGGACCTGGACCGTAAATCAGCCTGCCGTCGCATGGTGCGCGCGCTGCAGGAACTGGTGGTCGAGGGCGTCACCACAACGACGGCTTTTCACCTCGAAGTCCTGCAAACCCCAGACTTCGTGAATTCAACTTACAACACGCGCTGGATCGGCGAGCGCGCAAGCAGGGAGAGGTCCTTATGAAACCACTTGAGATCATGGACATCACGGTGCGCGATGCGCAGCAATGCCTTTGGGCGACGCGTATGACCACCGAGGAAATGCTGCCGATTGCTCGGACGATGGACGAGGCCGGCTTCCACATCATCGACCTGACTGGCGGCGCAGCCATCGACGCGAGCATGATGTTCCTGGGCGAGGACCCATTCGAGCGCATTCGTCAGATGGCACGCCTCATCACAAAGACACCTTTGAATTTCAACACCCGCGGGCAGAGCATCTTTCGATGGATGCAGTACGCCGACGATGTAGCTGAGTTCACACTCGAGTTGCTGCGTCGTAATGGCATCCGCTCGATCATGGTGTTTGACGCGCTCAACGACTTTCGCAACGCACGCGCCACCATGCGCTGCGCCAAGGCCCTGGATCTCTACATCATCGGGGCCGTCACGTACACCATCAGCCCGGTACATACCGACGAACACTTCGTCACCAAGGCACGCGATCTGGTTTCCATGGGCGCCAACGCTATCGAGTTGAAAGACCCCAGCGGCCTGCTCACGCCAGAACGGGTGCGCGAACTGATTCCCAAACTGCGCGCCGCAGTCGGCACGACCCAACTGCAGTTGCACTCGCATTGCACTTTTGGTCACGGCCTTGACACCTACCGCGCGGCCATTGAACTCGGCGAGCAGGGCGTGGACCTTTGTCATGCCGCGAGCAAGGCATTGGCCTACGGATATTCGCTGCCGCCGCACGACTTCGTCATTGATGAAGCGGCTCGGGTTGGCCGCAGTTGTCGAGTCGACCGTGCGGCAATCGCGCAGATCGAGCATTACTTCAATCTCGTCACCCGGCGCGGTGGCCGCCAGGTTGGCCGCATGCCGCCGCTGCAGTCGGTCGAAGTCGACCACCAGGTACCCGGCGGCATGATGAGCAACCTAGAGCGCCAGCTACAGGATCAGGGGCAGGGTCATCGACTGCCTGAGGTATTGGAAGAAGTGGGCCGCGTGCGCCGCGATTTAGGCTGGCCGATCGTCGTCAGTCCGATGGCGCAATACCTGGGCGCACAGGCAGTATTGAACGTGCTCACAGGCAAACGCTACCAGATCGTGCCGCAGGAGATCAAACAGTACGTGCTCGGCTATTACGGCGAGGTCGCCGGCCCGATCGACCCTGCTGCGCGTGAAGCCATCGCAGGCGACGAGCAAGGAATCAACGTTCCGCCCGGCGAATTGATCCCGCCAATGATGGCCAATTATCGTCAGCAGTTCGGCTCCTGCGGTTCCGACGAGGAACTGGCAATGCGCATCTTCTACTCCGAACGCACAGTCGAAGAAAACCGCAAAGCGCGCCTGCTCGTGAAGCCTGGCGCAATGGCCACCGATGCCGGTAGTTTCTTGGCAAGGGCCATGCTGTCCGATCCGACACTTGAACTTTGCGAGGTACGGCGCAAGAGCTTTCACTTCGTGATGAACCGCACCCCCCCGACTGCCACGGCAGCGCAATCCTGAACCGGAGCACATCATGGTGCGCATCGAGATCATTCTTTTTCGCAATCACATGACACTGGAAGAACAGCAACGCTGGTGGACAGAAGACCATGCCCCAATCGCGCGCCGAATGCCGGGCCTGCGTGGCTACTTCATCAATATGGCAGGTCGTGGCGAGGGCGCTGAAGAGCCGGAGATCTGTGGAACCGATACGCTCAGCTTTGACAGCTGGGAAGCTGCCATGGCGGCATATGAATCGCCTGAGTGGAAGGCCGCACGCGCTCACACGCAAGCCTCCGGGGCCAAAGCCCTTCGCACCTGGGTGCGCGAGCAGATCACCGTCATCTAAGGCAGGAGCAGAAACTTGAAACTCACGACGCAAGAGCAGGACATGCTCGATGGCAAGCATGGCGATGCAGTGCGCGAAGCGCTGGCCTACCAGTTGGAGGTCGGCCGCTTCTGGGACGCCGAGCGCTTTGTTCCAATCAGCAACGCGCACATGATGGGCGACATCGAGGTCATGGGCGACGCGGGGTTGGCTTTCTTGGAGCGCGCCTGTGCGCAACAAGCCCGCTGCAGCGTCCCCATCACCACCAATGCGCGCTGCTTCGACTTCGCTCATGCCGAAAGCATGGGTCAGGACATGACCGAAGCTGTCAAGGAGCGCAAGATCATCCGCCTGATGCGCGATATGAATGTTGTCACCACCGACACCTGCATCAATTACCAGACCGTCTACCAACCGCACCTTGGCGAGCACATCGCCTGGGGCGATACAGGGACCGTGATCTACGCGAACTCAGTGTTCGGCGCGCGCACCAACTTTGAGGGTGGCCCGTCCGCGCTGGCCGCCGCCATGACCGGACGCACGCCTGAGTACGGTTTTCATCTGGCGCACCACCGGCGCGGCACCATCAGCGTGCGGGTGGATGCCAAGCTAGAAGATGTGGCCGACTGGGGTGCTATCGGGAAGATAGTCGGTGAAAAACACCAGAACTATTTTGCTGTACCGGTATTTCACGGCTTGCAGCGCGCGCCGGTGGCAGATGAACTCAAGCACCTGGGCTGCGCGCTTGCCAGCTATGGTTCGATGGCCATGTTCCACATGGTTGGCGTTACGCCCGAAGCTCCCAGCTTGGAAGCGGCACTCGGTGGCCAGACGCCGGTGGACGAGATGGTGATCACCGATGCCGACCTGGAACATGTGTATCGCTCCTACAAGCGGGGAGATGGAAGCGCCAACCTGGTGGTTTTCTCCGGTCCACAACTCTCACTGTTCGAGATGAAGGGGCTTTCCGAAATGTTCGCCGGCCGGAAGGTTCACCCCGGCACACAGGTCTACGTCACGACAGCGGCGTCGGTAAAGGCCTCTGCGGCGCAACTGGGTTATCTAGCGCCACTTGAAGCTGCAGGCGTCACGGTGCTCGAAGGGGTGTGCTTCTATATTCTTCAGAATCTGTCGCAGATGCGGATGGCCAATGGCTGGACCAACATGATTTCCAACTCTGCCAAGATCGTGAACATCATCGGCGCACACCGCTTCAACACTCTGTTACGCCGCACGGCAGATTGCGTGGACATCGCCTGCACTGGTGATCTGGGCGGGGGAACATACCTGTGAACAATTTAGTCAGTGCTTGCCTTGACAGCCTTTCGGTGCAGCGAGCCTACGGCCCTGTGGTCGAAGGCGAAGCCTTGATCTCCGAGGAGGGCTTCTCGCCCCGTTACGACTTAGATCGTTGGAGCGGAGTGATCACCAAACCAGGGCACAAGCTTGAAGGCGTGAGCATTCGCGACCGCATCTGTTTTTTTCCCACGGCCAAAGGTGGCATTGCCGCCGGTTGGGCTTTCTATGACATCAAGCATAAGTCGATTGCACCTCGCGCCTTCATCTTTGGCGTTACCAATCCGGTGATGGTGCAAGGCGCTGTTTTCGCCGGCATTGCCATCACCGAAGGATGGTCCAAACCGCCCGCAGAAGTTGTGCAGAACGGCGACTGGGTGCGGGTTGACCCTGGGCGCAAGGTGATCGAAGTTTTGCGGCGAGCCAGCCCACCTGAAGCGGACGACGGGCCCGCATAGCCTCGTCAGACGATTTTTTGATTAAAGGAAGACAACATGTTCTGGCTAAAAAAATTCTTGAGTACCTGCACCATGGTTGCCACATTGAGTGCTGCTGGTCTGACCGCCGCCCATGGGCAGACCGCTCCATTGAAGTTCAACTATGGTTTGCCCTCTGCTGACTACTATGTAGTTTATGTTGCCAAGGACGCCGGACTGTTCCAGAAGCATGGGCTTGAACCCAATTTCTTTTTCTTTGCTTCGGGCGCGCCGCTGCTGGCTGGCTTGAAGAGCGAAAGCCTGGACATCATCTCTACCGGCTTGGCATCTGCCTTTGCCCTGGGCCAGAAGATTCCGATCAAGTTGCTGTTCTGGGAGATGGACGACTCGGCTGGCGAGGCCCTGGTGGTGAGTCCCAAGTCCGGGCTGAACAGCTACCGCGACCTGCCCAAGGCCAAGGCCATCGGCGCACCTTCAGGCACTTGTGCCCAAGTGGCGCTGGGCCTGATTGCGCGCAAGATCGGCATCAAGTACACCGACCTCAAAGTGGTCAATATCGCGCCGCCGCTGTACGCCAATGCCTTCGCCAGCGACTCCATCGACGCAGGCATTGCCTGGGCGCCCTACGCCCAAGCGTTGGCCGAACAGGGGCAGAAGATCGTCAACTATGACGCCGATTACGGCATCGATGGTGGCATCTGCCCAGTGATGACCGGCGGGCGCACCAAGTTCTTGCAGCAGAACCCTGAAATCGGGATGAAACTGGTTCGCATCAATGCCGAGGCCACGGCGATGGTGGAAAAGAACCCACAGTTGGCGCTTGATGCCCTGGTGAAGTATCTGTCGGTGACCCCTAGCGTTGCAAAGGCCGCCTACGACCGCCTTTGCTGCGCGCGGCGGCCCACATTCGCCCAGCAACTTGATCCACAGTCGCCATATTCGATGGTTTCCAAGGATGGCGGTCTGGTGAAAAAACTGCAGATTGCCACCCAGATGCTTGCCGAAAGTGGCAGCATCCCAGCGGCACTGACGAGCGAGGAAATCATGGCCGCGCTGGACAGTTCCTACATCCGGAGGTTTGTCGAGAGCGGCGGCAAATAACTTGCTTGGCGGGTTCGACGCCCATTCGCGGCAACGCCCAAGCCGAGGGGAATCCCGCATTGACGGCGGGTGGGCTAGATTTACTATAGTGCTATATAGTAATTTAACTGGTACGTGGGCTCGCCGCTTTCCCGCGTGCTGTTCAACCTGAGCCCCCCGCATGAATCGCCAAGTAAGAAACCTGCTCGTCATCATGTCAGACGAACACAGCCCAAAGGCACTGGGCTGTTACGGACATTCGTTTGTCGAGACCCCTCACCTTGATCGTCTTGCGGCCCGCGGCACCCGATTCACTTCGGCCTATTGCACCAGTCCTGTGTGTATCCCCGCGCGTGCCTCGTTCGCGGTGGGCAAATACATTCACCAGATCGGATACTGGGATAACGCCGATGCCTATGACGGTGCGATCCCGAGTTGGCATCACACATTGCGTGCGCTTGGGCATCAGGTAACTTCGATTGGCAAGTTGCACTTTCGCCTAGCCGGAGAGGACCATGGTTTCACCGAAGAGATCATCCCCATGCACATACTGGAAGGAAAGGGCGATCTCATGGGCTTGGTCCGTAGCGACTTGCCTGTTCGCCGCGGCGCCTACAAAATGGCGCGCCTGGCAGGGCCAGGTGAGAGTCAATACACCTTCTATGACCGCGAAATCACGGCGCGAGCGCAGATCTGGCTGCGCGACCGCGCCAAGGCGGCGGGCGACAAGCCCTGGGTGTTGTTCGTTTCATTGGTCTGCCCGCATTTCCCGCTCACTGCACCACCGCAGTATTTCTACAAGTACTACGACCGCGACCTGCCACTTCCGAAACTGTATGCACAGGATCAGCGGCCTACCCACCCATATTTACGCGACTACGCGGGCAGCTTCAACTATGACGACTATTTCGACGAGGTCAGTCTGAAGAAAGCGCTCGCCGGGTATTACGGCCTTTGCTCGTTCTTGGACGATCAGGTCGGCTTGGTGCTCGGAGCGTTGGACGGCGCCGGCTTGACTGACGATACGCGTGTGATCTACACCAGTGACCATGGCGACAACCTCGGCGCGCGAGGCCTTTGGGGTAAATCGACTATGTTTGAGGAAACCGCGGCCGTGCCATTGATCATGGCAGGCCCCGATATACCCCGTGGGCGTGTAGTCGACACACCTGCCAGCCATGTCGATGTGTATCCCTTTATTTTGCAAGCCGTTGGCGAGGCTACACCGCAACTGCTGGAAGGCTATCCTGGTGTTTCTTTGTTCGACCTGGCTGACGGTGCACAGCCCGACCGCAATGTACTGGTGGAGTACCACGGCATGGGCTCGACCACCGGCGCCTTCATGATCCGGCAGGGCCAATACAAGTACGTTTTCTACGCCACCTACCCGGCGCAGTTGTTCGATCTTTTGACTGATCCGGAGGAACTGCACGATCTGGCAGGCGATCCCGCAAGCCAGAAGGTACTGGCCGAATGTCATGAGCGACTTCTGCGTATCTGCAACCCGATGGAAGTGCACGAACGTGCCTTGGCGCGGCAGGCCGAAATGCTACAGGCCAGCGGCGGTCGCGAGGCAGTGATTGCACGAGGCGACCTCGGCTTCACACCTGCGCCTGGTGCCGTCATCGCCTTCGACTGAAACTCTCTTTTTACCTGAGACCGAAGGAAACACAGACATGCTGTCCACCTCACCTGTCAAGATCTCCTTTCGGGGCGTTTCCAAGTCCTACCCTTCAAAGCATGCCGCGCAATTGCCCACACTGGCTCTGGAACGACTGGACGTGGACATCCACAGTGCCGAGATCGTCTCGGTACTTGGGCCAACAGGCTGCGGCAAGTCGTCAGCTTTGAATTTGATCGCCGGTTTCGAGGAACCGAGCAGCGGCGATGTGCTGCTGGACAATACGGTCGTCCGCGGACCAGGCCCAGACCGTGCGGTGGTGTTCCAGCAAGCTTCTTTGTTTCCCTGGTTGAATGTCTTCGACAACGTGACTTTGGGCGTTAAATGCCGCGGCATGCCCGAACAGGAGTACCGGATGCGCGCTGAGCGCCTGCTGGTCGAGGTGGGCCTTTCCGGCTTCTTGAAGCACTACCCCTACCAGTTATCCGGCGGCATGCAGCAGCGTGTACAGATCGCCCGCGCCCTGATCTCGGCGCCCAAGGTCCTGCTGATGGATGAGCCCTTCGGTGCCTTGGACTACCAGACCCGGATATTCATGCAAGAACTGCTGCTCAAGCTATGGGTGGAATATAAGCCGACGGTACTCTTCATCACCCACGACGTCAGCGAGGCCATCTTCATTTCAGATCGTGTGCTGGTGATGAGTCGGCGACCGGGACGTATCAAACTGGCCGTTGACGTTCTGGCCCCCAAGCCGCGCACAGCGGAGTTCCTGAGCGCTCCAGAGTTCGTCGAACTGCAGCGTGAATTGCTGCGGGCAGTGCAAGAGGAAGTACAAACCTCCGACGCCCCGCACTGAGCGCTGGACCCCATGCCGTGGCAACCGCCTTGGCCAACTCCCAGGAGATCAAGATGATGAAACTCAGCAAGTGGTGGCGTCAAATAGGAGTGACATTCGCGATGGCGCTCGCCGGAAACATGACACAAGCCCAGAGCGGCGCAGTGGTGCCACTCAAGTTCAATTGGGGACTGCCCACGGCGAATTATTTCACCTTGTATGTGGCGCGCGACCTGGGTCTGTTTCAGCAAGTCGGACTGGATCCGCAGTTCTACACCTTTCAATCAGGCGCGCCGCTGCTCGCCGGTCTCAAGAGCGATAGCTTGGACGTAGTCACCACCGGCCTAGCCACCGTCTTTGCGCTAGGGCAGAACATTCCGTTGCGCATGATCTATTGGTCACTCGACCACGCAGCATCCGAGGGCTTGGTGGTCACCGCCAAGAGTGGCATCGACACATACAGGGACCTTGGAAAGGCCAAAACCATCGGCGCGCCTTCAGGAACCTGTGCACAGGTAGCGCTGGCCTTGATGGCCAAGAAACTGGGCCTCAAATACAGCAGCCTGAATGTACTGAACATCGCACCTCCGCTATATGCCAACGCGATGAGCGGCGGATCGCTTGATGCCGGCATGGCCTGGTCGCCCTACGTGCAGATATTGGTCGAAAGCGGCCACAAAGTGGTCGGCTGGGATCCGGACTACGCGCCCGACGGCGGTGTCTGCCCAGGCATGACGGCAGCGCGTCCGAAGTTCCTGCAAGCCAACCCGGAAGTTGGTGTCAAACTGGTTGAAGTCCAAGCCAAGGCAATGGAGGCCATCGCCAAGAACCCGAACTTGGCCATTGATGCAATGGTCAAGTATTTGTCGATCTCCCGTTCGGTGGCTAAAGCGGCCTATGAGCGCGAGTGCTGTGATCGCTATCCCACGCTGCAGCAGCAACTGGATCCGAACTCGCAATTTTCGATGGTTTCAAAGGACAGTGGCTTGGCTCGCAAGTTCTACATCGCTAGCCAGATGTTGCAGGAAACGGGAACCATTCCCACCGCCCTGACTTGGGAACAGATCAACGCCGCCATAGATCCGAGCTATATCCGCCAGTACCTGGAGAAGGTTCGCAAATGAACGTGCCGACACTAGCCCTTCGAGACCTAGGTCATGCGCCTGCGCTGCGCTTTAGTCCCTGGATGCGGCTCATGAGCGTCACGCTTGCCACCCTTCCGGGGTTGCTGCCCTGCATCGTCCTGACGTCACCCAAAAGCTGGCGGGTTCGCGGGCAGAGCGACTGAGGCCATGGCAATCGATTATCCGCAGGACCTGGGCTTGTACATCGACGGGGCGTGGCACCGCGGTGGCGGGCGAGCCTTGCGTCCGGTGTTCGACCCCAGCAGTGGCGAGACCGTAGGTCAGCTGCCCCTGGCGAATTCGACTGATCTTGACGCCGCTCTGTCTGCGGCCGAGCAAGCTGCACCGGCATGGCGTCGCCAAACGGCATGGCAACGCGCAGCCATACTCAAGCAAGCGGCACGTATCGTGGCGCAGCGCAAGTCGGCGCTGGCCGCGGTGCTGACCACTGACAACGGCAAACCACTGGCCGACGCCTTGGCCGAAATCGACCGCGTTGTCGAGACACTGGAATGGTGCGGCGAAGAAGCCACGCGACTGGACGGTCGCATGCTGCCGCCGCGAAGCCCCGGACTTTTACAGGCCACGGTGAAAGACCCGATCGGACCGGTGGCGGCTTTCGCGCCCTGGAATTTCCCTGCCGTGCTCTGTATGCGCAAAGTGGCTCCGGCATTGGCAGCAGGTTGCACGGTGATCGTGAAGCCCGCCGAGGAAACACCGGCGGTATGCGTTGCGCTGGTGCAGGCGCTGGTGGATGCAGGTGTACCCGCCGGTGTTTTGAACCTGGTCTTCGGTGAGCCGAGTGAGGTATCCCAGCACCTCATTGCTTCGCCCATCATCCGCAAGTTGTCTTTCACAGGCTCAGTTCCCGTGGGTCGACTGCTCTACGAACAGGCTGCGCGTGGATTGAAAGCAGTGACGATGGAACTCGGTGGCCACTCGCCGGTGCTGGTGTTCGACGATGTCGACGTCAACAAGGTAGCCGCTGCGTGCGCTGCCTTCAAGTACCGTAACGCCGGCCAAGTCTGTCTATCGCCCAATCGCTTCTTCGTGCATGAAAGCGTGTACCGGGACTTCGTCGCGGCTTTTGTCGCCGCCGCGCGTGCCCTGCGTATTGGTCCAGGCACCGAAGCCGGTGTGCAAATGGGCCCGCTCAATAACCCGCGCCGGCTCGCTGCGGCCGAACGCTTTGTCGCTGATGCGAGCGATAGCGGCGCGCGCATCGAACTCGGCGGCCATCGCATCGGATCACGCGGCTGGTTCTTCCAGCCCACGGTGTTGACCGGCTTGGACCCGACTGCGGCGCTGATGCATGAAGAGCCTTTCTGCCCGGTAGCGCCCATCGTTGCCTTCGCAACGCTCGATGAGGCCGTCGCGCGGGCCAACGGCGTGGCATTTGGCTTGGCCGCTTATGCCTTCACCCGTAGTAGTGCCCGTGCAGCCGAGCTCAGCGAACGATTGGCAGCGGGTTGGATAGGCATCAACAGCTTTACGCCAGCGCTGGCCGATGCCGCTCTGGGTGGCATGAAAGACAGCGGAGTCGGCTACGAAGGTGGCCGCGAAGGGCTGGAGGCGTACTTGCAGACACGATTCATTAGCCACGACCGCCTCTTTTGAAAACCGGGGAATTCTGATGAATCCAAATTCCAACCCGCCAACCCGCCGCATTCACATGCGTTATGGGGGTTACCACAAGCGCCTTGAGCCGGCGTATGACGCCGAGTTGACTGGGACCGATCCGGATACGCCCATGGGCGAATTGATGCGCCGCTTCTGGCAACCTGTGTGTTTGTCTGAACAACTCGGGCAACTACCGCTAGCAATCCGGATCCTGGGCGAAGACCTGGTTGCCTTTCGTGACCACAGTGGCCGGGTCGGCGTGCTCGAGCGGCATTGCAGCCACCGCGGCACATCACTCGAATTCGGCATCATTACTGCGCAGGGTATCCGATGCTGTTACCACGGCTGGCACTACGCAGTGGATGGCACCCTTCTGGAAACACCATGTGAACCGGCGGAGAGTCGGCTTAAAGACAGCATCTGCCAGGGTGCCTACCCGGCTTTGGAGCGCGACGGGCTGGTCTTCGCCTACATGGGACCACCGCAGGCTTTGCCACCATTCCCGGAGTGGGACTCCCTGCGTTTGCCGGTTGGTAACAGATTGGTACCGTTCTCCAACGTTTACCCTTGCAACTGGTTACAGGTGTTCGAGAACATCATGGACCACATGCATACGGCGGTGCTTCACAACCACATGACGGTGAGCGATGTGGATGTCCAGACCTCGGCTGGCGTCTCACTGGAGGGCTTCGGCGACATGCCAGTGATGCACTGGGAGCCAACCCGGGACGGTGCGGGTTGCTGTTTCGTGGCTGGCCGTCGCCTACCCGGGGGCAAGATCTGGGTGCGGATCACCGAAATGGCCTTTCCCAATTTTTTGCAGATCGGCTCGTTGGTGCCATCTGCCGCACGCGAACGTCACTCCTGCGTCGCACTGACCCGCTGGCATGTGCCGGTCGACGACACCCACATGATCATCTTTGGCTGGCGCCATTTCAACGCGGTCATTGATCCCGATCAGGCCGGCTCGCCCAAGGATTGTGGCGTAGACAAAATCGACTTCCTGGTGGGCCAGACCGGCAACCGCAGCTATGAGGAGGGCCAGCGTGCACCAGGTGACTGGGAGGCCTTGGGCAGCCAACGGCCGATTGCCATCCACGCGCTGGAAAACCCGGGCCGTTCCGATATTGGTGTCTACCTGTGTCGCAAGCTCTTGCGCGAACAGGTGCGCGCACTGCAGCCCGTGCTGCCCGATTCCCCGGTTACCCAAGGGCCGAAGGATTCCCTGCCAATGTATTCGCAGGATTCGATTCTGAACTTGCCCCAGCGTGAGGGTGAGGATGACAGACTGCTGGTCATGAATACCGGCACACAGGTGCTGGCCATCATGAGAGAAGCTGACTTGCTGCCCTCAGAGAAGCGCGATGAGCATGTACGTCGCCGGCTCGATCAACTGGACGGCGGCGCACGCTGAGCAAGGCATGCAATTATTGGTGCGCTCGATCACCCAGGAAGCGCTTGGCATCCGAACCTTCGAGTTGGTTCATCCTCATCGCAATGCGCTACCGGCCTTTGAAGCTGGCGCACATGTCGATGTCCAGGTGCCTGGCGGACCGGTAAGGCAATATTCGCTGTGCAATGCTCCGGCCGAGCGTTATCGCTACCTGATTGCCGTACTGCGCGTGGACCGCGGCCGCGGCGGCTCGACGGGCATGCACCAACATGTCGATGTGGGCGACCTGCTGGAGGTGTCGGCGCCGCGCAATCAGTTCGAGTTGGCCGGAGTGGCTCAGCGCCACCTGCTCATTGCCGGCGGCATCGGCGTGACGCCTTTGCTGGCGATGGTCGAGGCACTCTCCGCGCGCCAGGCCGATTTCCGACTGGTCTATTGCACCCGCTCCATCGACCACACGGCTTTCACGGATCGACTCGAAGAGCACCTGCGTGCTGGTCGAGTCAGCTTGCACCATGACGACGGTGACCCCACACGTGCGCTTGACCTGCTTGCCCTGCTGGCCCGCCAGGAAGACGGCACGCACCTCTACTGCTGCGGCCCTGCAGGCTTGATGCAGGCGGTCAAGAATGCCACAGCCCATTGGGCGGTTGGCAGCGTGCATTTCGAGTACTTCGCACCGTCCTCAGCATCAACAGCACCCGCTGATGGCGACGGTTTCGAGGTTCGTTTAGCGCGTTCGGGTGGCAGTTACCACGTGCCACCGGGTCGCTCGATCATCGATGTGCTGCGCGCCAACGGTGTTGCTTGCGAGACCTCTTGCGAGGCGGGCGTCTGTGGCACTTGCCGTACGCCCTACCTAGAGGGAACACCGTTGCACCAGGACTTTGTTCTCACTTCGCAGGAACAGACCAAGTTCGTTCTCATATGCTGCGCTCGCTCCAGTTCAGCTGTCCTCGTCCTAGACCGCTGAGCGGCCAAATTTTTTGGAAATCAGACCATGAGTGAACTCGCCACGTACGACTTTGTCATCGTTGGCGCCGGCTCAGCCGGTTGCGTACTGGCCGACAGGCTCAGTGCCGATGGCCGCCACCGCGTGCTTCTGTTGGAGGCCGGTCCACCAGATCGGAACCCATGGATCCACGTGCCGATCGGCTATGGCAAGACGATGGTCAACAAAACGGTGAACTGGCAGTTCATGACCGAGCCCGAACCCGAGTTGCACCAGCGCAAACTGTACTGGCCGCGCGGCCGCACGTTGGGCGGCTCCAGTTCGATCAACGGGCTGGTCTATATCCGCGGTCAGGCGCAGGACTACGACGCTTGGGCTGCTGCCGGAAATGCGGGTTGGGCCTGGAAAGACGTCCTGCCCTACTTCATCCGGTCGGAATCGAATGCGCGTGGCGCCAACCCCTGGCATGGCGACAGCGGCCCATTGCATGTGTCGGACATCGGCGTGAAACATCCGTTGGTTGAAGCCTTCATCCACTCGGCTCAGGAACTCGGCATTCCACCCAACGACGATTTCAATGGTGCCTCGCAGGAGGGCGCTGGCTATTATCAACTCACCACCCACAGGGGCCTGCGCGCTTCCACAGCCCGAACCTACCTGAAACGCGCTCGCAGCCGGCCCAACCTCACCGTCATCACCAATGCACATGCCACGCGCGTACTTTTCGAGGGCACTCTGGCAGTTGGCATTGTCTACCACCATGACAACCAGGAGGTTCAGGTGCGCTCCCGCCGCGAGGTACTGCTGTGCGCAGGTGCGGTCCAGTCCCCCCAACTGCTCCAGTTGTCAGGAGTCGGTCCGCCGGAATTGCTGCGCCAGTATGGGCTGCCCGTGCGAGTGGACAGCCCGGGCGTCGGCGAAAATCTGCAAGACCACCTCCAGGTGCGACTGATCTACAAATGCAGCCAGCCTGTAACCACCAATGATGACTTACGAACGGTATGGGGCCGCATGCGCATCGGACTGCAATGGCTATTGCAACGGCGCGGGCCGCTGGCAATCGGTATCCAGCTTGGTGGTCTGTTTGCAAAGGCCTCGCCACAGTCGACTACGCCCGATGTGCAGTTCCACTTCGGCACCATCAGCGCCGACGTTGTCGCCGGAAAGCCGCACGATTTCTCGGGCTTCACGCTGTCGATGTGCCAGTTGAGGCCCACCAGTCGCGGTAGCGTTCAGATCCAGTCTGCGGATGCCCGGCAGGCACCGGCAATCCGGGCCAATTACATGACGACTTCGCACGACCAGGCCTTGATGGTGGCGGGTACACAGTTAGCGCGGCGTTTGATGACCAGCAAGGCGATGTCGCCCATGATCGTGGAGGAATACAGGCCAGGCCCTGCAATGGCCACTGAGGCCGATATGCTGGACTTCGTACGCCGCGAGGGCGTGACCATCTTTCACCCGGTGGGAACCTGCAGCATGGATCCAGGGCCCATGGGCGTCGTGGACGAGAGGCTTCGTGTGTACGGAACCGCTGGACTGCGCGTTGTGGACGCCTCCATCATGCCGCTGCTGATCTCAGGCAATACCAATGCGACTTCGATCATGATCGGCGAAAAGGCGGCGGAGATGATTCTCGCCGACCTGACACAAGGGGCCCCGGTCCAAGCTCAGCGCCTTGCCACGGTTGCCAAGCCGGTTGTTGTTGGAGTGCCGGCAGCGGCCTGACTCGCTGCAAGCGCCACATGCATAATGTTCTGATGTCGCGAAAATTGATTGCCTTTGAGGCTTCTGCAGTCACACCTTGCCCCATCAGCGGCCCGGCTCTGGCCCATACTGTTCAGCGCTACCGGCCCAAAGGGTTGGGGATTGCTAAATACGAACAACTCGGCCAAGCCTTGCTCGGTGCCATAGAGGATCAGGTTTGGCGACTGGGCGACAAACTGCCCACCGAATCCGCCCTGGCCTCCGCTACGCCCTATAGCCTAGGTACCGTGCAGAATGCTTATCGATCACTGGTGGAACGTGGTGTGGTGGTGCGCATCCAGGGATGCGGTACCTTCGTCGCTGAAAGACGCCACAGCATGGACGCGCCGTGGCATTGCCGTTTCCTTAACGACCTGGGCGACAGCTTCCTGCCGGTTTACACCCATGTGCTCTCGCGCGAACTCACCCATGCAACAGGGCCATGGACCAAATTTCTAGGCCAGTCGGCCGACGGCATCGTGCGCATAGATCGCTGTTTGACCATCAACGACGAGTTCGACGTCTACAGCAAGTTCTTCGTCCGTGCTGATCGCTTCGGCACATTGCTGGATCGTCCGGCACGCGAACTTGAAGGCATCAATTTCAAGCTGCTACTCAGCCGTGAGTTCGGCACGCCCGTTTCACGACTAAGCCAGACTCTCGCCGTGTCCAAGCCGCCGCCAATTGTGCGCGAGGCCTTGCAACTCAAGGCATCGGCCAGCGTCACAGTACTGGACGCATCGGCCTCGACAAACACAGCAACTCCGGTCTACTTCCAGTCCCTCTACATCCCGCCAAACCGTCGCCAGCTCAGTCTTGACGACATGACTCGGTGCTGACCGAGGATCACTGCCGCCCGCATTTTCATCAGCTTGCAAGGGCCCATGTGTAAAAAGCAGCCTTGCCTGTGGCTTACATACTCTTGTCGGGGCGCTTGAACTGCCCGCTCCAAAAGGGCCGGCGCGTGCTGCGCGGATGTCCTTGCGCACGCTGCTGATGGAGATCCTCTGCCCGAGCAAGGAACCGAAGGTCACCGTAGAGACCACCAACTGAGGCTCGATGGTCCAGGCCCAGATGGAAGTGGCGATCAGGCCGGAGACAAACCCCTAGCTGCCGTGGATGAAACCGGCCACCAATGCGCAGAGGTCATCCAGGCTGGGAATTGGAGACTCTTGAGATTGCTCGGAGCATCGGTGTAAACACTATTGTCTACAAATTTGTTTCGCGCAACCATCGGACCCGTGATGAGTCAGACCACGGTTCCGGTAAAACCCAAGTCACGCAGGCAGGCGCCGGCGCAGCTAGCGATGGCTTCGCCTGCCAACCGCATGCAAGAAATTGTCGATGTGCTGCGCGACCGCATCGCGAGCCAACAGGTGCCGCCCGGCTCGAAGCTGCTGGAGCAGGACCTGGCCGAGGAGTTCAACGCGCCGCGTACTGCCGTGCGCGAGGCCCTCGCGGCACTCGAGCAGCGCGGCCTGATCCAGCGCATCCCCAATCGGGGCGCGGTGGTCATGCGGCTGGAGATGGAACAGGTCTTTCATCTCTATGACACCCGCGAGGTGCTTGAGGGACTGTGCTCACGCCTGGCCACCGAGAACTCCCGGGCCGAGTCCTGGCAGGATCTCGTCGAGATGTTCCACGGCCCGATGGTGGGCTACGCCGAAAACGCCGACTTTGATGCCTTCATCGCCGGCTACGAGTTGTTCCGTCGCCGCTCGCAGACCGCGGCGGCCAACCCGATCCTGACGCAGATGCTGGACAGCATCTACGAGAAGACCCAGGTGCTGATTCGTCGCATCATCATCCTGCCGGGCCGTGCCAAGGCGGGCTTGCAAGAGCACCAGGCCGTGCTGCAAGCGATGCGTCAAGGTGATGCCGCAGCGGCCGAAAGTCTGCGCCGCAGCAATATGCGCAGTGCCAAGGACTGCCTGATGCGCTATCAAAAATACTTGCTCTAACGCGCCACCCATGAGCCAAACCTCCACCGCCTCTGATGCTGCGGCCCACCTTGAAGGCCGCATTGGCCCGCTTGCGGGCATGCGCGTGCTCGAGATCGGCTCCACGGTCGCCGGCCCGTTTTGCGGACGCCTGCTGGCCGATTTTGGCGCCGAGGTCATCAAGATCGAGCCCCCCGAAGGCGACCCGGTCCGGACCATGGGCAAGCGCTTTCAGGGCAAGTCGCTCTATGCCGCCAGCATCTTCAGGAACAAGGAGCTCGCCTCGATCGACCTGCGCAAGCCTGAAGGCCAGGCGCTGGTGGCCGAACTGGCGGCCAAGTGCGATGTGCTGATCGAGAACTTCCGCCCCGGTGCATTGGAAAATTGGGGTCTGGGTTATGCGGAACTTTCCAAGCGCAATCCCGGGCTGGTGATGGTGCGAATCAGCGGCTTCGGCCAGACGGGCCCCTACAGCCAGCGGGCTGGATATGGCGTCATCGGCGAGGCGGTCAGTGGTCTGCGGCATCTGACCGGAGACCCGGATCGCCCGCCGTCGCGCGTTGCCGTGTCGATGACCGACTACATCACCGGACTCTATGCCGCGTTTGGCGCCAGCATGGCGCTGCTGGCCAGACACCGCACCGGGCGTGGCCAGTGCATCGATGCGGCGCTCTACGAATGTGCTTTCAGCTTCATGGAACCCTGGATCCCGGCGCATCAGAAACTGGGGCATGTCGCCATGCGCGCAGGCTCGCGCTTGCCGGAGAGCACACCGAACAATCTTTACCCGACCGGTGACGACAGCTACATCCACATCACCGCGATGGGCGACGCTGTCTTCCGGCGCCTAGCTGTGGCGATGGAGCAGCCGGGCTTGGCCGACGACCCGCGCTTCAAGGATGCGGTGTCTCGTTCGCAGCACGACGATGAACTCGACGAACTGATTGGCCATTGGACCCTGGCCCACCCATTGGCCAAGCTGGAATCAGCGCTGGCTCAGGCCAGCGTGCCAGCCACCCGCATCTTCACCATCGCCGACATCTTTGCCGACCCGCATTACCAGGCCCGTCACGCCATCGTGGAAGCGCCCGACGATGAGCTTGGCGGCGTCGCCATGGCGAATGTGGTGCCACGCCTGTCCGACACGCCTGGCGCGGTGCGTCACAGTGGCCACCGCGTCGGGCAGGACACGCGCCAGGTCCTGCGCTCCGTGCTGGGCTTGTCGGACGAGCGCATCGCTGAACTCTCCGCATCAGGCGTGGTCCTGTGCGGCCCTGACACCACCACAATGGGCAAGGCATGACCCCCGTCGATCCAACCCTTTCCGCCGCCGAGGCCTCGATGGCCGACTTCCACCGCCGTGAGACTGCGGCCTTGGCCATGGGCGGAGAAGGCAAGCTGTTGCGCCGCAAGGCAATGGGCGTGTTGAATGCACGCGAACGCATCGACTATCTGTGCGACCCCGGCAGCTTCATAGAGTCGGGCCTGTTTGGAACTTCGGCGTCCAACCCGGCCGATCGCGAGAAGACCCCGGCCGATGGCAAGATTGCCGGCTTCGGCCGGATCCGGTCACGTGATGCGGCCTTGGTGGTCAATGATTTCACCGTGATGGGTGCGTCGAGCAGCAGCACCAATGGTCGCAAGATCGCCCACATGAAGCAGGTGGCCACGCGGCGCGGCTTGCCAATGGTCTTTCTCGGCGAGTCGTCAGGCGCGCGCATGCCCGACACCATGGGCTCGCGCGGCATGGGCGCGTTGCTGGGCAACGATGGCACGCAGTACCAGCGGACAAGGGAATCGCCCTGGGCATCGGCCACTCTGGGCTACTCCTATGGCTCGTCGTCCTGGTATGCGGTGCTCTCGGATTTCTGCGTCATCCGCAAGGGCGCCGTGCTGGCGGTGTCGAGCGCGCTGCTCACATCGCTGGCCATCAAGGAAGAGGTTGACCCCCAAGACCTGGGCGGCTGGCGCTTGCATGCCGAGACCACCGGATTTGCCGACCTCGTGGTGGACACCGACGAGCAGGCGCTGGACGCCATTAAAACCTTTCTGTCCTATCTGCCCGGGCATCAGAACGAATTGCCGCCGGTGCATGCAGTCCCCGAAGGCTCAGGCGCAGGCATGGCAGGCATCCTGGGCCTGTTGCCGCAGCGGCGCACCCAGGTCTATGACGTTCGCACCATCGTTCGTACGATCGTCGACAAGGACAGTTTTTTCGAGTTGAAGGCGCGCTTCGGCAAGGTGGCGGTCACCGGTTTGGCCCGGTTGGAAGGCCGCAGTGTCGGCATCGTGGCCAACAACCCTTTGGTCAAAGGCGGCGCACTCGATACCGACGCCTGCGAGAAGATCACCAGCTTCCTGGTGCTGTGCGATTCGTTCAACATCCCGGTGCTGACCTTTGTTGACACGCCAGGTTTCGTGATTGGTGCCGAGGCCGAGCGCAAGCGCGCACCCGGCAAGATCATGAACATGATGAATGCCCTCGCGTTGATGTCGGTACCCAAGCTGTCGATCATTCTGCGCAAGAGCTACGGCCAGGCCTACCTGAATATGGGTGGCGGCAAGAACTCGGACGAGGTCATCGCCTGGCCAACTGCCGAGGTCAGCTTCATGGACCCGCGCTTCGCAGTGAAGGTCGTGCATGGCCTGGACGCTGGCGACCCCGGCTTCGATGAATCCCTGGCCAATATGAACCGCGTCAACGAAATCTGGGACGCAGCTTCCATCTACGCGGTGCAGTCGGTCATCGATCCGGCGGACACCCGCGCTTATCTGATCCGGATGCTGGATCTGCACCGCAGCCGCCTGAACAACGGCATCGGCGAGCATCGCCTGGCCAACTGGCCGACGAGCTTCTGACCATGGCCATGTTCAAGAAGGTCGTGGTCGCCAATCGGGGTGCAGTCGCGGCCCGGGTGCTGCGGTCGTTGCGCGCGCTGGGGGTGCCCTCGGTGGCGGTGTACTCCGAAGCCGATGCCAACGCGCCCTATCTGGCGTTGGCGCAAGAAGCCCTGTGCATCGGCCCGGCGCCGGCACGCGAAAGCTACTTGAACGCAGACAGGCTGCTCGATGTGGTGCGCCGGACCGGTGCTGACGGGCTGCACCCGGGTTATGGATTTCTGTCCGAGAACGCGGTCTTTGCGGCGCAGGTCGAGGCCACCGGCGCCCGTTTCATCGGGCCGTCCCCGCATTGGATCGAAGCCATGGGCCACAAGACCCGCGCCCGCGAACTGGCGGCAAGGCATGGCATGCCGGTGGGGCTGGGATCTTCCGTGCTGGCTGGCGATGCCGACGCGATGCTGCGTGCGGCCCAGGCCATTGGCTACCCCGTCTTGGTGAAGCCGGCTTCGGGTGGGGGTGGCATCGGCATGTTGCCGGCCAGGTCGCCACAGGAACTGCTGGGTGCGATCGAGCGTGCTGCGTCCATGGCGCAGCGGGGTTTTGCCAACGCCGAGGTCTACCTCGAGCGCCTGGTGGACCGACCGCGTCACGTCGAGTTCCAGATTCTGGGTGACCGTCATGGTGGCCTGGTGCATCTGCATGAGCGCGACTGTTCGGTGCAGCGCCGTCATCAGAAGCTGATCGAGGAGTCGCCGGCGCCGGGCCTGGACCGCAAGGTCGTGGGTGCGCTTGCCGACAAAATCGCCGGAACCTTGCGTAGCATGGGCTACGACAACATCGGCACCGTCGAGATGCTGATGGGTCCCGATGGCGAATTCAGCTTCCTGGAAATGAATACACGCTTGCAGGTTGAGCATGGCGTGACCGAGGAGGTCAG
>CAIJIT010000104.1 GCA_903820745.1 uncultured Burkholderiales bacterium
CCCGCGATCGCTGAAATACGCACAAGTTAGTGCTACCATTATTATCACGAAAGATTCAAAGGAACGGACCATGGAAGTGGCAATCCGCAAGATGGGAAACTCGCAGGGCGTGCTGATTCCCAAGCCGATTCTGGCGCAGGTGGGCCTGGAAGGTTCGGCCGATCTGCAGGTGCGCGACGGCGTGATCGAGATTCGCCCCATCCATCGCCGCCCGCGTGAAGGTTGGGCCGATGACGCGCGACGTTTGGCCGAGCAAGGCAGTGACGCATTGGTCTGGCCGGAGATCGCCAACGAAGGCGACAACGAACTGGTCTGGTGATGAAGACGGGCAACATCTGGCTGGCCCAGTTAGCCCCGACCATGGGCAGTGAAATCCAGAAGACCCGGCTCTGCGTCGTGATCTCGCCCGATGAAATGAACGCTCACCTGCGCACCGTCATCGTGGCGCCAATGACCACTGGGTCGCGGGCTGCGCGCTTTCGCATCGCGCTCACATTCCAGGGCAAGCAAGGCTTGATCGTTCTCGACCAGATCAGAACACTCGACCGTGTGTGCTTGGTCAAGCGCTTGGGATCCCTGCACCCAGCCACATTGGCCATAACGCTGCAAACTTTGCAGGCCATGTTTGCGCCGTGAGCCAGCGCCAATCAAGGCTGCGGCATCAACCCAGGCCTTAGCGCCCCGACTCCTGCACCAAATTCTTACTTGCGCCCGTACCTGCTGTCATGGTCGGGTGCCACGGTCAAAAAACGCATGAAATCGCCGTCGCGATAGGCGGTGCAACGGCGGGACTGGGTGATGCGCAATGAGTAGAAGGCATCCACGCCTTGCGGCGGTCTCACGCTGACGATCTTTACCCATTTCAAACCGTTGTCACGGTAAAGCTGGCTCCAAGTCAGTTGCCGGATTTTCCTCAGGGTATCCATTGCTGCGTTGCGCTCTGGCTTTTGCAAGGCGAACAATTGCTCCTGAAATACCGGGGAATTCAAGTCAAGGCGAACCAGGCCATCATTCGAGCCCATCTGTTCACTCGGCCTCAGTTGCTGCCGCCAGAATTGCATCGGTTTGAGCATCAGCGGCAGCATGTTGCGTTGACCACGCCACCGCCCGCGCCAAGTCAGAAGACGCCTGGGCTTCATGCAACCAGCGCTCGTTATCGGGAATTACGGTTGCCGTGCGAATCAGCCAGACGCCCGCTTCCTGCTCTTCAACCAAAACTTGGCGGCCGGCATATTGTTTGCCGAGCGAGATTTGCCCGTTGGTACCGATGACCTTGACGATTGAGGGGGATCCGGTGGCTTGCATAGCGCGCTCCTTCGTGCGTTACAAAATTAGTGATGCACGAAATTATATTTGGCTCGGCAGATCCGTCAAGCCGGCCGGCACAAACCCGCTGGAACGCGCCAAACCGCTCCTGCAATAGCAAAGTAAATTTCGCCATACGCGAAAACTAAACACTCATATATGCATTGCTAAGTCGTTTAAAACGCCATAAAATGCGCCTTAAATGAAATCCCTATCTCCGCCACCATTGCCAGTTGAGCGCAGCCTGACCCGACTCGGTCAGGCGATTTCGCTTGCGCGGCGACGTAGGCACCTGACACAGGAAGATCTGGCAGAACGGATCGGCGCGTCTGCCCATACGGTGCGGCGAATGGAAGCTGGCCACCCAGGCACCGCCATGGTTCACCTCGCCAGAGCCTTGCAGGTGTTCGGGGAGCTGGACAAGCTCAATCAGTTGCTCGACACGCCTCAAGACACCATTGGTCTGACCTTGATGGATGAAAAGTTGCCTCAGCGCGTGCGCAAGTCCCGCAAATCACCAGAATCTGGAGCGTTCTGATGGCCACAAAACCGGCTGCCAAACCCGCCGCCAGACCGGCCCCCACTCGCACCCAGATGGATGTCTTTCTGGGCAAGGCAGAAAAGCCGCTGGGCCGGCTCATCTTCGTCAAAGACGGTCAACGGGAGTTTTCTCAATTCGCCTACAGCGACGAATGGCTGGCAGATACGCAGTTCTTTGATGTCTCACCCGACCTCAACCGCCAAAGCGGCTACCAACTGCGAAAGCCACCAACCAAGAACGACACCGCCTTCTTCTTGGCCCTGGCTGATACCGAACCGGACGCGTGGGGACGGCGGGTGATCGCACGCGCACATGCCAAGGCCCGCGCCAAAGATGCGTCGCTGGGACCTCTGAACGAAGCGGATTACCTCGCTTGCGTGGATGATTTCAGCCGGGTGGGCGCACTGCGACTGCGAGATCAGAGCGGGCACTACCTGCGCAGCGTGGCCGATAGCGCACGGTCAACACCTGCGTTCCTGGAGCTGGAAAAAATCCTCCTTGCATCCCGTGCGGTCGAAGTCAGCAAAGAAACGGCCGAAGACTTGGCCTACCTTCAGGGCAAAGGAACATCCCTTGGAGGTATGCGCCCCAAATGCACCATCTTGGATTCAGATGGCGCTTTGTCACTGGGCAAATTTCCCAGCGTGAACGATGAGCGTTCTGTCACACGTGGTGAGGTGCTGGCACTGCGACTGGCCCAACTGGCAGGCATTGATACCGCGCAAGCACGCGTCGTGATGGTTCAAGACCAACCGGTTGCCATGATTCGCCGTTTTGACCGCACGCCTGAACAAAACCGCATCCCCTACATCTCAGGTGCAACGCTGTTGCAAGCCAACCGCGACGATGAGCATTCGTACACAGAAATCATCGATGTGATGCGCTCCAAGTGTGAGAACTTCGTCGGTGATGCCAGGCAGTTGTGGCGACGGCTGGTGTTCAACCACCTGATCACGAACGTGGACGATCACCTGCAGAACATCGGGTTCCTGTACAGCGGCAACAACCAGTGGCGGCTGGCCCCTGCGTTTGATCTGAACGCTTTTCCCGACAAGGATCCGGAATCCAAAACCTGGCTCAGTGAAGACAGTGGTCCGATCACCTCGATCCAACAACTGCTGGATCAAGCCGCACGCTTTGAGTTATCTCAGCCACAAGCGCAATCCATCCTTGAAGAAGTGACCACAGCGGTCAAGCGCTGGAAAGATATGGCTGCCTCTACAGAGGTTGGACTGCAGCCGCATGAGCTGAATGACTTCAAGCCTGCGTTTGAGAGTCGCATCAAATAAGCAGCCACCCGCTCCGTCGGCAGGGGAACGCACAGGCCATCTCAAGGCACACCGCCTGCCTCTGACCCTTTTGTCCTTGACTTACAACCATGCTATGGATAAATTATGGACATAGGAGTAAACCCATGACCATGCACGTCAATCTTTCGCCTGAGATGGAAGGCTTTATCAAGGCCAGGGTGGCAAGTGGTTTCTATGGCAATGCGACCGAGGTCATTCGCGACGCAATTCGTCGCATGCAGGCTGAAGAAAACCGTATCGCATCTTGGCAGTCCGCCATCAAACAGGGCGCCGAGCAGCTCGACCGGGGTGAGGGCTATGCCTACACCCCTGATACCTTGGACGACATCACCAAGAGTGCCATCGGGGCCATGCACAGCGGCCAGCCGATGGATTCGGATGTTCTCCCGTAAGGCACTCCCGCTCAAACTCTCACCAAAGGCGCGGCAAGACTTCATCGACATCTTGCGCTACACCGGGGAGACATGGGGCGAGCAGCAGTTGAAGGTCTATCGGGGCAAGATCGACGACGCTTTGCAAGCGATCAGCCATAACCCGCAGCTTGGCCAAACCCGCGAAGATCTGCCGGCATCTTTCTTGGCCTACACGGTCGGGTCGCATGTCATCGTCTACCGAGCCAGGGCCGACGCCATCGGTATAGCCAGGATCCTGCATCAACGCATGAGTCTGGCCAAACATGTCTGAAGACCACTGTCGCCGCCCATACCGGCAACGTAGTCTTCCAACCGTCGCCCGCATGAATGGCCCACCGGGCCGAATACGGGGGGCGCGCCCCCTTCCCGCGCCCCACCTGCCAGATCAGTGGCTGCTGACCCAGTTCTCCACGACCAGGCCAGCGTAGTTCACAAAGTCCGCTTCGTTGTTGGTGACCAGCGTCACCCCTAAAGCGACAGCATGCGATGCGATGAGCTTGTCCAGTGCATCGCGGTTGCGATCTTTGTAGGCTGCGCGGATCGGGCCATAGGCCTTGGCAGCTTGCGCATCAAAGGGCGCGACCAGGATGTCTTCGAGCAAGCCCTCCAGCGCTGCCCGGTTGGCGGCCAGCACTTCATGGCTTGAGCAAGAGATACCGAATTCAAGTTCGGCCAGGGTCACCGCAGAAATGACAACGTCGCCCACAAAGCAAGCCGCAAAGCGCTCGCGCACTTCGGGAGGCTGGTGCTTCATGAGGTAGATGCAGATATTGGTGTCCAGCATGAATTTGGCTTTCATAAGGCCTCGCGCTCGCCTTCGATGTTCTCGCCGCGTCCCCGTGCCATGAAGTCCGGTGAGAACTTGGCAAGTTTGCCCAAGACGTCGCCCATGCGGCGCTGGGCCGGTCGAATACGCAGCTCGTCGCCTTGTCGTTCGATGACAAGGTCAAGGTCCCAGATGCTATAGGCCAGCTCCGCAGGAATGCGGACGGCCTGCGAGTTGCCGTTCTTGAAAAGTTTGGTGTTGGCCATGATGAAACCCTGATGGATGTATGCGTACATCTTAACGTGGATGGATGCCGATGTTCATACATGGATGGACTGCAGCCGCATGAGCTGAATGACTTCAAGCCTGCGTTTGAGAGTCGCATCAAATAAGCAGCCGCCCACTCCGTCGGTAGGGGAACGCACAGGCCATCTCAAGGCACACCGCCCGCTACCTGACCAGGAAGTCAGAATTAGCCTTGCCCCTGTTGACGCCGGCGTCTTCCGCCACCCCGTAGCCCAATGGGATGGACGCCCCCACCCGTAACGGCATCAATGTGCCAAAGTGGAGTTGTTACCAACCACTTAAACCGAGAGAGGCGTCCACCATGAAGATTACTGTAATTGGCATCGATCTGGCAAAGAATGTGTTCCAAATTCACGGCGTCGATGAACAAGGCAAAACAGTCTTGAAGAAGAAACTCAAGCGCGATCAGCTCGCCGCGTTTTTGTCAATCTGCCTGCCTGCTTGATCGGCATGGAAGCTTGTGGCGGCGCGCATCACTGGGCGCGCAAGCTGCAAAGCTTTGGACATGAGGTCAAGTTGATGGCACCCCAGTTCGTCAAACCCTACGTGAAGAGCAACAAGAATGATGCCGCCGATGCTGAGGCCATCTGTGAAGCGGTTTCCCGGCCGAATATGCGTTTTGTCGCGATCAAGAGCATCGAGCAGCAGTCATTGCTGGCGCTGCACCGGGTGCGACAAAGCTTGGTGCGCGCACGCACGGCACATTCCAACCAGATCCGCGGGCTGCTTGCCGAGTTCGGCTTGATCATTCCGCAGGGCATTCACAATGTCCCCAAACGGGTGCCGGAGCTGATTGAGGATGCCTCGAATGAGCTGACCGGCGCCTTCCGGATATTGATCGACGATCTGCTGAATCACGTGAAGAACTTGAGCCAGAGACTTGACGATCTTGATGGCCAGGTCCTCACCGGTCACCGCGCCAACGAGCACAGTTGCAAGCTCGACGAGGTGCAAGGCGTGGGACCGATCACGGCAAGCGCCTTTGTCGCGACCCTTGGCGATGCGAAGGCGTTCAAGAACGGACGCGAGGTCTCGGCGTGGCTTGGCATCGTGCCCAGGCAGCATTCCAGCGGCGGCAAGGAAAATCTGCTGGGCATCAGTAAACGCGGCGACAAGTATTTGCGCACCTTGCTGATTCATGGCGCGCGTTCGGTTATCCAGGCCAACGAACGCAAGAGAGGTACGCCAGCCGAAGATCTGTGGATTTCGAGCCTGGTGAACCGACGCAACAAGAACGTCGCAGCGGTGGCCGTGGCCAACAAGAACGTGCGGATCATGTGGGCCTTGTTGGCGCATGACCGGGATTACCGCAAGGACTACAAGCGAGATGTGGCGCCGGTGTAGCTTGATCTAAAGCCGGCCAGAGGGATCCCGCGAAGGCAAGAACACCCGCAAGGAGAGCAAGACAACAGACTTCCGACGATTGCACAGGCAATCATGAAATGATGGCAAAACAGGTAAGACCGTGGCTGACCAAACCCGTACTAGGCGGCGCACATCGAAGTGCGATAGCCCGATTGGGAGTCAGCCAGCAAATCCCATCAGGGACATCAGCCGCAAGGCTGAATCAAAGTCCGAATGTACGGGTGCAATCTTTTCCTTCCAGTCATCATGAATTGAGCGCTTGGCAAACGGGGGCGTCCATGTACGCATGGGCCCACCGGGCCAAATGCGGGGAACTGACTTGCATGCTTTCACAGTCGGCGAAACAAGCCGCCCGCGGTCAACCTGAAACAGCCGGCCGCGATCGCTGAACTACGCACCGATGGCCCGGTTTACCGACCTCGGTGCTCTGTAATGAACTGGCGAAGGGCGGAATCGATGCGAGTCTGCCAGCCGTCACCGGCTGCCTTGAAGTACTCAATAACTTCGTGAGACAGGCGGATGTTGATGCGCTCTTTGGGGTGCTCGGCACGCGGGCGACCGCGCGGCTTGAGCATTTGCTGCGCGACCATTGTTCCGAAAATTTCCGGCAGTACCTCTCTGGCTGAACGCGCATTGGCGAAATCTGCGGCTGTCCATTGCGGATTCTCTTCATCAACCATTTCAGGGTTGGGTTTTTTGCTCATATGCTTTCACTTCACGTTGGTTTGCCTTGCGCAAACTGATGACATGCACCTTGCCCGCCCTGGGTGTAAACACCGCAGCATGCAGCCGATCACCGATCATCCCAAGTGCAAGGTAACGGCGCTCACCGTAGCTTTTACGGACATCCTCCTGGATCACTGCGCCCGACCATTCCAGTTGCAAAACAAGCGTGAACGGCAACCCGCGGTCGGCCACATTACGCACACTCTTGGCGGTGTCGAAGCTGATCTCCACATGAATTAGTGTACTCACAAAAAATAGACGCGGTCAAACGATTTGCAGACAAGTTAGTCCTGCCCCAGCCCGGGCTGAACTTGTCGTTTCACCTCTCCGATAGCTCACTGGCGTGCATGAGACATCACAAAGCGAACTCGGCGCCAAGACTGAAGAACACAGAACTGAGACGCCCCATTGACAGCCAATATTTTGTGTGCCTAAAATGCACACATGAGAAGTGCAAAAATCTTCAATTGGAATAACGAAAAAAATCAATATCTGCTTCAGGAACGGGGCATTTCATTTGAAAGAATTGTTTTTGAAATCATCAGCGGAAATGAGTTGGCCGTGCTTGAACATCCAAACCAGTTAACTTATCCGGGGCAGAAGATTTCGATGGTTCAAGTAGATGACTATGTCTACGCCGTCCCGTTTATCGAAAACGAAACAGAAATCTTCTTGAAAACCATCATCCCAAGCCGCAAGGCAACCAAAAACTACCGGAACAAGCCATGAAAAAAAATGCAAAGCTCGATCAAGAAGAACAGGAGATTTTGCAAGCATGGGAAGCTGGCTCGCTCAAGCCAGTCGACGATATGGCGCAGCAAATGAAGACCCATCGTGCCGCAGCTGGCGCAACCTTCAATAAAGACCAGCGCCTGAACATCCGCATTTCGTCCAGAGATTTAAAAAATCTGCAGGCGCGCGCGCTTGAGGAAGGCGTGCCGTATCAAACATTCGCGGCAAGCTTGCTTCACAAATTTGTAAGTGGCCATCTGGTGAACCGACGCTA
>CAIJIT010000105.1 GCA_903820745.1 uncultured Burkholderiales bacterium
AGAGGGAATCCCCGCCCTTTAGGGCGGGGAGGATGTCAACATGCCTCTGAGCACAAAGCCAAGCCACCGCAAGCAAGTGACCCAGCAGCTAAAAATGAATCTGTTCACCTGGCTGAGCGCCAAACTGGCCAAACGCCAGCGACCGTTGACCGACAAACAACGTGCGCTGAGTCTGATCGCCGCCGTCGACGCCGGCGGCTTGCCCTTGAACCCGGCCAGAGTCAACGACATCGCGCGCAAATTGGGCCTGGAAGTTTCGGCCAAAGCGCCGGTGGAACAAACGATCGACCGGATCAGGGCCGCTTGCAAGCGGATGTAAGGGCCATCACATCACTTGGCGCGGCGCCACCCACTTGCATATCGGCCAGCGAACCCTGCGCTTTCATCGGCGTATAATGAGAATCATTCTTGATTGGAACCCTGCGCTCAGCTTCAAGCTGGCTGCCTCAACAATGCAAACTACTGCCCCAGCCAGCCTCGCGCTGGCCCAGATTGGCCAGGCACTTGTGGTGCTTGGCGTCAGCGCACCCAGCCATGCCCCTGAATGGGCAGCCTGGCTGGAGGAGATCGGTTTTCTGCCCGGCGAGGCTGTCAAGGTGATGGCACGCGGCCTGCCCGGCGCCGATCCGCTGGTGGTTCGCATCGGTCAATCGACATTCGCACTGCGTCGTGCCGAAGCTGAATGCATTGCTGTCAGTCATCCGGCAGCCTGCCTTGCGTGAAGCGGTCGTCCATGTGCACCGCGGCGGCCCCTTGGTGGCGTTGGTGGGCAACCCGAACTGCGGCAAGACCGCCCTGTTCAACCGCCTGACCGGCAGCCACCAGAAGGTCGCCAACTACGCCGGCGTGACCGTCGAACGCAAGGAAGGACGCTTGCTCAGCGCTGCAGGCAAGACGCTGCGTCTGCTCGATCTGCCCGGCACCTACAGCCTGCATCCGCGCTCGCCCGATGAGCGCGTCACCTGCGATGTACTGGCCGGCCGCGCCCGCGGCGAAAAGCGCCCCGATCTGGTCATCTGCGTGCTCGACGCGACCAATTTGCGCCGCAATTTGCGGCTGGTGCTGGCGGTCAAGCGCCTGGGCCTGCCCTGCGTCGTGGTGCTGAATATGGCCGACCTGGCGGCCAGGCGCGGCCTGGCTCTGGACCCGCCCGCCTTGTCTTTGGCGCTTGGCCTGCCGGTCGTCAGAGCGGTGGCGATCAAGGGCGAAGGCATCGACGCGTTGCGCGCCCTGCTCGACCAGCGCGAGGTCTGGGCACCAACGGGTGAATTGCTGCCAGCAGCCACTGCCGCCGACCATGACCAGGTGCGGCAAATCCTGCAGTCGCTCGGACTCGACCAGCAAAGCCCGCAACTGCCCAGCGACCGCATCGACCGCGTGCTGCTGCACCCATGGTTCGGTCCCTTGATCCTGATGGTGGTGCTGTTCTTGCTGTTCCAGGCAGTCTTTTCCTGGGCCGAAGCGCCGATGGAAGCAATCAAGTCGGGCATGGCCTGGCTGGGCACCATGACAGCCAATGCGCTGCCCGAAAGCTGGCTGCGCAGCCTCCTGGTTGACGGCGTGATCGCCGGCGCTGGCAGCGTGCTGGCCTTCCTGCCGCAAATCCTGCTGCTGTTCTTTTTCATCCTGGTGCTTGAAGAGTCGGGCTATCTGCCCCGCGCGGCCTTTTTGCTCGATCGCTTGATGGGCAGCGTCGGCCTGTCAGGACGCAGTTTCATTCCGTTGCTGTCGAGCTTTGCCTGCGCGATTCCGGGCATCATGGCGACGCGCAGCATCGCCAATCCGCGCGACCGCATGGTCACGATCATGATTGCGCCGCTGATGACCTGCTCGGCCAGGTTGCCGGTCTACGCGCTGCTGATCGGCGCCTTCATTCCGCAGCGCCAGGTCTGGGGCGGCGTGATGCTGCAAGGGCTCGTGCTATTGGGCCTTTATCTGGCAGGTATTGCTGGCGCCTTGGGCGTGGCCTGGTTCTTGAAGCAATTCACCAGCGGCAAACAGGTCAGGCCGCTGATGATGGAATTGCCCAGCTACCACTGGCCCGATCCGCGCAATGTGCTGATCGGACTTTGGCAGCGTGCGGCGATCTTCATCAAGCGCGTCGGCGGCATCATCTTGCTGCTGACGCTGGCCTTGTGGGCGCTGGCCAGCTTTCCTGCCGCACCGCCGGGGGCTAGCGGCCAGCCGATCGAGTACAGCATCGCCGGCATGCTCGGTCACGGTCTGGCGGTCTTGCTCGAGCCCATCGGCTTCAACTGGCAGATCAGCCTGGCCTTGGTGCCGGGTCTGGCGGCGCGTGAAGTGGCGATCAGCTCGCTCGGCACCGTCTACGCCTTGTCGGCCAATACCAAGGACGCCGCGCAAGCCCTGACGCCCTTGATCGCGCAGAGCTGGAGCCTGCCGACCGCACTGTCGCTGCTTGCCTGGTTCGTTTTTGCGCCGCAATGCCTGGCCACCTTGGCGGCGGTGAGGCGCGAAACCGGCAGTCTGAAGCTGCCGTTGATCATGACCACCTACCTGTTCGGTCTGGCCTATCTGGCGGCTTTCATCACCTTCCGCGTCAGCAGTTGGTTACTGGGCTGAACGGCGCAGCCGTCGGTGCGCTGCTCTGGCGCTGGGCACCCAGCCCAAGGTCGCCCAGCGCCGCCACATCAACAGGCCGCGAATCCATTCATCCGCCGCGTAGGCAATCCACAGCCCGGTCAGGCCCAGGTCCAGATACACGCCGAGAAACCAGCTGCCGCCAGCCAGCACGATCAGCATCGATGCTGCGCCAGCCAGCACCGGGAACCGCGCATCACCGGTGGCACGCAGCGCATTGATGACCACCAGATTGAAGGTCCGGCCCGGCTCCAGCAGCACCGTCAGCCACATCAGCCAGCTGCCCAGCGCGATGATTGCTTCGTCCTGCGTGAACATGCGCAGCAAGAAGGGTGCGGCGAGCGCGAACGCGGTCGAAACCAGCAGGCTCATCACCAGGCCGACAGCCAATGCGCTCCGCACCAACCGGTGCGCTGCATGCAGATGTCCGGCGCCGATCATGTGGCCGACCATGATCTCGACCGCAAAGCCGGTCGCCAGCCCGAACAAGAGCACGCCATACATCAGCTGCGAGGCATAGGCCTGGGTCGCCAAGGCCTGCGCGCCGATCTGTCCCGCCACCGCCACGCTGACCATATAGGCGAGCCGGTAAGCGATGTTCTCGGCTGCACCCGGCAGTCCGATATGCAGCATTGCGGCGAGTTCATTGCGCGGCAAGCGCCACCAGTCCGACCATTGCGGCCGAAGGCCCAGCCGCCAGCGCCAGAGCAGCCAATGCATGACCAGACCGACCGCCCGACTCAAGGTCAAGGCCAAAGCAAAGCCTGGCAAACCGGCCAAAGGCATCAGCAGCAAGGCCAGCAGCAGCGTCACCAGTTGCATCACGACGATCACCAACAAGGTGTCGCGGGTGCGCATGTGGGCGCGCATCACGCTGGCCATCGAGGCATTCCAGGCGTCGAGCAGCATCGCCGGCGCCATCCATTGCAGCAAGGGCAAGGCCAAAGGCAGCACCGAATCCGGCGCGTTCATCGCCCGCAGCAAAGGCTCGGCCGCCAGCAGCGCCAGCAAAGCAGCGCTGCCGCCAAGCCAACTGCTGGCACCCAGCGCCGCACGCGCCACCGCGTCAGCCTGATCACGTCGCCCGCCGCCCAGGCTCTGCGTCACCACCACGCTGATGCCGGCGCCAATCAAACGGAACAGGATGAACAGCGTCGCCGACACATGATTGGCCAGCGCAAATGCGCCGCCGCTGGCGTCCGACAATTGCGCCGCCAACACCGTTCCGACCACGCCGATGCCGATGCCCAGCAACAGTTCAATGAACAAGGGCCAGGCGAGCGCGAACAAGCGCGGTCGGCTGGTTGGCATCGAACGGATGATCAGGTTCAGACCGGCAGCAGTCCGCGGCCGCGCAGCATCGGTTCGACTTGCGCATCACGGCCACGGAATTCGCGGAATGCCGCTCCGGGCTCGACGCTGTTGCCGCTGGCGTAAATGCAGCGCAACAGTCTGGCAGCCACATCCGCATCGAATGGGCTGCCCGCCTCGACAAAGGCGTCATAAGCATCGCTGTCGAGCACCTCGGCCCACATGTAGACGTAATAACCCGCCGCATAGCCGCTGCTCGAGAACAGATGCTGGAAATGCGTCATCCGGTGGTTCATGCCGATCGCTGCGGGCAAGCCGTAAGCGCCCATCGTGGCGGCTTCGAATGCAACCACGGCCGGGCCAGTCTCGCTGCTGAGCGAATGGGCTGCCATATCGACCAGCGCACTGGCCGTATAACGCACCGTCTCATAGCCCTGGTTGAACAACTCGGCGGCCTTGAGCTTGGCCAGCATCGCATCGGGAATTGGCGCACCGGTGAGTACATGGCGGGCATGCTTTTTCAGCAATTCGGGCTCGCTCATCCAATGTTCGAAGATCTGCGAAGGCAGTTCAACGAAGTCGCGCAGCACCTGGGTGCCTGACAGGCGCTGAAACTCGACATTCGACAGCAGGCCATGCAGGCCATGGCCGAACTCATGGAACAGCGTTCGCACCTCGTCGAAACCGAGCAAGGTCGCCTGGCCCGGCGCGGCCTTGGAGAAATTATTGTTGTTCAGGATCACCGGCAGGCTGATGCCGCCGTTGCGGGACTGCCAGCGCAGCGCATTCATCCAGGCACCGCTGCGTTTGGGCATGCGGGCGAAGTTGTCGTGCAGGAAGATGCCGCGCAGTTGGCCCTCCATGTTGCGGACTTCGTAGACCATGACGTCTGGGTGATAGGCTGCCACCTCGGGTTGGGCAACGAACTTCAGACCGAACAAGCGCTGCGCGCAATCGAACAAGGCTGCAACCATCGCATCGAGCGAAAAATAGGGTTTGACCAGCGCATCATCGAGGTCATAGCGCGCCAGCCGCACCTTTTCGGCGTAATAGCGCCAGTCCCAGGCCTCGAGCGTGAAGCTGTGGCCCAACTGGTCCATCACCGTCTGCAGCGCGGCTTGCTCAGCAGCGGCCGCCGCCTTGGCCGGCTCCCAGACGCGTCCGAGCAAGCCCAGCACCGCCTCGCGCGAACCGGCCATGGTGTCGGCCAGCGCATAGTCGGCAAAGCAGCCATGGCCATGCAGCCTGGCCTGCAGATTACGCAAACCCAGGATCTCCTGGGCGATGGTCTGGTTGTCGCTGGCGCCTGGGTTCTCGCCGCGGCTGGTCCAGGCGCGCCAGGCCTGTTCGCGCAGATCGCGGCGTTCGCTGAAGGTCAAAAACGGCAGGATCGACGCGCGCGACAAGGTGATCAAATGGGCATCCATGCCGCTGTCCGCGGGGATTCCGCGGTCTTGCGCAGTCTGCCGCGCATTCGCGCGCACCTCATCAGGCAGACCAGCCAGATCAGCTTCAGCGCGCAACAGCAGTTGAAAACTGTTTTCATCCGCCAGCACATTCTGCGCAAAGCTGGTGTTCAGCTTGGCCAACTTTGACATCACCTCGGCATAGCTGGCCTGCTCAGCCGCGCCGAGCTTGGCGCCGGCACGGACAAAGTCCAGATGCACGCGCTCGAGCAGCCGCAGGGCCTCGGGCGTCAGGCCCAGCGCCTGGCGCTGCTGATGCAGCGAGTCGATGCGCTGGAACAGCGGACCATGCATATAGACGGCGCTTCGATGCGCGGCCAATGGGCCGGCCAGTTCGCGCTGCACCGCCTGCAACTGCGGCGATGTGGCCGAGGCTGTCAAGGTGTAAAACAGATGTTCGAGCCGGCCGGCCAAAGCGCCGCTGCGATCGAAAGCAGCCAGCGTGTTATCGAAGGTCGGCGCTGAAGTCTGTGCTGCGATGGCATCGAGTTCAGCCATTTGCCCGGCCATTGCCACAACGAAGGCCGGGGCGAAATGGGCCGCTTCGATCTGCGCAAATGGCGGCAGGCCATAGGGGCCGTTCCAGTCCTGCAGCAGGGGGTTGTTTGAGTTCATGGATGGCAATGCCTTTTGCGGCCGGAGCGGCCTTGCGAAAAAAATGGCGCAGCCCATTGAGGGTGGCGCCAGTCGGGATCGATCAGCTCATGCGCCTCGATCGTGGTTCAAAACCGGGTTTTATTTCGCCGCCGCGGCGCGTTCCTTCTTGAGGGCGATCTCGTCGGCTTCGTCATAGGCCTTGTTGCCGCAATCGGCTTTCCAGGCATCGAGGCTGTCGAGGTAGGACTCGGCGCGGGCGTCGAGCGATTTGCCTTTCAGGTTATGCGCCTCAACCCGGATGTCAAAGGCCTTGCTGTCAGCCAGGTAGACATCTTTCTTCTTGTTGTGCTCGTCGATGCGCGGATCCATCGCAACTGCGCGGGCCTGGTATTCGTCCTGTAACTTCTTGACCTCGTCCTTGTCGAGCTTTTCCTTGACCACCCGCGCCTTGACCTCCTCGCCGAACTTGATGATGTCTTCGCGGTCCTGCTTCATCTTGACCAGATTGGCCGCCAGTTCTTCGCCACGGGACCCCAGCGCATTTTTCAGGTTCAGCAGATCCTTGCGATCCTCCGCCTGGGCCGCCTGGGCGAGCTTGATCGCCTCGGCTTCAACACGGTCGCCGTCCTGGCGCAAGAAACAGGCGCGTAACTCGTCGCGCGTCATCAACGGCACCTTGGGCTTGTCGACCACCGGCCGGCTGACCTTGTTGTTCTTCGGGTCGACTTTGGCCGCAGGGTTGGCGGACTGTGCAAACGCTGGCAGGATGGCCGCGGCTAAGAGGGTAATCAGCAGTCGTTTCATGGCGCAATGAATGAAGTGTTGGTCATGCGTCCTTGGCGGACGCAAAAATCCAGATCATGCCACGCCGCAGGGCGGCGCGACATCGGGGTTCAGCCGAGGCTTTTCAGCAGCAGCTCGGTCACCAGACCATTGATGCCACCGGCATGTTCGGCCGCTTGCAGACGCAGACGCTGGGTCAACTCGGACGGCAGCTTGCAGGCAAAAGGCACCAGCCCTGCAGCCGAATCGATGCGCCGCTGTTCCTTGCGGTCGGGCATCTGACCCGAACCCTGACCGAAACGATCCGGCTTGGCCGCACCCCGCATCTGGCCATCAAGCTTCAGGCCGGCAAGGCGGTCAAGGTCGGTTCTTTTCATATTCATGGGATCTGTCGCTTGTTGTTTGAATCGCTTGATTGTCCCCCAGGGATGCTCTGCCGGCTGACATTGCTCAAGCAGGCTGATAATCCAAGGCTTTGCGCGCTGAACCAGGAGCCGCCATGGCCATCAAAGCCACCATCCACAAAGCCCAGCTGCAAATCGCCGACATGGATCGCCATGTCTATGGCGAGCACAACCTGACCATCGCGCGCCAGCCGTCCGAGACCGATGAGCGGATGATGATCCGCATCCTGGCCTTCGCCTTGAACGCTCCAGCGGACGAATTGCAAGGTCGGCTTGAGTTGAGCAAAGGCCTCTCCGATGTGGACGAACCCGAGCTGTGGCAGCGTGACCTCAGGGGCGACATCCTGCATTGGATCGATCTGGGCCAGCCCGATGATCGGCGCCTGCTCAAAGCCCATGGTCGCGCTGGCCGCGTCAGCGTCTACAGCTATACCTACAGCACGCCGATCTGGTGGGCCTCGGTCGAAGCCAAGCTGGCGCGCGCCCAGCGCCTGAGCGTCTGGCAGATTCCGGCCGAACAATCTCAAGCGCTGGCCGCTTTTGCCCAGCGCAGCATGCAGTTGCAGGTGACGGTGCAGGACGGCAGCATCTATGTCTCGACGACCAAGGATTCGCTCGAAATCACCCCCAACGCATTGAAACTGGCGCAAGCATGACCTGCCTGCGCCGCCTTGCCTCTCTTTGCGCCCTCGGCGCCGCAATTTGCTTGCCCCTGATGACCATGGCTGAAGATACCGACCCCTATCAATGGCTGGAAGAAGTGCAAGGAGAACGCGCGCTGGACTGGGTCCGCCAGCGCAACGCGGTCTCTTTGCAGGCGCTGCAAGCGCGGCCCGAATATCCGGCGCTGCGGCAACAGTTGCTGGAAGTCCTCAACAGCAGCGATCGAATCCCGCAGATCAGTCGCTTCGGCCCCTGGTTCTACAACCTCTGGCAGGATGAGCAGCACCCGCGTGGCCTGTGGCGCCGCGCCAGCCTGGCCGAATATCAAAAGCCCAAGCCGCAATGGCACACCGTCCTCGACCTCGATGCCCTTGGAGCCGCCGAGAAAGAGAACTGGGTCTTTGCCGGCGCCAACTGCCTGGGGCCTGCCTATCGGTTCTGCCTGCTGTCGCTGTCGCGCGGCGGCGCCGATGCCCATGTGGTGCGCGAATTCGACCTGCAGACGCTGAGCTTTGTCGATGGCGGTTTCCAACTGCCCGAAGCCAAGAGCGCGGTCGAATGGCTCGATGCCGACCATGTCTATGTCGGCAGCGATTTCGGCCCTGGCTCATTGACCGATTCGGGCTATCCACGCGTCATCAAGCGCTGGCAGCGCGGCAAGCCGCTGGCTGCGGCCAGCATCGTTTTCGAAGGCGAGCGCAAGGACGTGGCGGTGTCGGTGCATGTCGACCGCACACCGGGCTTCGAGCGCAGCACATTCAGCCGTTCGCTCGACTTCTACAACCAGGCCAGCTTCTTGCTGCAAGGTGAGCAGTTGGTCAAGCTCGAGCTGCCCAGCGACATGCAGGAACAGTTCTGGGGCGCCAGGCTGCTGCTGCAGCCACGCAGCGATTGGCAGGTAAACGGCCGCAGCTATGCTGCCGGGTCGCTGCTGCTGGCCGATGCTGCCGCCTTCCTGAAGGGCCAGCGCAAGTTCCAGATCTTGTTCAGCCCGACGCCAACGCGTTCGCTGGCCGGCTACACGCTGACCCGCGATCAGGTGATCCTCAACATCAGCGATCAGGTCGCCAGCAGGTTGGAGGAGTGGGATCTAGCCGGCGCCAGCCCGCAGCATCGCAAGATCGCGGCACCCTTCCCCGGCACCCTGAGCCTGGCCGGTCTGCATGACAGTGAATTGCCAGTGGACGATCTCGCCGATCGCTACCTGGTCAACTATGCCGATTTCCTGACGCCCGACACCCTTTATCTGGCACGCGCTGGCAGCGATCAGCGCAGCGCCTTGAAGAGCCGCGAGCCCAAGTTCGATGCCCAGGGCATGCGCGCCGAACAGTACTTCGCCCAAAGCGCGGACGGCACCCAAGTGCCCTACTTCGTTGTCTGGCCGGCCGGCGCCAAGCTCGACGGCAAGAACCCGACCTTGCTCTATGGCTATGGCGGCTTCGAGGTGTCGATGCAGCCCTGGTACTCGGGTGGCTTCGGCCGTGCCTGGTATGGCCGCGGCGGCGTGCTGGTGCTGGCCAACATCCGCGGCGGCGGCGAGTTCGGCCCGAACTGGCATCAGGCAGCGGTCAAGGCTGACAAGCAGCGCAGCTATGACGACTTCATCGCGGTCGCCGAAGACCTGATCGCGCGGAAAATTACCACGCCGCTCCATCTGGGCATCATGGGCGGCAGCAACGGTGGCCTGCTGGTCGGAGCGACCTTCGTGCAGCGGCCCGACCTGTTCAATGCCGTGGTCTGCCAGGTGCCCTTGCTCGACATGCAGCGCTACCACCGCTTGCTCGCAGGCGCTTCATGGATGGCTGAATATGGCGATCCGGACCAGGCCGATGAATGGTCCTTCATCTCGAAATACAGCCCCTACCAGAACGTCAAAGCCGGGGTGAAATACCCGAAACCGCTGTTCACCACCTCGACCCGGGACGACCGCGTGCATCCCGGTCATGCGCGCAAGATGGCGGCGAAGATGCTGGCCCAAGGGCATGAGCTGCTGTATTACGAGAACATCGAAGGTGGGCATGGCGGTGCTGCAGACAATGCCCAGCGCGCCACCCTGCAGGCGCTGGAATACAGCTACCTCTGGCAGCAACTGGGGCTTTGAATTAGATGACACCGATGCTTGAAATCCACCATGACGAGGCAAGTTGCCGCTTCAGCGCCGAAGTCGATGGTCATGGGCTTGAACTCGACTATGTCCGGCATGGCGAGCAGCTGATCTTCAGCCATACCGGCACCGCGCCGGAGTTGCAGGGCCGCGGCCTGGCCGGCAAGCTGGTCGAGCATGGCTTGCGTTGGGCGGCGCCGCTGGGCCTGCAATTGGTGCCCCAATGCAGCTATGTCGCCACCTGGCTGCAGCGCCATCCGCGCTGGCAGCGGCTGCAGCTCTTGCCGGCGATCCAGCAAGTGCTGAACTACTGGTTCGACCCGATCGGCGGCGCGCAGGATTTGCAAGCGCGCAGCCAATGGTTCAGCAAGAACGATGCCGTCGATGAGGAAATTCGCCAGCGCTTCGGCCACCTGATCGAGGCTGCGCTGGCAGGCGGTCTGGCCGACTGGACGGCGCAGCCACTCGGCCGGATAGCCAGAATCCTGCTGCTCGACCAGTTCACCCGCAATGCCTTTCGCGGTCAGGCCCAGGCCTTTGCCGGCGATGCCCTGGCCCTGGCCGATGCGCTGGCCCTGCTCGACAGCGGGCAGGATCAGGCGCTCGAACCGATGCAGCGCTGGTTCCTGCTGATGCCGCTCGAGCATGCCGAGGACCTGGCAATGCAGCAGCGTTCGGTGACTGAATTCGAACGCCTTGCGGTCATCGAGCCCAAGCTTGCCGACGCCTTGGCCTATGCAAAACGCCACCTCGAAGTGATCGCGCGGTTTGGCCGCTTCCCGCACCGCAACGCAGCTTTGCAGCGAAGCTCGAGCGCCGAGGAGGCGGCTTACTTGAACCAACCTGGCACGGGCTTTTAAATCGGTAGCCGCGCTGCGGCTACTCGATCGTGATGATCTGGTTCAACACCGCGCAGGCTTTCGTGAAGTCCGCATCAGCCAGTTTCCCCTGGGAATGCGGCTTGGCACCCCGAGCCCGCCAGTCGAACGACTTGGGCTGATGGCACAACACATAACTGATTTTGCCAACCTTGCTGCCACTGGCAGCACCGATCGCCAAAGCGAAGGGATTGGTGGCGTTGTAGGCCGCCGTTGTCATTGGCAAGCCGATGATGAGGCCGGTGCGGGCGTTGAACGAGATTGGCGACAGCACCAGCATTGGGTGCAGATCGCTCATTTCCGCGCCCGCCTGAGGGTTGCAATCGATCCAAATCACCTCTTGTCGTTCTGGCACCCATGCCCCGCCTGTCAGCGGCGTCGCAGATTTGGACTTCGCACGGACGCTGGTGCGACGCACGGTGGCTGGCGCCCTGCCGGTCACCATAGCTCTCGGCCCACAGGCGTCACCGGCATCGCCTCGCCAGCGTGCACATCCGGATCAAATTGCGCCAGCCGCTCAGCCAGCGTTGGTACCTTGTCGCCGAATGGCGTGATGATGACGCGGCTATCTTCCACGGTAATCCGCACCCGCTGGTCGACCTTCAAATGCGCTGCACGTGCTACCGATGCGGGCAGGCGCACGCCCAGGTTATTGCCCCATTGCTTGATGTCGAGAATAGCTTCGGTCATGTGGAATCCTTCAATATCTAAACATGTTTATACATCAAATTTCAAACCTGCGTCCGCGGCTGGCTGCAGCGAGTTCGCCTCGGTCGAACATGCAAATCTGACGATCCAAGGACCGCGCTCTTGCGCGACCTAGAATCGCCCATCCCGGAAGGCCCGATCGAATCGCAAGACCGGCAAGGCCTGAGCCCGCTGCTGGGCAACTTGCACTTTTCTTGCAGTCGGCAGTGACATCTTTTATCAAATAGCCGAGCTATCAACCTAAATAAGGCGGCAACCCTTGCAATTCCACTCCAACGGCTTCCATCCCGGAGACCCGCATATTTGCCCTGCCGCTGCGGCAGCGGCCCCGCACAGCAAGTTGCTGCCTGCGCAGGTGGACGTGCTCATCATCGGCTGCGGTCCGGCCGGGCTGACGCTGGCGGCGCAACTCGCAGCATTTCCAGATATATCAGTGGCGATCGTGGAGCAGAAGGATGGCCCGATGCATTTGGGCCAGGCCGACGGTATTGCCTGCCGAACGATGGAGATGTTCGAGGCTTTCAACTTCAGCGAGCGGGTGCTCAAGGAAGCCTGCTGGGTCAATGAAGTCACGTTCTGGAAGCCCGACGAAACAAAACCCGAGCAGATCATGCGCCACGGCCGGGTGCAGGACACCGAGGACGGTCTGTCGGAATTTCCCCATGTGATCTTGAACCAGGCGAGGGTGCATGACTTCTACCTGGATGTGATGCGTAATTCTCCCAGCCGGCTGGAGCCGCATTACTCGCGCAAGCTGCTCGACCTGAGAGTGGACCGCGACGCACTGGACTACCCGGTCACGGTGCGCTTGGAGCGCAGCGATGACGCGCAGGCACAGAAAGTGGAGACGGTGTGCGCGCGTTATGTGGTCGGCTGCGACGGTGCGCGCAGCGCAGTGCGCAAGTCCATCGGACGCGAGTTGGTAGGTGACCAGGCCCAGCAGGCCTGGGGCGTGATCGACATGCTGGCGGTCACCGATTTTCCGGACATTCGCCACAAGGTAGCCATCCAGTCTAACAACGGCGGCAACCTGCTGATCATCCCGCGCGAAGGCGGCTACCTGGTGCGTCTGTATGTGGAGATGGAAAAGCTCGGCGAGGGTGTACGCGTGGCCGAGCGCCAGATCTCGCTGGACCAGATCATCACCGCCGCGCAGCGCATTTTTCACCCTTACAAGCTGGACGTGAAAGAGGTACCGTGGTGGTCGGTGTACGAGATCGGCCAGCGCATCTGCGACAAATACGACGATGTACCTGCAGAGGAAATTGGCCAGCGCCTGCCGCGCGTTTTCATCGCTGGAGATGCCTGCCACACCCACAGCCCCAAGGCGGGTCAGGGCATGAACTTCTCGATGCAGGACAGCTTCAATCTGGGCTGGAAAATGGCCGCCGTATTGCGCGGGCAATGTGGGCCAAAGCTGCTGCACAGCTACTCGGCTGAACGCCAGGTCATGGGGCAGATGCTGATCGACTTCGACCGCGACTGGGCCCGGATGATCAGCGACAAGCCAGCTGAAGAAAAGGGACCATCGGCTGATGCCGGCGGCGTCGATCCCAAAGCCTTCCAGAACTATTTCGAACAGCATTTGCGCTTCACTGCCGGCCTGGGGATCCAGTACCACCCCTCGGAAATATGCGGTGAGACCGCGCATCAGGCCTTGGCCAAGGGTTTCGGAGTCGGCACCCGATTCCACTCAGCGTCGGTGTTGCGCGTTGCCGATGCCAGACCGGTGCAACTGGGCCATGCCGGCAAGGCCGACGGACGCTGGCGCTTGTACGCCTTTGCGGGTCGGATGGACCCTGTGGACGCTCATACAGGTGTGCTTGCCCTTTGCCGGTTCCTTCAGGAATCGCCAGACTCACCGGTGCGCAAATACACAAGGCCCGGCCAGGATCCGGATGCCCTATTCGATTTGCGCGCGATCTTCCAGCAAAGCCATCGGGAACTGGCCATCGAATCGATGCCGCCGCTGCTGCTGCCGCAAAAGGGTCGCTACGGACTCTGCGACTACGAAAAGATCTTCTGCCCTGATACGAAGACAGGCCCGGACATCTTCGACCTGCGCGGCGTGAACCGCGACCAGGGTGCGCTGGTGATCGTGCGACCCGACCAGTACATCGCCCATATCCTGCCACTCAACGCGCATCAGGACCTCGCGATGTTCTTTGCGGGATTCATGTTGCCGAAGCGCTGACAGCAAAGGCGCCAGGCGAATGGGCCTTGGGCTATGCTGGTTGCGAACTGATGCGGACCAAGACATCGGCCCAATAAAATCAAGCCCGATCGGGCTGTTGAGGAAGCTATGCAAATCAAATCAATCCAGGCGGCCTGCGCGGCGCTGCTGTGGCTTTCAATCGGACAGGCTTGTGGCGATGAGGTTCGGGTCCTGGCGGCCGGTGCGAGCAAAGCCGCGCTGGAGCGCATTGCCCCGGAATTCTCAAGATTGACCGGCCACCTGTTGCGCGCCAGCTACGACACGGTCGGCGCGCAGCGCGATCTGGTGCTGGCGGCCAAGCCGGGTGCAGCCGCCGATCTGGTGATCCTCAGCCAAAGCGCGGTTGAGCAGTTGCGAACAGGGGGCCGCCTGACAGGCGCCCCAAGCCAGCCGATCGGCATTGTCGCGGTCTCCCTGGCCACGCGCGAAGGCGCAACCTTGCCTGACATCTCGACCCCGCAGGCGCTGCAACAGACCTTGCTGGCGGCGAGTTCGATCGCCTACGCCGACCCGGCACGCGGCGCGACCGCAGGCACCCATTTCGACAAGGTGCTCGACCGCTTGCAACTGCGCGCCACGCTGCAGGCGAAACTGACCCTGCTGCCCTTCGGCGTCGACGTGATCAAGGATGTAGCGATCGGCAAGTTTGCGCTGGGCGTCAGCCAATCGAGCGAAATCCTCCAGCACAAAGGCATTGCCATGGTCGGCCCCCTGCCAGCGCCCTATGGTCTGAGCACTGCCTATGCCGCAGCGCTGAGCAGCGAGCAAGCTGCCGCCAGGCAACTGCTCGAGCACCTGGCCAGCGATTCAGCCATGCAGCATTTCAGGCATTCGGGTTTCCTGCCGGAATGAACCTTGGCTGAGCGGCGCAACTCAAGCCCCGCTGACCTTCGGATACGCGTTCTCGTGGGTCTCGAACATATGCACCGGCATGGTTGAAACGAACTCAGCGAAGCCGGTGCCGCCGACGGAGATATGTTCGATCATCTGCTGCTGCGCAGCCTTTTCGTCGCCCGCCAGGATCGCATCGAGCACGCGCTGGTGGTCGTCGTAGGAAATGCGCATCCGGCCTGGCTGCAGGAACGAGTTTTGCCGGTACATCTGGGTACGGCGGCGGATCGATCGCAGCTGCTCGGCCAGAAAGGCATTGCGGCAACCGCGGTACAGCGCTTCATGAAAATCCACATTCGACTGGCTGTAGCCCAGCGCATCGTCGGTTTCGACGAACCTCAGGCTGTTCTGGTGGATTTCGGTCAACTGGCTGCGTAGCGCCTCGGTCAGCCGGCGCGCGCAATACTTTGCACAGACCCCTTCGATCTCGGCCAGCAACTCGAACAAGCCGAGCAATTCCTGGATCGACATCCGCGCGACATAAACGCCCTGCCGTGGCGCGGTGGTCAACAGGCCTTGCGCTGCCAACTGGGTAACGGCTTCGCGCACCGGTGTGCGCGAGACGCCAAAGCGTTGCGCCAACTCCCTTTCGTCCAGCGCATCGCCTGGCAGCAATTGGCCCGCATTGATTTCATCCTCGAGCTGCCGCCTGATCTGGAACGCGAGGTTGTTGGGTGTCGACATGATTTCCACGGCTAAGTCATCTGCGCCGAATACCAATATACCTAAATTAGTTTCTGGTGTACATTGAATTCATATTTGTATTTCGATGATAGTTGGAGTGAGTCAATGGCCGGAATTCTGGTGCATCGCCAAGGTGCTGTGGGACATGTGGTGGTGTCCAATCTGCAAAAATTCAATGCCATGACGACCGAGATGTGGGTGGATCTGCCGGCCCGCATCGCTGAATTCGACCGCGACTCCGACATCCGGGCGATCGTGATGAGCGGCGACGGCGACAAGGCCTTCATCTCGGGCGCCGACATTTCGCAGTTCGGCGCTGAACGCAGCGAGGCCGATGCCCAGAAGCGTTACAGCGATTCGGTCCATCTGGCCTATACCGCCGCCGCGCTGGCTTCAAAACCGGTGATTGCCAAGATCCGCGGCATCTGCATGGGCGGCGGACTCGGCTTGGCTGCGGGTTGCGACATTCGCATCTGCGCGGACGACGCCCGCTTTCGCATGCCGGCCGCCCGCCTTAGCTTGGGTTATGAAGCGGCTGGCGTGCAGCGCTTCGTCTCGCTGATCGGCGCGCAGAACACCTACGACATCTTCTTTTCGGCCCGCATCTTTGACGCGCAGGAAGCGCTGCGCATGGGCTTTGTGACCCGCGTGGTGCCTGCCACCCAACTCGACGCTGCGGTGGACGAACTCACCGCCAATATTGCCGAGAACGCGCCCTTGACCATGAAAGCGCTGAAGCTGACGGTGCAGAACTTTTTGCTCGACCCAGCCCACCCCGAGAGCCCGGCGGTGCGCGCGGCGATCAAGGCCTGCAATGCCAGCCAGGACTATGCCGAGGGCGTGCGCGCCTTCGGTGAAAAGCGCAAGCCGGTTTTCACCGGCCAATGAGCCGGCCGCATCCGACCATCGAACCGAGCTCCCCAATGAATCCACCTTATGCCATCTTCGTCACAAGTCTGGGTGGCCCCGAGGTCCTGCAGGCCGGCCCCATCGACATGCCGGTCGCAGGCCCAGGGCAGGTCGTGATCGAGCACAGCGCCATTGCCGTCAACTATGTCGACATCTACCTGCGCGCCGGCCAGCCCCATGGGCATAACCCCGAGCCACCTTTCGTGCCGGGCATCAGCGCCGTCGGCCGGGTGCTTGAAGTTGGTGCCGGTGTAAGCGACCTGCAGGTTGGCGACCGCATCACTTATGCCAACGCCGGGGTCGGTTGCTATTGCACCCATGTGGCGATACCGGCAGATCGCGCGGTAAAAGTACCGGCAGCGCTTGACGATATTCGGGTCGCCGCAGGCCTGCTGCGCGCGCTGACAGCCCAATACCTGCTCAAGCAGATGCGGCCGATGGCAGCAGGTGAGACCGTGCTGGTGCATGCCGCCGCGGGTGGGGTCGGCCAGTTGCTGGTGCAATGGGCGAAGCGGCTGGGGCTCAAAGTGATCGCGACCGTGGGCAGCGATGCCAAGGTGATCACCGCGCATGAACTCGGCGCCGATGCCGTCATCAACTACCGCACGCAGGATTTTGTCGCCGAAGTGGCGCGCATCACCGGCGGTGAAGGCGTATCTGTGGTCTACGACTCGGTCGGGCATGACACCTTCACCGGCTCGCTGGCCTGTCTGGCCCCCAAGGGGCTGGCGATCAATTACGGCACCGCGTCCGGCCATGTCGAGAACTTCTCGCTACAAACCCTGCATGCCCGGTCGCTGTGGGTCTGCCGGCCCACTCTGCGCACTTATATTGCCAAACGGGCCGACTTGCTGGCCATGTGCGAGGAGGTCTTTGCCCTGCTCGCCGACAAGACCATTCGGCTCGACATCGCCGCCTTGCTGCCGCTGTTGCGGGCCGGCAAGGCGCACAGCCTGCTTGAAAGCCGCAGCACCCAGGGTGCCATCGTCCTGCTCCCCGCCACCTCCTAGGTCCGGCCTGTCAATTTCCAGAAAACTTCGCCCACCCATGACTGCTGCCATTCTTCACCTGTCGATCCCGATCAGCGATGTCGCTGCGAGCTTGAAGTTCTATTGCGATGTGCTGGGCTGCCAGGCCACCAGGGTTGAGCATGACCGCATCGACATCGAGTTTTTCGGCCATCACCTGGTGGCGCAACTCTCGCCGCTCGAAGCCGCCCATGTCTCGGCCAAGGTCGGCAACGATGAATTCCCGCTGCGCCATTTCGGCGTGGTCGTGCCCGCTGAGGCCTACGACAGCCTGCTCGCCAGGATGCGCCAGGCGCAAGTGCCTTTTGCCATGGAGCCGAAGCGGATTTTCATTGATACACCTCGCGAACAAGGCGTTTTCCTGGTCTATGACCCGTCAGGAAACGCCGTCGAGGTGAAGGGGCTGGTCAGGCCCGAACAGGTTTTTTCGACGACTTAAATAACGGAGACAAACGCCATGAACCGGACTTTCGCCTTGAGGAATTTTCTGCTGGCCCTGCCCATTCTGATGCTGGCGGCGATGCCGGTTCGGGCCGAATATCCCGACAAACCGATCCGCGTGGTGATCGGCTATTCCCCGGGCGGCGGCGCTGACAATCTGATGCGGCCGGTGGCTGAGCGCCTGACCAAATTGCTTGGCCAGCCCTTCGTGATGGACTACCGGCCGGGTGCGGGCGGCATGATTGCCGCCGAGGTGCTGGCGCGCTCGCCGGCCGATGGCTACACCTTGCACATCACCGATTCAGGGCCGATGACGATCGTGCCCAATATGCGCAAGACCAGCTACAACCCGCTGACCGATTTCACCCCGATCGCGATGGTCGGCTCCGGCGGCACCGTGGTCCTGGTGCCAGCGAACTCACCCGCCACCAGCCTGAAAATACTGGTCGAGATGATGAAACAAAAGCCGCTCGCATGGAGTTACGGCACCTCCGGCGTGGGCGGTGTGGGGCATTTGGCGGGTGAGCAATTCAAGACCGCCGTTGGCGTGAATATCAACCATGTCCCGTACAAGGGCGGCGGGCCCGCTTTGACCGACCTGATGGGCGGCCATGTGCCGGTGCTTTTTTCTTCGCTGGGTTCGGCAGCCAGTTTTATCAAGAGCGGGCGCGTCATCCCGCTGGCCGTGACCTCGGCCACCCGCAGCTCTTTGCTGCCCGACGTTCCGACCCTGGCCGAATCAGGCTTCCCCGGCTTTGACGCCACCATCTGGTTCGGCATCGTCGCTCCGGCTGGTTTGCCCGCCAAGGTGATGGAAAAGCTGGTGCCGGCCATGACTGCGGCATTGGCCGATCCAGCCGTGCAGGAGGCCATCCGCAAGGAAGGTTACGACACGATGACCTTCACGCCCGAGCAGATGCGCACAAGGATTGCGCAAGACTTGAGCAGTTGGGGCAAGACCGTAAAAAACGCCAACATCACAGCGGACTGAGCCCGATTTGACAAGGCTCGCGGGCAGGTAGCTCACCCCTTCAAACGCATTCCGAAAGCCAACGTGGCCAAAATAAACGCATCCCAAGCCCTGACCCGTTTCCGTGTTCTCGACCTCTCGCGAGTCCGGTCCGGGCCGACCTGTGTGCGCATGCTGGCCGATTTTGGCGCCGACGTGATCCGGATCGAACCGCCCTCAGGCATTGATCCGAACGAGAGCCTGTTCGCCGCCGACCGCATGAGCGGCGACTTCCAGAACCTGAACCGCAACAAGCGCTCGTTGACGCTGAACTTGAAGAAGCCTGAAGCCCTCGAAGTCTTCAAGCGGCTGGTCAAACATGCGGATGTTGTGGTCGAAAACTGGCGGCCCGATGTCAAGACAAGGCTGGGCGTCGATTACGAAGCGCTCAGCCTGATCAACCCGCGCATCATCCTGGCCAGCATTTCCGGCTTCGGCCAGGACGGCCCCTACGCCTCGCGGCCGGGCTTTGACCAGATCATCCAGGGCATGGGCGGCCTGATGTCGGTCACCGGCATGCCGGGTCAGGGTCCGGTGCGTGCTGGCCTGGCCGTGGCTGATTCCAGCAGCGGCCTCTATGCGGCCATCGGCGTTCTGGTGGCGATGCTCGAGCGCGAAGTGTCGGGCCGGGGCCAATGGGTGCATGCCAGCTTGCTGCATTCAATGATCGCGATGATGGATTTCCAGGCGGCCCGCTTCCTGACCGATGGTGTCATTCCAGATCAAGCCGGCAACGACCACCCCACCAGCAGCCCGATGGGGCTGTTTCCCGCCTCGGACGGCCTGTTCAATATCGGTGCTTCCGGCCAGGGCAACTGGGCCCGTTTTTGCATTGCGATGCAGCGAGCCGAATGGCTGGACCGCCCGGAATTCGAAACTGAACCCTTGCGCGTGGCCCACCGGGGAGAACTCAGCGCCTTGATTGCCGATTTGTCCAGGACCCAAAGCGTCACGCATTGGGTTGAGTTGCTGAACCGCGCCGGTGTACCGGCCGGCCCGGTCTATTCGGTGCCCGAGATGTTCGAGGACCCGCAGGTGCGCCACCTGCAGACGACCCAGGACATGCAGACCCCGCAAGGGCCAATGGTGACGCTGTTGACGCAACCGGTCACGCTGATGCGTACCCCGGCCCGCATTGCCACCACCGCGCCGGGCTGGGGCGAACATACCCAGGAGTTGCTGCGCGAGGCGGGTTACTCCGAAGCCGAGATCGCCGTGATGGAGGCCGACGGCGTGGTCTGAGGGCAGCTGCTTGAGCAAGCAGCAATAGATAGGCCCGGACTTAGCTGACGCCCATTAGCGCGAATGGGGCGCACTGGACTTGATGCGCTTGCCTGGATTCAATAGAATCTATTCATTTTCTATTCATGCAGCAACCGAGCATGCCCGCACCAGGTCGAGACCAGCAAATCATCCTGGGTGTTCTCAGCACCCAAGGCATCGCCTCGTCCAAGGATCTGCAAAGGGCTACAGGCAAGAGTCAGGCGACCCTCTCGCGCTTGCTAGCCGACCTGTCGGACCATGTCCTGACCTTGGGCAAGGGCCGGGCGCGACTTTATGGCCTGCCAAAATCTATCCGTGGTCTACCCGCTCAGCAGCCTATTTACTGGCTGGACGAAAGCGGCAAGCCGACCCGGATCGGGTTGGCCAGCCTGCTGGCGGGCGAGCAGTTGCATGTCGAAACAGATCAGTTTTCCATCACGAACCGAGGCGCTTTGCCCTGGTTTCTGGCCCCACTGCGAGCCCAGGGATTCCTGGGAAGGTTGCTGGCGCAACACCTTCAACACACCGGCATTGAATCAGATCCTGAGCGTTGGGGGCTGGAGTCCACCCTTTTTGCTGCGCTGCATTTGCACGCTGCACCGGGGGCCATCGCGCTGGGCGAACCACAGGCAGTTGCAGCGAATGAACCCTTGCCATCGAACCCGCAGGATCTGGCCAATGCCCTTGATGCCCTCAGTGCAGATGTGGCCAAGACCTTGCCCGCAGGGTCATCTGCAGGTGGCGAACAACCCAAATTTCTGGCCAAGCTGAGTACGGGCCAGCAGGTGCTGGTCAAGTTCACGCCGCCTTTGGGCACACCGTTTGGCCAGCGCTGGCACGATCTGCTGCACACCGAAGCATTGGCGCTGGAGATGTTGTCACGCCATGGAGTTCAAACCGCCGCTTGCTCAGTCGTTTCCAGCACGCAACGCAGCTACCTCGTCAGCGAACGCTTTGACAGAGTCGGGCCAACGGGCAGGCGGCATATGGTGCCTGTCGAGGCTGCACATGCCGGCTTTGTGCCCGGTGGGTACAACAATTGGGCCGCCACTTGCGAAGCCCTGTCGATGCAAAAGCGCCTTGACGCCGCCGAGGCCGCCACCGCCAGACTGCTACTGCAATTTGGTCGCCTGATTGGCAATACCGACATGCACAGTGGCAACCTCAGCTTGATGGTTGATCAAGCTGGCTTGAGCAAAGGCCGCTTCAAACTTGCCCCGGCTTACGACATGCTGCCCATGCGCTGGCGCCCTGACCCGATGGCAGGCGGGGCTGCTGACTATGCGCCGTTTGAGTTGGACATGGTGAGCATGGGAGGGCCTGCACGGCCACTGGCAGTGCAGTTCTGGATTGCATTGACCCAGCGCTTGGAGGTCAGCCCTGAATTGCGGCAAGTCGCGGCCGTGATGGCGGAGAGGCTGGGCTGATCAAACCGCCCCAGCAGGTCCGGGCGCGCGGCAAGCTGTTCAAGGCCTGCCGCGCCGGATTCAACAATGGCGTGATCCCATTCGCGTGTTCTTACCTGACGACCATCAGCGTGAACGGGAACACATAGGCCTGCAGCGTCACCAGCACGCCGACCAGACTGGCCAGGGCGATCGAGTGGAAGAAGACATAGCGCAGGATGTCGCCTTCATGGTTGAACCAACGCGTGGCGGTCGAGGCGACGACGATCGACTGTGCATCGATCATCTTGCCCATCACCCCGCCCGAACTGTTGGCCGCGCCCATCAGGTTGGGAGACAAACCGAGTTGCTCGGCTGCCACCTTCTGCATGCCGCCAAACAGCACGTTCGACGCGGTGTCCGAGCCAGTCATCGCCACGCCGATCCAGCCCATCAAGGTACCGAAGAATGGATACAGCACGCCGCTGTTGGCGAAGGCCAGTCCGAGCGTCGTGTCGGTGCCTGAAAAGCGCGTCAAAGTGCCCAGGCCGAGCATCAATACGATCGTCATCAGCGAATAGCGCACCAGCCAGAAAGTCCGCACAAAGGTACGGGCGATCTCGACCGGCTTGTACTTCATCACCAGCGCGCCAACGATTGCCGCCAGCAGAATGCCGGTGCCCGTGGCCGAGAGCAGACCCAGCACATAGACCGCGCCTTCCTTGGTCGGCTTCAACACCACCGGCGGCATTTTTTCGACCAGGTTGTGCAGCCCAGACATCGGGAAGACTGGCGCGTAAATGCTGTTGAGGTAAGCCTTGACCGGGGGCAGGCCCCAGATGAAGACGAAGACCGTCAGGATCACCCAGGGCAACCAGGCTTGAATCAGCTCGGCGCGCGAGTAACTCTGGATGGCGACGGGCTTGTGCGCTTGGCCGCCATCGGTCTCATGGCCTTTCAGATTCGGCGAAGTCCAGATCGTCTTGGGCTGCCAGACGCGCAGGAACAAGACCAGCGAAGCCATCGAAACAAGCGCTGCGATGATGTCGACCAGCTCAGGCCCGATAAAGTTGGAGACTAGGTATTGCGGGATCGCGAATGACAAACCGGTGACCAGGATGGCCGGCCAGATTTCCATCATCGCCTTGCGACCGGCAAAGGCCCAAATCAGCCAGAACGGCACCAGCAGCGAGAAGAACGGCAACTGGCGCCCGATCATCGCGGTGACTTCCATCAAGTCATAACCATGCACCTTGGCCAGCGTGATCACCGGCGTGCCCAAGGCGCCGAAGGCGACCGGCGCGGTATTGGCGATCAAGCTCAGTCCCGAGGCTGCCAGCGGCGAAAAGCCCAGCCCGATCAGGATGCCGGCGGTCACGGCCACCGGCGTGCCAAAGCCTGCTGCGCCTTCGAAGAAAGCGCCAAAGCAAAAAGCAATCAAGAGCAGTTGCAAGCGCCGGTCGTCGGTGATACCCGACAGCGAGGCCTGCAGCACCTTGAAGCTGCCGTTCTGTTCGGCCAATTGCTGCAGGAAGATGATGTTGAGCACGATCCAGCCGATCGGCAGCAGACCGGTGAAGCCGCCATACATCGCCGCCGTGCCCGCCATTCCGACCGGCATGCCGTAGGCGAACACCGCCACCAGCACGGCGGCCAGCAGCCCGAGCCCGGCCGCGATATGGGCCTTGATATGCAAAAAGCCCAGTGACACCAGCATCACCACCACCGGCACGGCGGCCAGCAAGGTGGAGATGACCATATTGTTGAAGGGATCGTAAATTTGTTGCCAAGCCATGCTTGTCTCCTTGAATCGATAGGTTGAAAAATTATTTTTTGCCGGCTGATTTAGCCGGCCGGTGGCGCGGTCAATGGATCAGCAATTCATGGTCTGTTCCTCCCGGCTGCATTCCTCGAGCAGGTAAGCGATCGAGCGGTAGGCCAAGCCGGTCTGGGCGCTCAGTCCGATTTCGCAGGTACGGTTTGTCGACAAACCACCGCAGCAATTCGACGGCAGCGCAGCAGGCAATTTGCGCAAGGCATGGGCATTGAGTTCGGGAACCACAAAACCGCGGTCACCGCCAAAGCCGCAACAGCCGACACCTTCCGGTTCGATGATCTGCTCGACGCAAGCCTCGGCGACGCGCCGTAACTTGTCGTCAGACAAGGTACGGCGCACGCTGCAATTGATGTGCAGCGCGAACGGCCCTGGCTGGCGCCGCAAACGCAAGCGGGGCAGCAAGGCGTCATGGGCAAATTCATGGAAGTCATAGACGGCCAAACGCCCCTGCAGCAGCTTTTGCAAGCGCACCGAGCAGGTGCTGGCATCCATGATCACCGGGTAAAAACCACCCTGCCCGTCATCGGCGGCCAGCAGCAAAGCGTCGATGACCGCATGGGCCATTGCATCGGCTTCGCCGGCCAGGCCTTTGCTGGCGAGCATCTGGCCGCAACATAAGCCATCGAAGCCTTGCGGCAGGTGCGGCGCATAGCCTGCGCGCACCAGCAGTTGCTGGATGACCTCGGGCAGCGCGGCTTCACCCGCCTGGTTGGCACCGAAAATGCGGCCGCCGCAGGTCGGGAAATAGACCACCGGATCGCCCTCGCCACGGTAGCTGACGACTGGCCTGCCAGGCCGCGGCATGCCGGCCTTCCAGGCACCGCCCGACAAACGGGCCAGTACCGCGTCGCCAAGCACATCGGCTGCCAGGTGACCGGCCTGCAGGCCGAATCGCGACAAGGTGGCGACCTTGCCAAAGTTGCCAGCCGTCCATTGCCCGATCTTGCGTGAGACCGGCCCGATGCGGCGGCCGCGCAGCAAGCGCGTCAACTCACCAGTGTCGATGCCGACCGGGCAAGCGGTCGAACATAGGCCGCAACCGGCGCAGGTATCCAAGCCCATATAGGCAAAATCAGCCGCGATGCCGTCCGTTTTTTCACCCGCTGCGCCGCGGCGTGACAGCTCGCGCCAACTGACGATGCGCTGGCGCGGCGAAAGCGTCAGCCCATGCGAAGGGCAAAGCGGCTCGCAAAATCCGCATTCGATGCAGCGGTCGACAATCGCCTCGGCCGCCGGCATCGGCTTGAGCTGCTGGAGATGGACTTTGGGGTCGTCGTTCAGGATGACCCCGGGATTGAGCAAGTTGTGCGGGTCGAGCAACTGCTTGATGCTGCGCATCAGCGCGGTCGCCTGCCGGCCCCATTCCTTCTCGACGAAAGGCGCCATATTGCGCCCGGTGCCATGTTCGGCCTTCAGCGAGCCGTCGTACTTGTCGACCACCAGCGTGCAGATGTCGTCCATCAAGCGCGCATAGCGGTCGATCTCGGCGCTGTCCGAAAAGTCCTGGGTGAAAACGAAGTGCAGATTGCCTTCCAGCGCATGGCCAAAAATGATCGCCTCGCTGTAGCCATGCCGGCGCAGCAGGTCCTGCAGATCCAGGGTGGCGGCGGCCAGCGATTCAACCGGGAAAGCCACATCCTCGATGATCACCGTCGTGCCGGTGCGGCGCATCGCGCCAACCGACGGAAAGGTGCCTTTGCGGACATGCCAGTACATCTCGCAGGTCGCAGGATCGGTGGAAAACACCGGCGCTTCAATCGTTTCCAGGCCCGCCAGCGCAGCCAGCGCGGCAGCGCTGCGCAACTGCAAGGCGATGCCAGTTTCAGCCCGGACTTCGATCAACAGCGCGGCAGCTTCGCCCCCCAAGCCGCGCATCACCGCGGGCAGGCCAGGATGGTGCTCGACCGAGCGCAGCGCCGGGCGGTCGAGCAATTCGACCGCAGACACTGGCGTCTGCTTGAGTCGCATGACCGCCTGGCAGGCTGACTCGATGTCGGGAAAGAACACCAGGGCGCTGGCCTTGCAGGGGTCCTCGGCCAGCGTCCTCAGCGTGATGCTCGAGATGAAACCCAGTGTTCCTTCGGAGCCGATCATCAAATGGGTCAGGATCTCCAGCGGATCCTCGAAGTCGACCATCGCATTGAGGCTGTAACCGGTGGTGTTCTTGATCCGATATTTATGCCCAATACGTGCAGCCAGGGCAGCGTCGGTTCTTGTGGCGGCGCCGAGCCGCGCCAATTCACGCAACAGGTCGGCATGGCTGAGCCTGAAGCTGGCGATGCTGGCTTCGTCCTCGGTATCGAGCAGGCTGCCATCGGCCAGCACGAGGCGCATTCCGACCAGCGTCTGGTAACTGTTCTGCGAGGTCCCGCAGCACATGCCCGAGGCGTTGTTGGCGGCAATACCGCCGATCTTGCAGGCATTGATCGAGGCCGGGTCGGGGCCGATCTTGCGCTGGAATGGCGCCAGCCTGGCGTTGACTGCGCCGCCGATCATCGCCGGCCCCATGCGCACAGTGGCCGCATCCGCAGCGATCTCGCAGCGGGCAAAGCCCTCGCCGATCACGGCCAGCAGACCGTCAGTCACGGCCTGACCCGACAAGCTGGTGCCGGCGGCGCGAAAGGTCACCCCGCGGCCATGTGCAAGTGCGACCTGCAGCAAGGCCTGCACCTGGGCTTCCGACTCGACCAACAAAACCAGCTCCGGCGTCATCCGGTAAAAGCTCGCATCGGTGCCATAAGCCAGGCGCCGCAGCGGGTCAGAGATGATCTGGCTTGCCGGCAGGACGCTGGCGAAGGCTTGCCCAAGCTGGCTCAATTTTTCCTGTCTTTCAGCAGGTCGCGCAAGCGCTTCGGTGCCGGGATCAAGGGCGTGCGGCTGCGCGTCCAGGCACCCTGCTCGGTGGGCGACAAGGCCCGGCCGCGGCTCATGAACCAGGAGGCCAGGCGATACATCCCGAGCCGGCCATAGATTTGCGACCAGACGGCCCAGATCGCTGTGCCGATCACGCTGCGCGCGGCGCCGCTGCCGCGAAGACTGGCTTCCTCAGGCCTGGCCATCGCTTCATTGCGCAGCCGCACCAGGATGTCGGTGATCGGAATTTTCACCGGGCAGACTTCGACGCAAGCACCGCATAGCGTCGACGCGAAAGCCAGCGGATAGGTGCTGTCCAGCCCCAGCAGATGGGGCGAGATGATCGCGCCGATCGGGCCGGGGTAGGTCGTGCCATAGGCATGGCCGCCGATGCGCGCATAGACCGGGCAATGGTTCATGCAGGCGCCGCAGCGTATGCATTGCAAGGTTGCGCGCAACTGCTCGTCGGCATAGGCCTGGGTACGTCCGTTGTCGAGCAGGATCAGATGGACTTCCTCGGGGCCGTCCAGCTGATGCGCTTTGCGCGGGCCGCTGATCAGGTTCACATAAGTCGTCACCGGCTGACCGGTGGCCGAGCGCGACAGCAAACTCAGCAGCGGCGGCAGATGCTCGAGCTTTTCCACCACCTTCTCGATGCCGGTGATGGCGATATGGATTCGCGGCACTGTCGTGCACATGCGCCCATTGCCTTCGTTCTCGACCAGGCAGAGCGTGCCAGTTTGGGCCACCGCAAAGTTGACGCCCGACAGACCGATTTCAGCCTCGGCAAACTTGCTGCGCAGCACCCGGCGGCCGATGCGGATCAGGCCGTCGACATCGTCGGTATAGGGCACGCCGGGAATTTCCCTGGCGAACAACTCGGCGATCTGCTGCCGGG
>CAIJIT010000106.1 GCA_903820745.1 uncultured Burkholderiales bacterium
ATTTTGCAGCCAATAGCGCGTGCTATTGGCAATAAATGCAACGCCGCAGACCGCCCGAGGCCGCACTAGCACAAGCCGTGAGGGGTTATGCAGAGCATCCTTAGATTAGCGGCGGTTTTTATTAGTTATCAGGCGATCCTTCGTTAGTTTTTCCCCTTTCTCTTTCAGGGCATTTCAGAATTAGCATGATGTTTATTCCCCGCAGTTACTTGCTCATTTCTCCTTGCCGCAATGAACAGGACTACATGAAGCAGACGCTCGACAGCGTCATAGCCCAGACAGTCCGCCCGGCGAAGTGGGTGATCGTCGACGACGGCTCTACCGATTCGACGCCCTCGATTCTTGCGGCTTATGCGGCAGCGCACGATTGGATTCAAATCGTCACGCGCAGTGACCGCGGGCACCGTGCGGTCGGTCCGGGTGTCGTCGACGCTTTCTACAGCGGCTACCAGGCAGCCAGTCCAGATAGTTACGAGTTCGTTTGCAAGCTCGATCTGGATTTGCGCTTGCCGCCACGGTACTTTGAGATCTTGATCGAGCGAATGTCAGCCGATGCCAGGATTGCGACCTGCAGTGGCAAGGCCTACGTAGAAGAGCAGGGGCAACTTGTCGATGAGCGGCATGGCGACGAGACTTCTCTGGGCATGACCAAGTTCTACCGCCAGTCTTGCTTCAAGGCGATAGGCGGTTTTGTGCGCGAAGTGATGTGGGATGGGATCGATTGCCATGCTTGTCGGATGAAGGGCTGGATTGCTTGCAGCTGGGATGAACCCGAACTCAGGTTTATTCACCTCAGGCCGATGGGGTCCAGTCAGGTTGGCATTTACACCGGCCGGATGCGCCATGGCTTTGGCCAATATTTCATGGGAACGGGCTTCTTGTTCATGTTGGCAAGTGCCCTGTCCCGGGCCAACCAGAAACCTTATGTGCTGGGCAGCCTAGCCATGCTTTGGGGCTGGCTAAGGAGTTCGCTGCGTGGCATGCCTCGCTATGACAACCCGCCATTCAGGGCCTTTCTTCGCCGCTACCAGGCGCGTGCCTTGCGGGTGGGGAAAAAGCGCGCCATCGAGGAGTTGATGGGTGCGGTTTCGCCGGGCGCCGGCGTTCCGCGTTGAGGCGTCAAAGTGAAACATTCAAGGAACCGACGATGGCACTTCCGAACCTGAGCTACATGATGAGCGTGGGGCAATTGCGCTACATCCAATCAGCATATGAGGTCCCCGAGCACAGAAATCCCGATGCGCTGATTCAGCATTTTCTGTCGGCGACTGATCTTTGGCGCTGTCGCCTGCGGGGCATGCTCATTCTTGATCGATTGCGAAAAAATCCCTTTTATTACTATGTCTTGGCTCGGACTCGTTACTACGACAAGGTTTTTTCCTCGGCCATCTCGGGCGGCGTCAAACATATCGTCAACATCGGCTGCGGCAGCGATACCCGGGCCTATCGGTTTGCAACTGAACTGATCGAGGCTGGTGTTTCTTGCCTTGAGTGCGACCAAGAGGCTGCCATCGTCAACAAAAAGAAGTTGGCCCGCGCCAAGTTGGATGCAAGTCATGTTCAATTTATGTCGGTCGATCTAAACCAAGCGGATTGGTCGGACCTGGAATCATGGTTTTCCGCTCGCCAAGGCGACAAGTTTTTGGTCATGCTTGAGGGCGTGAGTCCGTACATTGACGAAAAGGCCTTCTACTCATTTTTGAGTTTCCTTTCTGCCCGCTTGGAACCAGGCAGTCGGCTCGCATATGACTTCAAACTCAAGGGAGTTGCCGATGGTTTCGGTCAGGCGCAACCCGGGCATGTGCCGTTTCGGCTATCGAGCGATGCTTACGAAGTGGCCGCAGTTCACCAGGGTCTTGGCTTTACTGTTGAGCAGTTCTTGCTCGGCACTCAATTGGTTGAGAGGACTATTCAAGGACGGCTTGATGCCGGATTGCCCCTTTTTGCCGAGGATGCGCTGGTTCAGCTTTCCGTGGCAGGCACGGCCTGACTGATAGAAGGTTTCATGATTGGTTTGCGCACATTATTTTTCGCCCGCCATGAAGCGCAGCGGAATGCGGGAATGGCCAGTTTTCCCGGCGGATCAATCCCCGCATTCGGCCCGATGGGCCATTCATGCCGGTTACTGGTCAGGCGGCGTCGGCTTCGGCTTCAGGCCACATTGCCGGGAAATAAAAGCGCAATGCGTGCAAGGGGAATGCGAAGCGAAGTTTTCCTTGCGGGGTGTCGGATTTGAGCAGGCCGCGCTCCAGTAAGGCGGCGAGCACGGTGCCGGATGTGCGTTCGCCCAGCCCCATCATCAATTTGAACTCGCCGCGTTCGATCTCGCCGCCATCCATGAACAGGTAGTTCAGTGGCGTCAGCGCAGCGCGCCGCACGCCGCTTTTTTGCACTTCTTCTTCGAAGCTCAGGCAAGCTGCGATGCGTGCTTTCATCTGCCCAAAGGCCAGTAGCTTCGACATGAATCGGGCCTGGTCCAGGCATATTTCCAGGACGAAGTCGATCCAGTTCACCAGCGCTTGTTCGCTCAGATTGCCCCGGCCATCCAGGTCGCCACGGCGGGGCGAGTCGGCATCGGCCATCATGGCAAAGTAGCGCTGCTGGTTGCGTGCGAAGCCGCGCAGGGGTGACCAGATACCTCTTGTGTAGCCCAGGGCGTGCATGACCGCATGGGTATGCAGCCGCATGACGCGACCGTTGCCATCAATGAAGGGGTGAATCCATCCCAAGCGGTGATGTGCAGCGGCGACGGCCAGGAGACTTTTTTCGCCACGCCGAACATTGCTGTATTGCTGGCCCCAGGCCTGGAGCAAGTTCGGCAAGGCGGCGAAGGCTGGCGCTATATGCTGGCCGACTTGCACATCTCGCTGTCGCAGTTGTCCCGGAGTGATGATTTCACCGTCGGCGGTGACAAGGTCGCTCTGGGGCAGCCGTTTGAACAGTTCTGTATGCATTGCCTGTACGGTCTGTATTTGGTAAATGCTGGCGATGGCGGCTTCGTCGGGATAGGCGATCTCGAGCGCGCGTTCGGCGTCCATATGGGCCAGAGCCATTCGCTGGCGGGCTGCCAATTCAGGCTCGGCTGAAAAGTCGCGCCGCAAGGCCTGCTCAAGCTCGAGTGGCCGGGTATGTTGGCCTTCGATGCGGTTGCTGTAATACGAGTTCATACCGCGCAGCAGGTTGCGCAGTTCTGCGGCCGGTTGGCCAGGCAGCCTCAATGCTTCGATGACAAGTTCATGCGCCTTGACCAACAGCGCCTCCTGTTTGGCATCCGCCGGCATCAAGGGTGTGAACTGGTGTGCTGAGCTGTACATTTGCCTGATTATTTGCCAAGGTAGGATGTAACACAAGCTATTTATTTGTATGTAGTATTTACCTATTTGCAATATTTTTTGCCAAGATAATTGGCGAGTTTATGGGTTCGCCCCCAGCATTCGACCGGCGACATTTCGGGCAATTTTTTGCAACCCGTAGCCCCATGCAGCGCAGCGCAATGCGGGGCAATTCCTCCCTTCAAACCCCGAGCTTTTCCGCTAATTTGGCCACGATGCGATGCGCCGATTGGCCGTCCCAGAGCGCGGGGCGACGGCCGCGTTTGCCGCCGTTCTGGAGGATGTCCCGTACCAGGCGGATGATGTTGGCGGGGTCGGTGCCGGCCAGGGTGTTGCTGCCTTCTTCAACGGTGACCGGGCGCTCGGTGTTCTCGCGCATGGTGATGCAGGGCACGCCCAGGGCGGTGGTTTCTTCCTGCAGGCCGCCGCTGTCGGTCAGCACCAGGGTGGCGTCTTTCCACAGGTGCAGGAACGACATATAGGCTTGCGGGCCGAGCAGGGTGACGCCGGCGCCGAGGTTGATGTCGAAGCGGTCGATGTTGGCGCGGGTGCGTGGGTGCACCGGGAATACCAGCGGCAAGTCGGCCGAGACTTCGCGCAGCACGCTGGCCACGCGTTGCAAGGCTGCGGCGCTGTCGACATTGCTGGGCCGGTGCAGGGTGACGACGCCATAGCGGGCATGCCGGCGCTTGTAGGCGTCGCTTTCGAGCCGCTGTGTGTTCATCAGCGCGAGCTTGTCGGCCTGGTACAGCACGTTGTCGACCATCACATGGCCGACGTCGAAGACCGCCGCCATGTCCTTGCCTTCGCGCCGCAGGTGATAGCTGGCGCTGGGCTCGGTGACGAAAAACCAGTCGCTGATCGCGTCGGTGACGCGGCGGTTGATTTCTTCGGGCATGCTCATGTCGCCGCTGCGCAAGCCGGCTTCCACATGGGCGACCGGGATGCCGGCTTTCTTGGCCACGATGGCGCAGGCCAGGGTCGAGTTGACGTCGCCGACCACCAGGCAGGCGGCGGGCTTGGCCTCGGCGCAAAGCGCCTCATAGGCTTGCATGATCTTGCCGGTCTGCTCGGCATGGCTGCCGCCGCCAGCCCCGAGGCGGACATCGGGAGCGGGGATGCCGAGTTCTTCAAAGAAGACCTCGTTCATGTCGCGGTCGTAATGCTGGCCGGTGTGGACGATCTTCCACGCCAGGCGTCCATCGGCTTGCAGCGCACGCACGATCGGCGCGATTTTCATGAAGTTCGGCCGCGCGCCGGCGATCAGGTGGATGCAGGGCAGGGTCATTGAATCTTATCTCGCAAAGAGGTGGCGCCAGGGCGGCGGTGTGCCGATGGCGATGCGAGTGAGTCTATGGAGTGACATGCGCCCGCGCTACACCCAGACGAGGGCTAGGCAAGCGCGGCCCCTGGCTCAAAACTGTCTGCAGTTGAAATGGATTGCGACAGGAGATTGCGTGAAAGTACTCGTCACCGGCGCGGCCGGCTTCATCGGCATGCATGTCAGCCAGTTGCTGCTGGCACGCGGCGATCAGGTGGTCGGCCTGGATAATTTGAATGCCTATTACGACCCGGCGCTCAAGCATGACCGACTGGCGCGTTTGTCGCCCAAGCCCGGCTTTGATTTCGTCAAGCTCGACGTGGCCGACCGTGCCGGCATGGCCGCGTTGTTTGCAGTGAACAAGTTCGACCGCGTCGTGCATCTGGCCGCGCAAGCCGGGGTGCGCTATTCGATCGAAAACCCCCACGCCTACATCGACAGCAATCTGGTTGGCTTCACCAATGTGCTCGAAGGCTGCCGCCACCATGGCGTCGAGCACCTGGCCTACGCCTCAAGTTCGAGCGTTTATGGCGGCAATACCCTGATGCCTTTTTCAGAGCGGCACAACGTCGATCACCCGGTCAGCCTCTATGCCGCGACCAAGAAGGCCAATGAGTTGATGGCGCATACCTACAGCCATCTGTACCGGTTGCCGACCACCGGTTTGCGCTTTTTCACCGTCTACGGGCCCTGGGGCCGGCCGGATATGGCGCTGTTCTTGTTCACCAAGGCGATCCTCGAGGGCCGGCCGATCGACGTCTTCAATCACGGCGAGATGGTGCGTGACTTCACCTATATCGACGACATTGCCGAAGGCGTGGTGAAGGTGCTCGACAGCGCCGCCACGCCGCTGGACGGCTACAACTCGCAGCGCAGCAACCCGGCCCATTCAAACGCGCCTTACCGGATTTTCAATATCGGCAACCAGGCACCGATGCAGTTGATGGATTTCATCGTCGCGATCGAAAAATCGGTCGGCCGGCCGGCCTTGAAGAACTTCATGCCAATGCAAAACGGCGATGTACCCGCCACCCATGCCGATGTGGAACTTCTCGCCGACTGGACCAATTTCCGCCCCGCCACCCCGGTGCCCGAAGGCGTGGCGAATTTCGTTTCCTGGTACCGGGATTATTTCGTGGCCTGAGATCGAATTCCGACCTTCGTAGCCCGCCATGAGGCCATAGGCCGGAATGCGGGATTGGTCGGTTTGCAAGGCGTGATCGAACCCCGCATTCGGCCCTTCGGGCCATTCATTCAGGTTACCGCGTCGCATTCAGCGATGTGGGGGCTTGCCATGGCTTGATGCCGGCCAGCACGTCGCTCAGCGCGTCCTTGGTGACGGCGTTATCGTGGTCGGCTTGCAAACCGGTCCAAAAGCCGTCGTTCAAGCCAA
>CAIJIT010000107.1 GCA_903820745.1 uncultured Burkholderiales bacterium
AGATCAAACTGGCGACCCAGGCCGATCATCCGAACCATCGCTTCCACCACGTTGACATTGCTGTTTTCCAAGGCCCCGCCGACGACGACCACCGCCTGATCTGCCTTGGCCACCGCGCCGTTGCTTTGGCGAAACAAGCCGTCATCGCCACGCAACATGTTTTTCGGCGCCGGGTTGACCAGTTTGAGCCGCCCCACCACGCTGACGATGGCAGGCGTTGTTCCTGCCACCAAGGCTGACACCGTGCCGTCCTGGCCAATGCTGAAGGACGCGTTGGTAGGCAAGGTGATCGGGCCGCCTTCACCCAATACGGTCATGCCGCCGTGGGTTTGCAGCACACCGTCTTTCGACAAGGTCAGACCGCCATCGCGGGTATAGGCTTCCTTGCCATTGGCGCCCTGCACAGCAAGCCAGCCAGGGCCCTGAACCGCGACATCGAGGCTACGGCCAGTGGTCTGGATCGTTCCGGCCGACATGTCAGCCGCGACCGTATCGTCCTGGACCTGCGTTCGGGTCGGCAGACCCGGTCCCGCCACTGGGACGGCCCGAAAGGTGTCGACTTGGGCCCGGAATCCGGTGCTGCCGACATTGGCCAGATTGTTGGCGACAGTGGCCTGCTGCTCGACGATTTGCCGTGCCCCGGTCATGGCGGTATAAATCAGACGGTCCATGGTGAATGACTCAGCGAGCTAAGGCTCACTGACCAATGTTGACCACGGTCTGCATGACTTCGTCCTGCTTCTTGACCATCTCCGCTGCAGCCTGAAACACGCGCTGCGCTGAAATCATCTTGATCATCTCGGAGGTGAGGTCAACATTTGCGTTTTCAGTCGCCGAAGCATTGAGCGTTCCCAAGCCACCCGCGCCCGCAGTATTGAGCGATGCGGGGCCGGAATTGGTCGTTTCCAGCCAATGGTTACTGGAGCTCAAGGCCAATCCATCCATGCTCTTGAAACCGGCCAGTACAACCTGCCCCATCTTGACGGTCTGACCATTGCTGTAGCTTGCCGTGATGATGCCGTCGCCGGCCATCCTGTAGCCCACCATATGTCCGGGGGGGCTGCCGTCTTGATCCATCGTGGCTGAAAAATCAGTCCCGAATTGAACCGTATTGCTCATGTCGAAGTTGACGCTTTGTGCCCCCGCCACCACCGGAACGCCGAACACACCGAGGGATGCGGTATTGGCAGCTGCTGCCGGTGGTATCGCCGGCAACGTCGTATTGGTCAATGCGCCGCTCGCATCGAAGGTCAAGCTCCCCACCTGGCCTTGGTTGGCAGGCAGCATGGTGCCGCCGACGCTGGCGAAAACATCCCAGGCCGTCGGGCTGCGTTTGACGTAAAAGGTTTGAACATCAATTTGAGTCCCGGAGGCATCAAAGACACTTGTCGCGGTCGAGTGCGTATAGGTCGATGGATCGCTGGCGTTGAAAATTGTGGTGCTGGGAATCGGAGCTTTACGCGCATCGAGCGTCAATTTCAGCGTTGCAGTGTCGGTGGCTATCGGAAGATAGTCGGCAGCGCTGATGCTCAAGGGCACCGGCAGACCG
>CAIJIT010000108.1 GCA_903820745.1 uncultured Burkholderiales bacterium
TCAGTGCAGTCAGGAACAAGGCCATGCCGGACAACTGGTGCATAAAGCCTTGCCCCACTTCATCGCCGAAGTAATAGGTCAGCAAGGCGAGGATCAGGATGCGAATGGCATTGGATGAAAACGAAATCGGCACGATCAGCAAGGCAAGCGTGAAGTTGCGGAATACCGACTCATGCCTGACGACATTCATGTAAAGCAACCCCAAGGCTTCAAGCGTGAAAAGGGAATTCAGGCCGGCACAAGCATCGGACACAAGCAACTGGTAACCGCCGATCGTCAGGATCACGCCCGACCTAGCCACTGGATAGCCCAGCCAGAACAGCATCTGCTCGCTGGCGTAGGAGGCGCCGATCTTCATTGGCTGGGTCAGCAGATCGACCACCGAAGCCGGCAGCGGCACAGCGAAGCACAAGAGGAAAAAGGCAAACCCAAAACGCCGGGCGACCGCCGGACCGAAGGTGATCAGCACCAGTCCCAGCAGGACCGGGATCAATGAACCCAGTTCAATCAGCGCTATCGACTGGGAACGCCCCAGGACATAAAGCGACAGCCCGGCCAAGAATGTCGCCCAACCCGCCAGAGGCGCCGGCAAAATTTGCAACGTCCCGCTTTGCGTCAGCAGGCGCTTACTTTGGAAGTAGAAGTACCAGGCCGAGATGGCCAGCACGATCGGTCCATGCGAGTTGCGGTCGCCTTGCCAAGGTCCGCTGACAAAGTCCACCACGGTCGGCCCGTAAAGCGCCAAGCCACTGGCAATCAACAGCAGCCACGGCCGCAACTCGACAGGAAAAATATTTCGGCGTTTCAAACCGATCATTGCTTGGGAAAGTTCAGTGGACATGCTGGCTGGCTTGGGCTGGGATGCGGGGTCAAAACTCGTTGACGATCGCTCCGAGCAACTTGACCGGGCTTCCTTGCATGCTGGCAACCAGATCCTGTAACGCCGCGTACTTGCATGCGCTCTTGCGCGCCAGCACCAGTGCGGCGCCACATCTGGCCGCGGTCACGCAGGCATCGGCACCGTAGCTGGCCGCGGTGGTGTCGACGATGACATGGTCGAACTTGGCGCTGAGCTCTCGCATCAACAGGCCGAAAGCCGGGCGTTCGAGCAACTCGAGCGGGTTTGGCGGGATCGACCCGCCAGGCAGGACGAACAGCGCGGGAATGCCCTCGACCGACTGGATCACCTGCGCTTCGGCCCGGCCGGACAAGACGTTGGACAGACCTGCGGTGTTGGGGACACGGAAAATTTCATGCTGACGCGGGCCGCGCAGATCGGCGTCGACCAGCAAGGTGCGCCCGCCCAACTGGGCCAGGGCAACGGCCAGGTTGGCGGTGAAATAGCTCTTGCCATCGCCGGTTTCGGGGCTGATGACGGCCAAGGCCAGGCGCGGGGCGGCGGCGTCATGCAAGCGCATATTGACCTGACTGCGCGCTGCGCGCACGGCCTCGGCCTGTACCGAGAACGGCTGATTCAAGACCACCAACTCAGGGCTGGATAAACGCCTTTCGGCATTGGCCAAGGGGTAACTGAACTGCTGCGCCAATGCGTGCAGCACATCGTCTTCGCCGGCCAAGCCCAGGGCCACCGCAGCTTCGCCGAAACGCAGGCCTTTTTCGCGCTGGTAGACCAGCACTTTTTCGACCTCGGCGATGCTGAGGCTGCGGGCGTCGCGGATGATGTCGCCGATCACGCGCGTATGCAGTGAAGAATTGGCTTGAGCCGATTGGGCATTGCTCACGGGTGCGGACTCGGTTGCCTTGCTGGTTGTTTTCATACGGATGCAGCCCTTCCGCCAGGCGACAACAGGCTGAGCAGGCGACCTTGCATCAAATTGGCCTTGGCCGTACGGCCAAACAAGCGCTTGGCGGTGGGCTTGGGCATCACGCCGATGATCGGCAAGGCCACTGCACCCACCACGTCTTCAGCGCTGCGAACACGCCGGTCGCTCAACTCAAGCAGCAAGGCCGAGCCAATGGCCAACAGCGCGCCAACCACGATGGCCAGCAACATATTCAGCAATATCCTCGGCGACGAGGGCTCCGCCGGCGGCACGGCCGACGTCAGCACCGCAGCATTGCTTTGGGTGGCCTGGCTTTCGAGCGAAGTCTGGGTCAGGCGCTGCAGAATCTGGTCGTAATTGCGCTGGGCGTTTTCAATATCGCGCTGCAGCACAGCACCTTCGTCACGCACTGCTTTCATCTGCAGCACCTTGTTGCGCTGCGTTTCGAGCGAGGTGCGCAATTCGCCAAGGCGCTGCTTGTTGATTGAATTCGACAGGCCCAGGCTGGCGGTCACCTTGGCGGTCTCGGCCTGGACGCGCTTGCGTAACTCGGCCAGATTGGCTTTGGCTTCAAGCACCTGCGGGTGGCTATCACCGAACTTGGCGTTCATTTCCTCGATGCGGGCCTCTAGCCTGGCCTGGTCGCTCTTCAACCCACCTATCAAGGGGTTGACAAGCACTTCCTGCATCCTGTCTGCTGCCTCACCTTTTGCCGCAGTCTGGCGGCTGCCCGAATCGCTGGCCAGCGCCTGCAGGCCGACCAGTTGCGATGAGAGCTCGTTGAGCCGGTTGTTTTCAACGTCGAGGCGCTCGTCGGATGCGACGATGCCTTTGGTTCGCTGGTAAGCCGACAGGCGCGACTGGGCTTTTTCAACTTCGTCTCTGGCTTCCTTGCTGCGCGATTCGAAAAAGGTCGAAAACTGCTTGGCCGGCTCGACCCGGAGTTCGAGGTTGGTTTCGAGATAGGCCTGCACGAACGCATTGGCCAGGCCGGCAGCAAACTTCGGGTCGGGCGCCTTGTAGCTGACGCTGATGACGTTCGATTCGCGCGACGGCTTGACATCAAGGCTCTTCTGGAAAATGCCGATCAACCATTGCTCAATCGTGCCGACGCCTTTGGCCTCTTCAAGCCATTGCTGGCGAATATCGGGGCTTTCGGCCAACTTGAGGTTTCGGACCA
>CAIJIT010000109.1 GCA_903820745.1 uncultured Burkholderiales bacterium
AAGCAATCGTCGAATCAACCCGGTGGGCAATCCCTGGCCGCCCTCGGGCGGCCAGGGATTGATCTCTCTCTTCCATCAACCCCAAAGATTAAAACTGCGCCCTCAAGCCCGGAGTTGCGCACTTCCCATCACCCGTTGACATGCAACGAACTGTTCGCCAAGTTCCAGACCAGCATTTACTCAGACCCGGTGGCTGCGGTGTTCAAGGCGCTGGGGTCGAGCAAGCCAGCCTACAAGCCTATACGGCCCGTTTTCCGGCGAAAAATAAAATTTCTATAGAAATTTAAGTGCTATATTATTTCTATTGAAAATGAGGCTTCTGATGTCAGTCGCGCCGAAACAGACCGCCAAAAAGTCGGATGCAGCAGCCGTGCTGAGCAAGGCCGTGGCCCGGGCGGCTGAACGACTGGAGATCTCCAAGACGCTGCTGGCCAAGGTGCTCGGCGTCAGCCCGCCCACTATCACAAGGCTTTACAGCGGCGACTATCAGTTGGCTCCAGAGCGCAAGGAATGGGACTTTGCCCTGCTCTTTGTTCGCGTGTTTCGCTCACTGGACTCGATCGTCGGCGACGAAGCCACAGCGCGCGAATGGCTTGCCAGCGAAAACCTCGGATTGAATGGCCGGCCCATCGAACTCATTCGCAGCGCGGAAGGACTGGTACGTGTCGTTCAATATCTGGATGCCTCACGCAGTCGCGTCTGAGGCAAGCCCCTGGCGGGGCAAAATTTGGCGCATCGTCGAAGCACAGCATATGGCGTCGACCATGAAAATCGTTGACAACGCCCAAGAGCAGGACCTGCTCGAAACCCTGCTCGAAGCCAGCAAGCCCGCCCAACCCGCCACCGCTGCCGGTCTGGATTACCTGCTGGCTACGCCGTTTCGCTACAACCCGCTGCGCAGCGGCTCCCGCTTTCGGGCTGTGACCGATCCGGGAGTTTTCTACGGTGCAGAATCAGTTCGCACCGCCTGCGCCGAGTTGGGCTATTGGCGCTGGAAGTTTCTCAAGGATGCCGTGGATCTGGAGAGGCTGGAGCCGGTCGCCCACACCGCCTTCGCCGCCGAGGTCAGCACCTCAATGGTCGATCTGCGTCAGGCGCCCTTCAGCGCCGATGCCCCCGCGTGGCAACACCCAAGCGACTACAGCGCCACGCAAGCCTTTGCAAGCGTCGCGCGCGCTGCCGAGGTCGGCGCTATCCAATACCGATCGGTCCGGGATCCATCACCCGCCTGGTGTGTCGCGTTGCTGACGCCCGCGGCATTTGCCAAGCCAAAGCCGCTGGCTTCGATGCAAACCTGGTGGCTCGCCGTACGCAGCGACTCTGCCATTTGGCGGCGCGACACCGACTCGATGACTTTTCCTGCATCAGCCTGGTAGCGCCGGCCTGAAGCCCGGAACGCAGCGACAGCGGCAGCGGACCAGGCAAAACCACTGGCAGCAAGCTAATTGGAAAACTGCGAATTTGTTCTCAAAGCTGCATTCCTTGGCATTCCAGGGATCTGAATTCACCGGCCCGCTTGAATAGCATCAGCCTGTTGCCCAGTTGACAGGATCTTGCCATGGCTCATTTCAAAACGCTGACTTTGGTCCGGCCTGCGCTCGCCGACGAACGTCTTGCCGATACCGGTTTTGAGATCGGCTGGGACTTCGGCCATTACGGCATCGTGCCGCCGAGCGAGCATCTGCACCCCTTGAGTTCGGTACGTCAGGGCTGGGAGGCAAGCCGGCTCAATTTCGGCCAGCGCACCTTGTTGGTCAATCGCTTTTCCCGCAGCTGGCTGCAACTGCGCATGGGGGCTTGGCGGCGCGGGCGAGTGTTTGAACGCTCAGAGGTGAGCCCCACTTATCTGCGCCAGATTGATGTGGCTTGCTGCCCGATCACGCGCGAATCATTGACCCATGGCAGCGGCATTTGGTCGGATGCATCGGTCGACCGGGTCTGCGATGACGGCGCCTATGCCGCAGGCAATCTGGCAGTGATGAGCCGGCGCGCCAACCAGGCCAAGGCCGACAAGACCGTCGATCAGTTGCTGGCACTGGCCCGGCAGGTCAAGGCAGCACCACAGCAGGCGAAGGAATGTCGCTTGATCTTGACCGCCGAAGAATGGGCAAGGCTTGCGGTGCTGGCTTCATTTGCCACACCGATGACGCATGCCAAGGCGGCCTGCATCCCGCTGCTGGTCCTGCCGCCGAACCGGCTCCGGGTGCTCAATCCGGTGCAGTCGCTGCAATTGATCCTGAGCCGGCAATTCACCCAGGCCGGTCATGGTCGGCGCTGCTCATCGATTGCCGGTCAGATGCCTTCAAAAGAGACCCGACGGGCCTTCGACAATTTCATGTCCTTGCTGCTGGAACGTCGCAGCGCCGCCAAGCGGCCCGCGGGGCTGCTGGAATTGCGCCATTCAATTGAGGATTTGTGGAGCGACCCAATGATCAACTCGCGGTGGCAGCGACTGGCACTCGGGCTCACCTCCGAAGCCTGCGAGCGGATCGTCTGCGCTGCCGTCGAAGGCGGTTTGGCAGGGCCATCAATGCGCTGGATCAGCCCTGCTGTGGCCACCGAAAACTGGTCGCTCGCGTCACGAGGTTTCGTCAGTGGGGCCACCAACACTGAACGCTCCGGCAATGCAGGTGGAAATATCTTGCTGATGCCGGCACGCAAGACGCATTAGGAGGTTTGGCACACATCGGACAAGAAAAACCCCGCTACGGTCATCCCTGCGGGTTTTTTGAGTTGCCTGGATTTTCAACTTGAATCAGGCGCTTTGACCAAAGGTTCTACCCTGCATGGATCGATGCCGAGCGCAGGATCAGCCCGGCAACAGCCGCAGACATCAGGCCGGCCAGGGCAAGGAGTAGGTCTTGACGTTGGTAAAGCTCTTCATGGCTTCGAGCACACCTTCCTTGTAGCCCAGGCCTGAATCCTTGATGCCACCAAAAGGCGTGAGCTCCAATCGATAGCCCGGCACTTCGCGCACGTTGACGCTTCCCACATGGAGTTCGTTCACCAAACGCGTGATGGCATCAAGGCGGTTGGTGCATAGCGATGAAGACAATCCATAGGCGGTTCCATTGACAATGCGAATCGCCTCTTCCAAATCGTGGAATCGGATCACCGGTGAGACCGGTCCAAATGTTTCTTCGCGCACCACCGTCATATCGGGTGTGACATGGTCCAACACCGTGGGCGAATACAGCGCCCCCACGCGCTGATTGCCGACCAGCAGCTTTGCACCCTGAGCCACCGCCTCGTTCACGCGGGACTCGAACAAACGCGCCGCCTGTTCGTCAATGACGGTGCCCATATCCATGCCCGGATCGGCGGGGTTGCCGTATTGCCAAGCCTTGGTCTTTTCGAGCAACTTCTCAACGAAGGCGTCGGCCACCGAAGCGTGAACCAGAATGCGTTTGACGGCCGTGCAACGCTGGCCGGAATTTTTATAGGAGCCCGCAACGGCAAGTGAGGACGCTTCCTCCAGATCCGCATCGTCCATCACGATGATCGGGTCATTGCCGCCAAGTTCGAGCACCATCCGGCGGTAGCCTGCCGTGCGTGCAATGTGTTTGCCAATTGCAACACCACCGGTAAAACTCACCAGGTCAATATTCGGGTTGGTCAGCAACTCGTCCGCAATCTCGGCAGGGTCGCCCGTGACGACCTGAAACATCGCCGGTGGCAAGCCAGCTTCGTACAAAATATCGGCAAGCATCAAGGCAGAAAGTGGCACCTTCTCCGACGGTTTGAGCACCATGCGATTGTTGGTGGCAATCGCTGGAACCACTTTGTGGGCCACCTGGTTCATCGGATGGTTGAAAGGCGTGATCGCGCTGATCACCCCCAACAACGGATCACGCTGGGTATAGACCCGACGCTGGCGACCATGCGGCGTAATGTCACAAGAAAAAATCTGGCCGTCATCCTGCAAGGATGCGTTGGCGCCAAAAACCAGCACATCACGTACGCGACCCGCTTCATAGAGACTGTCCTTTTTGCAAAGGCCAGACTCCAAGGTAATCAGGTCACTGATGCGATCGGCCTGCGCAACCACGATGTCTGCGGCCCTGTGCAGGATGTTGGAACGCTCGTAGCGGCTCAACCGGGGACGGTAGGCCTGGGCGATTTCAAATGCCTGTCGCACATCGCTGACACCCGCCTTGGGCACCGTGCCGATGCAATCACCGGTATAGGGATTGTGAATCTCGATCACACGATCGCGGTTGATGCGTTGCCCGCCTATGCGCAGGGCTTCAGAGTGGAACTTCATAAGATGACGTTTGAGGGTTTTGACAAAACGGATTTCAATCGCTTGCGGCTCTCTTCGACGTGGAGTTTGAGTACGCCCAAGGCTTTGCGCTTGTTGCCTTCAACCAAGGCAGTAAAGAGATTTTGATGATCAACCACTGAGCGTCGCAATGTCGATGCGTCCGGCGAACTTGCATGCGCCTGCTGGCGGAAAAGCGATAGCTCATTGACCAGTCGCCGGTAGGTGTGAAGCAAAGTCTCGTTGCCTGCAAGTTCGGCAAGCCGCTCATGAAACTGGACATTCAGCGCGTGGCAGCCGGAAAAATCGGCCTCGGCTGCAAGTTTTTCCGCTTTGCTCAACAGTTCGGGCAAACCTGAATCGGCCAGGCACTCCGGCGTTTTGGCAACTCTGGAAACGATCAGTTTTTCAAGTGCAGTACGCACTTCAAAGATGTCGTCTGCTTCCTGTGGGGTGATGATTCGCACGAAAACACCGCGGTTCTTCTCAACCCGCACAAGCCCCTTTTCCTCCAGCGACCGAAATGCTTCACGGATAGGCCCGCGTGACACCCCAAGTTGGGTGGCAAGCGAAGCTTCCCGCAGCGGATCGCCAGGCGCAAAGGCACCCCCTCGCAGCATTCGTTCGAGCTCTTCCTGAACCAGCGACGGCATGGAATGGTGTTTTAGAACACCCAAAGTTTGTGCAAATGTCATGAATTCTTCATAGGGTGTGAATGGCCTCGCCACATTTTTGACAAATCGTAGATTGTCAACAATTTGACACATTTGAATTTTAAGCTCGCGAACATTGCAATCCGATGACAGTGGAGAAACCGATGTCGTTTGCCGTGGTCACGCGCGAGCTGAGTAAGTCCTATGCCAATTGCCAGGCGCTGGACAAGGTATCCCTGGAGATTCGCGAAGGCGAAATGGTGGCCCTGCTCGGGGCATCGGGCTCGGGCAAATCCACACTGCTGCGGCATCTGCCCGGTTTTGTTACCTCCAACAGTGGTGAGATCGATGTTCTGGGGCAAACGGTGCAAGCCGGTGGAAAACTCTTGCCCTGCTTTCGGCAAGTACGCAACCGCGTCGGCTTTGTGTTCCAGCAATTCAATCTGGTCAATCGTCTACCCGTCATCACCAACGTGCTGATTGGACAACTCTATCAAACCCCCTGGTGGCGCAGCCTGTTGATGCGCTTCACTGTCGAGCAGCGACAAAAAGCGCTGGAGGCACTTGCATCGGTAGGCATTGAGCAGACCGCCTGGCAACGCGCATCAACGCTCTCGGGCGGCCAGCAGCAACGTGCAGCGCTGGCGCGATGCCTGGTACAAGGCGCGCGCCTCATTCTGGCTGATGAACCGATTGCATCGCTGGACCCGGAGTCTTCGCGCAAGGTCATGGAACTGCTCAAGGAAATGAATCAAAAGCACAAGTGCACGGTCCTGGTCTCGCTGCATCAGGTCGAGTTTGCGGTCCGTTATTGCCCTCGCACGATTGCGCTCCATGCAGGGCGCGTGGTGTACGACGGGCCCTCCTCGGCGCTGACCCCCGATTTGCTTGCTGAGCTTTACGGGAGCAGCGCGCGCGAATTCTTTACCACCACCCACACATCAAGCGAATCTTTACCCGTAGCGCTTCTTCCTTCAATCGGCGCTACTGCATTTGTCTGACACGCCCCCTTCCGCAACTTCTGAAAAGGAATTCACATGATCAAAAAAATGCAACTCATCCTGACGGCACTGGCGATTACTGCCGGCAGCGTCGCCGGCGCTGCCGATATCAAGGAACTCAACTTTGGCATCATCGCAACCGAAAAAGCCGGCGCCATGAAACAAATGTGGGAGCCGTTCCTTGCCGACATGAGCAAGTCCGTTGGCATCAAAGTCAATGGCTTTTACGCCACCGACTACGCAGGCATCATTGAGGCACAGCGATTCAACAAGGTGCATATTGCTTGGTACGGAAACAAGGCCGCAATTGACGCAGTCGACCGCTCCAGCGGCGAAGTTTTCGCACAGTTTGTAGACCTGGACGGTACCCCTGGCTACTACTCTTACCTGATCACGCACAAAGACTCGTCGATCAAAACGCTGGATCAGGTCTTGAAAAACGGCAAGGAATATACGTTCGGCATTGGTGACCCCTCCTCTACCTCTGGCACGCTGGTACCCAGCTACTACGTTTTCACCCTGAACAATCTGGATCCGAAGACCCACTTCAAGGTCATGCGCTCGTCCAATCACGAGGGCAATTTCCTCGCAGTGCTCAACAAGCAAGTCGATCTCGCCACCAGCAACAGTGAGATGACCGAGAAGATGAAGGAAAAGTCGCCCGAGAAAATGGAACAGATTCGCATTCTCTGGACTTCGCCTTTGATTCCTCGCGATCCGCTGGTTTGGCGCAAAGACCTGCCCTCAGACGTCAAGAAAAAGGTTCAGGACTTTGTAACCGGCTATGGAAAAGACGAGCGTGAGAAGGAAATTCTCAAGAATATGTATCGCCTGGCTGGTTTCAAGGCCTCGACCGATGCGCAGCTGATCCCGATCCGTCAACTTGAACTTTTCAAGGACCGCAAAAAGGCCGAAGCTGATGAGAACATGAATGCTGCCGACAAGAAGGTCAAACTCGACGAGATCGATGCCAAGCTTGCAGTGCTGGCCAAGCTGAAGTAGCCCACTGACGCAATCAGACGCCCTTTCATGACCATCAAGCCCACCATCAAAGACATTCCCCTTGCCCCTCCGGCGACGAGCCTCGGCACGCAACTGGCCTGGGGGGTCTTGTTGATGTTGCTGATTTGGTCATGGAAGGGTGCCGATATGCGTCCCATGGCGCTGATTGAGGACTCAGCCAATATGGCCGTTTTTGGCAAGGAATTTTTTCCGCCAAACTTTCATGAGTGGCGCATTTACCTGAGTGAAATGATCATCACCATTCACATTGCCATTTGGGGCACTGTCTTGGCGATCGTCTGCGCTGTTCCTTTCGGCCTGCTTTGCGCCGAGAACATAGCGCCTGCCTGGGTCTATCAGCCGATGCGCCGTTTGATGGATTCCTTTCGCGCCATCAATGAAATGGTGTTTGCGATGTTGTTTATCGTCGCTGTGGGCCTGGGACCATTTGCGGGCGTGATGGCGCTCTGGATTCACACGACCGGCGTATTGGCCAAGCTGTTTGCCGAGGCGGTAGAGGCGATAGATCCGCGTCCCGTCGAGGGCGTACGCGCCACCGGCGCCAACGCGCTGGAGGAAATCCTCTACGGCGTCATTCCGCAAGTGTTGCCACTGTGGATCTCGTATTCCCTCTACCGTTTCGAATCAAACGTTCGGTCTGCCTCTGTTGTCGGCATGGTCGGCGCGGGTGGCATTGGCGTTGTGCTGCACGAGTCCATCCGTGGCTTTGACTATGCAGAGACGGCTGCCATCCTTTTTATCATCATTGTTTCTGTCACCTTGATCGATGTCCTCTCGGCCCGCATTCGGCGCTGGAGCATTTGATCCACTCAAATTACAGCGCATGAAAACCCTAGAACTCAATGGCGTCAGCTACCGCTGGCCCCAACAGCCCGTGGTCGTTGTCTGTATCGACGGCGGTGACCCCGCCTACATCGAGCAGGGTTTGAAGGATGGGATCATTCCCAACATCGCGCGCTTCATGCGCGAGGGATTTGCGGGTATCGCTGACGGTACCGTGCCCAGTTTCACCTGCCCCAACAACATGTCGCTCATTACCGGTGCGCCGCCTGCGGTGCACGGTATCTCGGGCAACTATTACCTGAACGAGCATGGCGATGCTGTAGTCATGACGGGCCCGGAGCTTTTACGCAGTCGCACCATCCTGGCCACCTTTGCGGATGCAGGTGCCCGCGTGGTCTCGATCACCGCGAAAGACAAACTGCGTAAACAGCTGGGCAAGGATTTGGACCTCAGCCGTGGCAACATCAGTTTTTCTTCCGAGCTCGCGAGTCAATGCACCTTGGCTGAGAACGGTATTCAAAACGTCCTCGAACTCGTGGGCATGCCGCAACCCGACATCTACTCGATGGACCTTTCACTCTTGGTGCTTGAAGCGGGCATCAAACTGCTTGAACGTGACAAACCCGACCTGCTCTTTCTGTCATTGACCGACTACATCCAGCACAAGTACGCACCTGGTGACCCAGTGGCGAACACCTTTTACCAGCGTCTTGATGATGCATTTGGTCGACTCGCTGCCTTGGGGGCGACGGTGGCTCTGACTGCTGACCATGGCATGAACGACAAATCAAATGCCGATGGCAGTCCCAAGGTGATTTACCTTCAAGACGTCCTGGACCAGACATTTGGTACCGGCACGACCAAGGTGATTTGCCCCATCACCGATGCATTTGTACGCCACCATGGCGCTTTGGGCGGATTTGTGAGGATCTGGATTCGCGACTCGCGAGTCTCGCCCGAAGCCATCATCGCAACGGTGCGCGACATTCCCGGGGTTGCCCTGGCGCTGAACCGGGAAGATGTCTGCCGCCAATTCGAATTGCCCGCGGACCGTGAAGGTGATGTGGCAGTTATTGGTGACGCTGGCACGGTCATTGGCGCTAGCCAATCCGAACACGATCTTTCCAACCTCGCAGACGCACGTCTGCGCAGCCACGGCGCAGTTGCCGAAGCCCGTGTGCCCTTCATTCTCAACCGCCCGCTCAACACCGACTATGCCCGGCTGGCTGCAAACAACGCGCTGAAAAGCCACCAGATCTTCGATTACGCGATCAACGGCACCGAGGTGGTGGGCGCATGACCCACCCGGCCTCAGGGCGGGTGGCCGTTTATACCGAGCCCAACGCGCCCTTCCAGGTTGAGTCTTATCCCTTGCGTGCGCCGGGTCCAAGGGAAGCGTTGGTGCGCGTGAGCATGTCCACCATTTGCCGCTCCGATATCCACTCGTACCAAGGTCATCGACCCAACCCATGCCCCGGCCTGTTGGGCCATGAGATCGTCGGCCGTATCGTTGCGCTGGGCCAGGAACTCACCTGCGACATGCGCGGTGAAATTCTGGCGATAGGTGATCGCATTACTTGGAGCGAATTCTTCATTCCGCATGGCAACTACTTCACTGACGTGCTGGACCTGCCGCAAAAATCGCCAGGTGTTGAAAAATACGGGCACATGGCCGTTACCACCGCGCCACACCACCATGGCGGCTTTGCAGAATATTGCTACGTTCTGCCCAAGTCGTGGATCCTGCGTCTGCCTGACTCTTTAACCGATGCTGAGGCCGCACCCATCAACTGCGGTGTCGCCACCATGGTGGCAGTGACCGAGGCGGCCAATATCCGACTAGGTAGCACCGTGGTCGTCCAGGGTATGGGGTTGCTGGGCTTGTACGGTGCCGCACTGGCCAAGTCACGCGGTGCCCGCTATGTCATTGGCCTGGACATTCATGCTGCGCGCCGTGCCCAGTCCCATCGCTTCGGGGTGGATCTGGCACTCGACCCATCGATGGACAAAGTACAACTGCTTGAATCCATCAACGCACATTGCCAACCCGTAGGCCCCGACGCAGTCATCGAAGTCTGCGGCGTAGCTGAAGCCATCACCCTGGGTCTGGACATGGTTCGAATTGGCGGCACCTATGTCATTGCCGGGCTGGTAAGCCCGGGCGCCCAGGTCACGATCGATGCAAACCGCATTGTGCGCAAGATGGTGACTCTGCGTGGCATCCACAACTACCATCCCCGCCACTTGGTCGAGGCTCTGGATTTCGTGGTTGCAAACAAGACTCGCTACCCATTTTCCGAACTGGTGGACGGGCGCTATCCGCTTGATCAAGTCACCCAGGCGATGGCTGATGCCTCCTCGCAACGCGTCCTGCGCGCCGCCATTGTTCCCTGAAGAGCCAAGCCATGAATACACCGATTCTGCTCACCCCCGGGCCGCTGACAACAAGCACTCAAACCAAGCAAGCCATGCTGGTTGACTGGGGTTCATGGGACCAATCGTTCAACCAGCTCACCGCCTCGGTTTGCCACGACATCACGCAGATTGCAAACGCACAGGACACTCATGTCTGCATCCCACTGCAAGGCAGTGGTACCTTTGCGGTCGAAGCGGCCTTGGGTACCCTGGTGCCGCGTGATGGCAAGGTCTTGGTGCCCAACAACGGCGCCTATTGCCAGCGGATAGTTCGCATCCTGGGCTACCTGGGGCGACAGGCCGTGGTCATCGACCATCGCGAGGATGAACCCGCAAACCCCGAGCGCATCGAAGCGGCCCTGGTTGCCGATACCCACATCACCCACGTGGCACTGGTCCATTGCGAGACCGGTACCGGCATCTTGAACCCCCTGAATGAGATCGCTCAGCGGGTGGCCGATCAAGGACGCAGCCTGATCGTGGACGCGATGAGCTCGTTTGCTGCACTGCCCATTGATCTGGCCCACACACCCATCGATGCACTGATCGCAGCCTCCGGCAAATGCCTTGAAGGCGTGCCGGGCATGGGCTTCGTGATTGCACGTCAGGACAAAATCGCGGCCGCTGCGGGTACTTGTCACTCACTTGCCCTGGATCTTCACGATCAATGGGCGTATCTGCGCAAAACAGGGCAATGGCGCTTCACGCCGCCCACCCATGTCCTCGCCGCCTTGCGTGCAGCCCTCGACCAATTCCTTGCAGAGGGCGGCACAGCTTCGCGCGGTGCCCGCTATCAGAACAACTGCAATACCCTGGTGAAGGGCATGCGTGAGCTTGGTTTACACACGTTTCTGGCCGATGAACTCCAGGCGCCCATCATCGTGACATTTCATGCGCCGGCCCATCCTGACTTCGATTTCAACAGGCTTTACCAAGGCGTGCGCGACAAGGGATTTATCCTTTATCCCGGAAAACTGACCCAGATCGAAACCTTTCGTGTGGGATGCATTGGCGCCATCGGCGCACACGAGATCTCGCTCGCCGTCGACGCGATTTCCCGAACACTGCGCGAGCAAGGGATTCATTTCTAATCGACCTTCCTCCACAGGACCGGACCATGACAACTGCAACATCGGACCAACAGCCGACACTCGACACCCTGACGTCCATTTACGATGGTCGCGCCACTGGCCAATACGGCCTGACCCTCATTAACCAGCGCGCGCATGCCGTGCAATCCGCCTACCACGCGCGTGCTCAAGGTTTGCCCGCGTCTCTTGTGGTTGCTGCCTTGCTGCACGACATTGGCCACATGGTGCATGACCTCGGCGACCATCCTGCCGCCTTGGGCACCGATGACCAGCACGAAAACATTGGCGCAGACTGGCTCAAACGCTATTTCGGTCCAGGCGTGACCGAGCCGATCCGTTTGCATGTCGCGGCGAAGCGCTACCTTTGTACAGTGGAGCCGGACTACTTCGAAAAACTGTCAGACGACTCCATTGAAAGCCTGTCGTTGCAGGGTGGCAGGATGACTGAGAAGGAAGTGGCTGCATTCATGCAGGAACCCTACCGTGAGGGCGCGGTGGCGCTGCGCCGCATCGATGAGCTTGCCAAGGACCCCAATGGGCCAATGCCGCAGTTCGGAGAATTTGCACCGGAGATTTTACAAACAGCGGTTTTGGGCGTGGCACCTTGAAGATTTCGGCACAACCTCGAGCAGTCCTTATTGAACCTTTTCTTATTGGTGCCGACCGAAAGCGGAGCCATTTTTAAGGGTTGTGCCGACCCATGATTGAGCCGGGTACCTCATTCGACTTCGAACCCCCACATGTACCCCCGCCTCGGGCTGGCTGTCAATGTTTGTCCTTGTCCCCCGTTGCAGGGGAAAACATTGATTTACCCAGGAAAAAGGCCTCCGAGTATCGCTACTTGGAGGCCTTTGTATTGGGTCTTGGTCGGGGCGGTGGGATTCGAACTCACGACCCTCTGGTCCCAAACCAGATGCGCTACCAGGCTGCGCTACGCCCCGATCAAGACCGCCATTCTAGCGCGTTTTTTCAGCCCTTCCTGGAACAATCCAAAATCAACTGGCAAATAGTCACATCGGCGGCTTGAATCCGCCCTTTCAAGCAAGCAAATTCAGGCCGGGTCCAGGGTGCAAAAACGTGAATTCAGACCTTGCGGAACGAATCGATGCCCTGCCTGATCGCACCACTCAAGAACGCAGTGGCTCTTTGTGTCAGAATCAATCTGCCCTGATGCCAGCCCTGACTGGCAATACGCTGGCCTGGCGGCCGGCAAGTCCAAGGACCCCCAATGAGCAGTGAACTGATTAAACATATTTCCGATGCCTCTTTCGACACCGATGTGATCCAGGCCAGCAAGCCGGTACTGGTCGATTACTGGGCCGAATGGTGCGGCCCGTGCAAGGCGATTGCGCCGATCCTGGACGAGGTGTCCAAGGACTATGGCGAGCGCCTGCAGGTGGCC
>CAIJIT010000110.1 GCA_903820745.1 uncultured Burkholderiales bacterium
GACCCAACCGCGGCTGCCCTATGGCGTGCGGGCGATTCCGGATAACGTGGCGCCTGATACCACTACCGCCTATTACCAGGGCGGGGCGGCCGACGGCACGCGCGCTGGTTACTACTATGTCAATCTGTACAAGCCCGAGACCCGACCGACCTGGGAGATGATTCCGCTGACCCTGCATGAAGCGGTGCCGGGTCACCATTTCCAGTTCGCCAGGGCGCTGGAATTGCCCGGGCTGCCGATGTTCCGCAAGACCGCTTATTTCGTCGCCTATGGCGAAGGCTGGGCCTTGTATGCGGAGCAACTGGGCTACGAGATGGGGCTCTATGACGACCCCTATGACCGCTTCGGCCAACTGACCTATGAGATGTGGCGCGCCGTGCGCCTGGTCGTCGACACCGGCATGCATGCCAAGGGCTGGAGTCGCGAACAGGCCATCGCCTATTTCAAGGCCCATACCGCCAAGACCGAGCAGGACATCGTCAATGAAATCGACCGCTATATCGACACCCCCGCCCAGGCTCTGGCCTACAAGATTGGGCAGTTGAAGATCTCGGAGCTCAGGGCCATGGCGCAGCGAGAACTCGGCCCCCGCTTTGACCTGCGTGAATTCAACGATGCGGTGCTCGATACCGGGTCGGTGCCGCTGGCCGCGTTGACGCTGCGCATTGAAGCCTGGATCAAAGCGCGCCGTTGAGGCCATGTTCAACGCTACGATCGGGACAGCAATAACACCGAAAGCCTTGATGAATGCAAACCCGTTGAACCGGCGCGATGCGCTCGCATTTGCCGCAGCCGCCTTGGCCGGCCTGCCGATCGCGGTGCGCGCCCAGTCGGTCTGGCCGAACAAGGCGATCCGCTTTGTTGTGCCTTTCGCCCCCGGCGGCAGTTCGGAGATCGTCGCCCGCGCGACCGCGGTCGAGTTGGCCAAGTTGCTGGGGCAGAGCGTCTATGTCGACAACAAGCCCGGTGGTGCGGGCAATGTGGCCATGGGCGAAGTGGCCCGCTCCGATGACCAACACACGGTGATCCTTGGCCACATCGGCACCCTGGCGGTGAATCCCTTCATCTTCGACAAGCTGCCCTATGACGCGGAGAAAGCCTTCCGTCCGATCTCACTGCTGTCCAAAGTGCCCAGCCTGTATGTGGTGCGCCCCGATCTGCCGGTGAAAAACCTGACCGAGCTGATCGCGCTGGCGAAGTCCAAACCCGGCAGCTTGAACTATGGTTCAGCCGGCAATGGCAGTGCCGGGCATCTGGCCTTTGAATACCTGAAGATGGCCAGCAATATCTTCGTGCTGCATGTCCCTTATCGTGGCACCGGCCCGCAGCTGACCGATTTGATGGGCGGGCGGCTCGATGCCGCTGCCGTCGGCGCACCGGCCGTGATGCAGTTCATCAAGGCCGGCAAGTTGCGCTGCATCGCCACCGGCAGCAGCCAGCGGCTGGCACAACTGCCCGATGTACCGACCGTGGCCGAGCAGGGCTTTCCCGGTTTCGAGATGACGCAGTGGTACGGCATGCTGGCGCCCGCATCGCTGCCGCAAGCCCATGCCGACAAGCTCTCAGCCGCAGCGGCGCAGGCGGTCAGGGATCCGGCGGCAGTCAAGTTGCTGGAAAGCGAAGCAGCGTTGGCGGTCGGCAGCAATGCCGCCGAATTTGGCCGCTTCATCGAGCAGGAAAAGCTGCGCTGGAAACCGGTGATCGCGCGCGCCAGGATCAAGCCGGACTGAGGCAATGCTGGCGATCCGAGTTTTTATCCCGGCAAGGATGATCCGATGAGCAATGACCTCCGTACGCTGGACGCAGACGCGCTGCAACAGTTGCAAAGCTGGGTCGGCAAAAGCGAGACGCTGAGTGACGAGATCAATGCCGCACCGGTGATCGCGATGTCGGCGACGCTGGACCGCGATGACCCGGAACCGGTAGCGGGGCTGTCGCTGCCGGCGCTATGGCATTGGCTTTACTTTTTGCCTCGGCACAGGCAGTCTGAAATCGGCTCGGACGGCCATGCCAAGCGGGGTGGTTTTCTGCCGCCCGTGCCTTTGCCGCGCCGCATGTGGGCCGGTGGCCGCCTGCATTGGCAGGCGCAAAACCCGCTCAAACTTGGCGACAAGGTGCAGCGGGTTTCCAACATCGAGTCGGTCACGCACAAGTCAGGCCGCAGCGGCGACCTGCTGTTCGTGTTGGTCAAGCATCTGCTGCATAACGAGCAGGGGTTGGCCCTGACCGAGGAACATGACATCGTCTACCGCGCTGGGGCAAGGCCTGATGACCCGGTGGCGGCACCGCTGGCGGCCGAGGCTGGCGCGGCCTGGCAGCGCGAGATCGTCCCCGATGCGGTGCTGCTGTTCCGCTATTCGGCGCTGACCTTCAATGGCCACAGGATCCATTACGACCGCCAATATGTGACCGAAGTCGAGGGCTATCCGGGCCTGATCGTGCATGGCCCCTTGATTGCCACGCTGCTGGTCGATCTGGTGCGCCGCCATGCACCGGACGCGTTCATCCGCAGCTTCAGCTTCAAGGCCTTGCGGCCGACCTTCGACCAACATCCAATGCGCCTCAATGGCCAGCCCTCGGCCGATGGCAAGACGGTGCGCCTCTGGGCACAGGATCATCAGGGCTGGCTGACGATGCAGGGTGTGGTTGAAATCGGCTGAAACAGCCGGCTACATCATGCCCAGCAAGCGCGGCAGCCACAGCGACAGCGCTGGCACATAGGTGACGAAGACCAGGAACACCAGCATCGTCAGCAGCCATGGCCAGACCGCGATGGTCAGCTCGGTGATACCCATCTTGGTCAGCCCGCTAGCGACATAGAGGTTGAGTCCGACCGGCGGGTGGCACATGCCGATCTCCATGTTGACCGTGATCAGAATGCCGAAATGCACCGGGTTGATGCCCAGTTTCATCGCCACCGGAAAGAGGATTGGCGCGGTGATCAGCACGATCGACGAAGGCTCCATCACATTGCCAGCGATCAGCAGCAGCAGGTTGACCATCAGCAAGAAGGCCATCGAGCCAAGCCCCTTGCCAATCATCCAGTCGGCCAGTTGTTGCGGGATCTGCTCCGAGGTCAACAGATAGGAAAACAGCACGGCGTTGGTGATGATGTAGAGCAGCATCGCGCTCATATTGGCCGAGTCGAGCAGCACCTTGGGCACCTGCTTGAGCCCCATGTCCTTGTACACGAAGACCGCGACGATGAAGGCGTAGACCGCACTCATCGCGGCAGCTTCAGTCGGAGTGAACACGCCTGAATAGATGCCGCCGAGCACGACGATCACCAGCAGCAGACCCCAGACGCTTTCCCAGAAGGCATTCCAGACCTGCAAGGCCTCATGGCGCGCTTCGAAACCGATGCCGCACAGCAGATCGGCTGATTTCGCCATCCGCCAGGCGATCGGCAGCCAGAGCAGGACCAGCAGTGGCAGGACATAGCTGGAATCGCTAAGCAGGAGCAGGCTGATGCCATACAGCAGCAGCGGCATTGTCAGCAGGAAGGCCAGCGTGAAAACCAGTCGCAAGGCAAAGCTGCTGCGCGTCAGCAAGCGCGCGACGATCAGCCAGACGATGCCGAACAGCACCGTCAGCAGGCCGCCGCCTTGGCCGCTCTTGAGCCACAGCCAGGCGGCCAGGATTGGTGCGCTGATGAAGAACAAGCTGGCCACCAGGCCACCGACTGAAGCGATCGTTGCCTGCGTGGCGCTGCGCCCCGGAAACAGCTGCATCCGCGGGTAATCGTTTTTCCAGGCCCGGTACCAGGTCACGAAGCCGAGCATCGCGGCCAGGATCAGCCCCGGCACAACGCCGGCCATGAACAGCGCGCCGACCGAGGTGTTGGTCGCCACCGAATACATCACCATCACGATCGACGGCGGAATCAGGATGCCCAGCGCCCCCGAAGTCGTGATGACTCCGGCGCCGAAACGCTTTGGAAAGCCGGCCTTGACCATCGCTGGCAGAATGATCGAACCGATCGCCACGACGGTCGCTGGGCTGGAGCCCGACACCGCGGCAAAGAGCGCGCAGGCCATCACGCCGGCCAGACCGAGGCCACCATGCCAATGGCCGATCAGGCTGGTGGCGAAATTGATCATGCGTCGCGCGACGCCGCCATGGGTAAGGAAGTTGCCCGCCAGAATGAAGAACGGGATCGCCATGATCTCGAAGCGCTCGATGCCAGTGAACAGCTTCAGCGCCACCGATTCGATCGGCACCTGGGTCAGGGTGAACAGATAGGTCAGCACCGTCAGCCCGAGCGAGATCGAGACCGGCATGCCGGTCAGCATCAAGGCGAACAGCAGGATGAAGATGATCGTGGCGGTCATTTGGACGCTCCAGCCACTGCCGGCGTTTCATCCTCTATCGGCGTCACGCCCTCGACATAGCCATGGTCATGGTGCGGCAGGTCGCCGGTTTTCCAGAATGACCAGCTGACCTGCAAGAAGCGATAGCACATCAAGAAGGAGCCGCAGGGGATCGCCAAAAAAGGGATCCACATCGGCAACTCGAGGTCGGGCGAAACCTGGTCGGTCATGCCGATGGCCCAGACGAATTTGGCGCCGAGCGAGCCGATGATGCCGGTGAACAGCGCGCCGGCGAGCAGGCCGAAGAGGATGAATCTGGCGCGTAAGCGGTCGTTCAACTGGTTCACCAGCACGTCCACGCCGACATGGATGCCGGTGCGCACGCCATAGGCAGCGCCGAATTTGGCCATCCAGATGAACAAGTAAATGCACAGCTCCTGCGCCCAGCTCAAATTGATCGTCAGCAGCCAATCCTGCAGCGCTGGCCAGGGCACGCCGGAAGCGTAGCGGTGCACGACCGACAAGAAGATGACGATCGTCGCCGCACCCATCATGAAGGCGATCAGCCATTCCTCCAGATGATCGAGGACCTTGTTCACGCTTGCTCCCGGGCCTGCTGCGCGGCTCAGAGTGCTTCGGGGTCGAACCCGGTTTCCTTGTAGATCTGCTGGATCAACTCCTTGCCGATCGTCGCTTCGCTGTCACGGTGGACTTTCAGCACGGCCTTTTTCCAGGCTTTCTTCTCATCAGCAGTCAGGGTGATGAACTGGATCTTGCCCGAGGCTTTCATCTTCTCCATCGCCTCGTCGTTCTGCTTTTGCGCGATTTCGTTGGTGAAATTGGTCGCTTCCTTCATCGCGCCGTCAAGCGTGGCGCGGATGTCGGCGGGCAAGCCGTCCCAGAAAGCCTTGTTGACGATCACCGCGTACTCGACCACGCCATGGTCGGAGATCGTCATGTATTTCTGCACCTCATGCATCTTCTGCGTGTAAATGTTCGAAGGCGTGTTGTCGCCGCCATCGACGACGCCGGTCTGCATCGCCTGATAGACCTCGGAAAAGGCCATGATCTGCGGCGTCGCACCGAGTGCGCGCATCTGGCCGTCGAGGACCTTGGACGACTGGATGCGCAACTTCTGGCCACGGAAATCCGCCGGTGTTCTGAGCGGCTTGTTCGAGCTCATCTGCTTGAAACCATTGTCCCAATAGGCCAGGCCGATGATGCCTTTGCTGTCGAGCTTGTCGAACAGCTGCTTGCCGATCTTCCCTTGGGTGACGTTGTGCAGATCCTTGGCGTTGTCAAAGATATAGGGCAGGTCGAAGACCTCGAAGGCGCGCACGCCGAGTGGTCCGAATTTGGACACCGATGGCGCGAGCATCTGCACATTGCCCAGCTGCAGCATCTGCATCTCTTCACCATCCTTGAACAGCTGGCTGTTCGGGTAGACCTCGACCTTGACCCGACCCTTGGTGCGGCTTTCGGCCAGTTCCTTGAATTTCAAGGCGCCTTTGCCCTTGGGCGTGTCCTCGGCCACGACATGGCTGAATTTGATGATGATCGGCTGCTGCGCGAGGGCATTGCCGAGGGCCAGCGTGCCGGCCAGCACTGCAAACAGGAACTTGGCTTTCAGGTTCATCTAGGTCTCCTCCGATTGAACTTGCAGGCAGCTTGCCCGGCGAACGATTCAGGCTCGCGAACAAGCGTCTTCTTTACCCAACGAGCTTGACTCTGCGGTCAATCCTCTTGCTTTGGCGCTGATAGTAGTTCAATTTGCAGCCCTGCTGCGAATCGTTCAGCCCGGCATCAGGCGGCGCAGATCGGTTTCCGGCCTGGCCCCGTAATGGCCGATCACTTCGGCCGCGGCAATGCTGCCCATCTTGCCGCAGATCTCGAGGCTCCGGCCCGCAGTCAAGCCGGCCAGGAAACCCGCCGCATAGGCGTCACCAGCGCCGGTTGTGTCGACCAGGCTGGCGGGCTCGGCGGCGATCAGCACCGTTTCGCTGCCGCGCAGGATCAGGCTGCCGGCTTCGCTGCGGGTCAGGGCGGCGATGCTGACATGCTGGCGTGCGTCCTCGGCCGCCTCCTCGAAGCTATTGCGTTCGTAGAGTGCAGTGATCTCCGCCTCATTGGCGAACAGGATGTCGACGTCGTTGGCGACCAGGTCGAGGAAAGCGGCGCGGTGGCGATTGACACAAAAAGCGTCAGACAAGGTCAACGCGACTTGGCGGCCAGCCTGGTGGGCGATGGCTGCGGCCTTCTTGAAGGCGGCCTGGGCTTCTTCGGGATCGAACAGATAGCCCTCGAGGTAGGTGACTGCCGAAGCGGCGACCAGCGCGGGGTCGACATCAGCAACGCTCAAGCTGACACAGGCGCCGAGGAAGGTGTTCATCGTGCGCTGACCATCGGGCGTGACCAGGATCAGGCAGCGTGCGGTCGGCGCCCCACCTGAAAGTGAAGCCGTGGGGAAATGAACCCCGACGGCTTCGATGTCGTGGCGGAACACATCACCCAGTTGGTCGGCTGCGACTTTGCCGATATAGGCAACGCGGGCACCCAATCCGGCGGCAACAGCGCAGGTGTTGGCGGCCGAACCGCCGCTGCTTTCAATTCCGGCGGGCATGTCGGCATAAAGCGCGTCAGCGGCGGCGCTGTCGATCAAGCGCATCGAGCCCTTGTGCATGTCGTGGCGCGTTAAAAAGGCCGAATCGGTGCGGGCGACGACATCGACGATGGCATTGCCGATACCCAGAATGTCGTAAGTGGCAGCAGTCATTTTTTTCCAATTGGCGGCCCCGGTCGAGCGGGGCGATTGAAGATGGCGCAGCGCTGGCGCTGCAAGGAACCCATGGCCATTTGTCGGCATGCATTCACCCCGGAAGGCCCGGGGATTCTGCCATGGCACCCAGCAGCACCGGCCTTGAACTCAAGGCTGGATGGCGAAATTGACGAAACTGATAGATGATTTTTTTGAGCATTTGTTTATCTTTTCTGTCAAAGCGTCGACACTCCGGCGATGAGAAGCAAATTATTCGTTCCCGGGTCCAGACCCGAGTTGTTTTCGAAAGCGCTGGCGACCGCTGCCGATGCAATTTCGCTCGATCTCGAAGATGCGGTGGTTGAGGCCCGCAAACCAGAGGCCCGCGCAGCGGTGAGTGACTGGCTGCGTACTGCTGCCCCTGCGGCCAGCGGCAAGATCATCATCGTTCGCGTCAATGCGATCGACTCAGTCCATTTCGAGGCTGATGTGCAGGCGGTGGCGCTGGCTGGCGTGCATGTGATCAACCTGCCCAAGCCCGAGAGTCCGGACGCGGTACGCGCCGCCTCTGAAGCGATCGGACGGGCCGAGCGTGCCAACGGCGTGAAGCGGCCGATCGGCATGCTGCTCAATATCGAGTCGCCAAAGGCCTTGCGCATGGCCGCAGCTCTTGCTACGGCCGATCCGCGGGTGGTCGGGTTGCAGATGGGGCTGGCCGATCTTTTCGAGCCGCTCGGGATCTTCCGGGGCGAGTTGGCCGCCATTCAGCAAACCATGTTCGCCGTGCGTCTGGCGGCCGGCGAGGCCGGCGTCTACGCCTGCGACAGTGTTTTCGCCGACACCGACGATGTCGCCGGCTTCCGCGCCGAGGCCGCCCTGGCGCGACGCCTTGGGTTCATCGGCAAGAGCTGCATTCATCCGAAACAGGTGGCACTGGCGAACGAGGCATTTCGCCCGAGCGACACCGAGATCAGCCATGCGCTGCGCGTGTTGGCCGCTGCGCGCGAGGCTGAAGCCCAGGGGCTGGGTGCTTATCTGGTCGACGGCAAGATGATCGATGGCCCTTTCTTGGCAAGGGCCCGGGCGATCGTGGCAAGCGCCAGCCAACTAGGCGTGCTGATCGCGCAGACTGAAGATAGATCCCCCGCTCAATCAGGCAAAGCATGAACGAAAAATCGAAGGCATGGCGTTTTTTGCTCGGCACCTGCCTGGTCGGGCTGTCGAGTGCGGCGGCGGCGCAGGACCGCTTCCCATCCCGTACCGTCACGATCGTCGTGCCTTATCCGCCCGGTGGCTCGAACGATGTCTTTGCACGGCTGGTCGCCAAAGAATTGACCGACGAGTTGAAACAGACGGTGATCATCGACAACCGGCCGGGTGCCAGCGGCACCACCGGCAGCAGCCAGATCGCCAAGTCGGCACCCGATGGCTACAGCCTGCTGGCGATCTCGTCGAGTTTCACCACCAATGCGGCGATCCAGAGCAAATTGCCCTTCGATCCGGTGAAGAGCTTTGCGCCGGTGGCCTTGTTCGCGCGCGGGCCGTTCATCGTTGCGGTCAATAACGAATTCCCGGCCAAAACACCGGCCGAACTGATCGCTGCGATCGCCGCCAAGCCTGACCTGTACAACTATGCCTCGTCGGGGACTGGCAGCGTCAACCAGTTCGCTACTGAATTGCTCAAGGCTCAGGCCGGCAATCTGACCATCACCCATGTGCCCTATCGCGGCCTTGGCCCGGCGATCACCGACCTGATCGGAGGGCAGACGCAATTGCTGATTGCCAGCGGACCGTCAATCCTGCCGATGGTGCGGGCCGGCAGGGTCCGGGCGATCGGCATCACCACCCTGAAGCCGAACCAGGTGGCGCCCGACTTGGTGCCTATGGCCAGCGCAGTCCCCGGCTATGAATTCGAGTTGTGGTGGGGTTTGCTGGCGCCGGCTGGCACGCCTGCGGCAATCGTCGACAAGCTCAACGCCGCAGTCAACAAATTGCTGGCCAAGCCCGAGATCAAGGCGCAGTTCCTCAGGGAAGGCGCTGAAACAATCGCCACCACCCCGGCGCTGTTTGCCGCCACCATCGCCCAGGATGTCGAGCGCTGGAAGAAGCTGGCCAAACAACAGAACATCTCCGCCGACTGAAGATTTCCGCCCATGAGCTTGCTTTCACCCAACCCCGGCGTGACTCCTTCGAAGCCGGTCGGCCCGCTGTCGGGCTTGCTGGTGCTCGACCTCAGCGCCTACATCGCCGGTCCTTATGGCTGCTCTTTGTTGGCCGACCAGGGAGCCGAGGTGATCAAGATCGAGCCGCCGGGCGGTGACAACCTGCGCAACTACCCGTCAACTCTTGCCGCGGAAAGCCGTGCTTTCATCGGCGTCAACCGCAGCAAGCAAGGCCTGGTGCTCGACCTCAAACAGCCCCAGGACCTGCAGCGCCTGCTGGCTTTGGTGCGCATTGCCGATGTCTTGGTGCATAACTTCCGGCCCAGCGTGCCAGCCCGGCTCGGCATCGCCTACGAACAGCTCAAACTGATCAATCCGCGCCTGATCTACTGCGCGGTCAGCGGCTATGGCGAGACCGGCCCCTTGAAGGACAAGGCCGGCTACGACCAGGTGCTGCAGACGATGACCGGTATCTGCACCTTGCAGGGACGGACGCAAGGCCCGCCCGAGATTGCCTATGGCTCGGTGGTCGACTACTACGCAGCGGCGCTGATCGCCGGCGGCGTCACGGCAGCGCTGTACGAGCGATCCAACAGCGGCGAAGGCCAGTTCGTCGGGGTCTCGCTGCTGCGCTCGGCGCTGGCGATGCAATCGGCGCGGATGGTCTGGGCCGAAGGGGAGCCCCGGGAGGTCGGCCGCGACATGCGTTCGGGCGGCATCACCGGTATTCATCCCAGCAAGCAGGGATTCATCTATATCTCGGCCAATACCAGCCATTTCTGGCAGGCGCTGTGCAGGCATACCGGCCTCGAAGAATTGCTTGCCAGCGACCGCTATGACAGTGTGCGCAAGCGGGCGAACCATTGCGAGGAAATTCTGCCCAAGCTGCATGCGGCGCTGGCGGGGCGGACTGCGCTCGAGTGGGAGGCCTGCTTTGGCGACGAAGTGCCCTGTGCGGCGGCGCGTTCGATCGAGGACATGTTCGACTTCCCGCAGGTGCGGGCTGAGGGCATGGTCAGCGATTTCACCCATCCGACCCTGGGCAGTTACAAGGGCCTGACGCGGGCCATCACTTTCGGCCGCACGCCCGGGCCGGAGCCTTTCGCCGCGCCGATGCTGGATCAACACGGCGCTGCGATCAAGGCCGCTGTCGACCGGCTGAAGCCGGCTGACTGACCGGGCTGCAGCGAAACCTGCCGGCGGCTCGCGCGGCGATGCTGCGGGTATGTCCCAGCCCCTGGCATGAAAGCTGCATGTTTGGCGCTTCTATACTGATCCGCACATCGGGCGAGTTCAGTCCGGCAGAACAACCGTCAAGGAGCCATGATGTTCATGAACAATTCAGGCAGCAAGAGTTTCATCGGCAGGCTGGCCTTGGCGACAGCGTTGACAGGCTTGCTCGGCACCGGCATGAATGCCTGGGCCGGCAAGAAGGACGACACGCTGCGCTTTGCCTATGACCAGGCGCCCGAAAGCGTCGATCCCTTCTTCAACAATGTGCGTATCGGTGTGATCCTGGGCGCCAATGTCTGGGACACGCTGGTCTACCGTGATCCGGTCAGCAATGAGTACAAGGGCTTGCTGGCCAAGAGTTGGAAACAGATCAACGAGCGGGTGATTGAGTTCGAACTGCGTGAAGGGGTGAAGTTCCACAACGGCGAAGTTTTCGACGCCGATTCGGTGGTCTACACCTTGAACTTCGTCGCCAACACCGACAACAAGGTCACCACCCAGCAAAACGTCAACTGGATCGAAAAGGCCGAAAAACTCGGCCCCTATAAGGTCAGGTTGACGACCAAGAAGGTCTTTCCTGCCGCGATCGAGTACCTGGCCGGGCCGGTGGTCATACACCCGGCGAAGTATTACCAGGAGGTCGGCCCCAAAGGCATGAATGCCAAGCCGGTCGGTACCGGGCCGTTCAAGGTAGTGCAGTACCTGCCCGGCAAGTCGATCACGCTCGAGCGCAATGCCGGCTATTTCAAGGATTCACCGAAGGTCATGCCGAAGATCGGCAAGCTCGAGATCCGATTCATTCCTGACCGGCAGACCCAGATGGCCGAAGTGCTGTCAGGCGGCGAAGACTTCATCATGCATGTGCCCAAGGATCAGGCCGAGCAGGTCACCAGCGTGCCGTCGCTGCAGGTGGTCAGCGGTGAAACGATGCGCATCGCGTTCATGCAGTTCAATACGCTGGAAGGCACGCCCTCACCGCAGTTCAAGGACATCCGTGTGCGCCGTGCGATCAACCATGCGATCGACCGCGAAGGCATTGCCAAGAACATCGTCGGCGGCAGTTCACGCGTCCTCCACACGCTGTGCTTTCCGGCCCAGTTCGGCTGCACCGACGATGGTGCGCAGCGCTATAAATATGACCCCGCGCTGGCCAAGAAGCTGCTTGCAGAAGCCGGTTATCCGAACGGCTTCGACACCGAGATCGTCGCCTACCGCGAGCGCAATCAGACCGAAGCGCTGATTGGCAACCTGGCCGCCGTCGGCATCCGGGCCAAGCTCGGCTTTTCCCAATATGCGGCCATGCGCGAGGTGATCCGCGTCAACAAGGCGCAGCTGACGCACCAGACCTGGGGTTCCTTTTCGGTCAACGATGTGTCGGCGATGATGCCGGTCTATTTCGGTTTTGAAAGCGATGATCTGAACCGCGATCCCGAAATCCGCGACCTGCTGTCAAGGGGTAACAACTCGGTGGCATCGACCACCCGCAAAGCCTATTACAAGACCGCGCTGGCGCTGATCGCCGAGCGCGCTTACACGGTACCGCTGTGGTCGCTGCCGGTCTATTACGTAGCCACCAAGAGCCTGAACTTCCGGGCCTATCCGGACGAGCAGGTGCGCTTCTGGGAGATGAGCTGGAAATAGCGATGGGCGGCTTCATCCTTAAACGCCTCGGTCTGGCGGTCTGTGTGGCCCTGGCGGTCTCGATCCTGGCCTTCTTGCTGCTGCGCCTGTCGGGCGATCCGGCGGTGGCGATCGCTGGCGAGGGCGCGCGCCAGGTTGACATCGACCTGATCCGCCAGACCTATGGCTTCAACCGGCCGCTGCCGCTGCAATATCTCGAGTGGCTGAGCCGGATCCTGATTGGCGATTTCGGCGAATCGATCTATTTCAAGGTGCCGGCCGCGCCGTTGATCTTTTCCAAGCTGACCACCACCTTGTCGCTCGGCTTGGCGGCGTTGCTGCTGGCGCTGCTGATTTCGGTGCCGCTGGGCGTGCTCGCTGCGGTCTACAGGAACAGCTGGCTCGACCGGCTTTGCCTGGCGCTGGCGGTGGTCGGGCAGGCGCTGCCGAACTTCTTCTTTGCGTTGCTGCTGATCATGCTGTTTTCGATCAAGCTGCATTGGCTGCCGGTTTCGGGCAGCGACAGTTGGCTGCATTTCGTCATGCCGACGATCGCGCTGGGTTACTACATCGCGCCGGCCTTCATGCGTTTGATACGCGCCGGCATGATCGAGGTGCTGGAAGCCGATTACATCCGCACCGCGCGCGCCAAAGGCTTGCCGGTCAGCTTGGTGATTTTCAAACATGGTCTGCGCAATGCGATTGTTCCGGTGGTGGCATTGACGGCCGTCCAACTCGGCTTTTTGCTCGGCGGCTCGGTGGTTGTCGAGACCATTTTTGCACTCGATGGCCTGGGCTATCTGGCCTACCAGAGCATCACCTTCAAGGACTATCCGGTGATGCAGCTGATCGTGCTGCTGCTGTCGGTGATCTATGTGCTGCTGACGCTGGCGTCCGACATCGCCAATGCCTGGCTGGATCCGCGCATCCGGGTGGCCTGATCGATGAAACCGAACCAAAGTCTGGCGCGACGAATCCTGCAGACACCGGCCTTCGCCGTTGGCGCCGGGCTGTTGCTGCTGATCCTGCTGGCCGCCTTGCTGGCGCCCTGGTTGGCGCCGCATGACCCCTATGTGCAGGACCTGCTGAACCGCAACCTGCCGCCGATCTGGTTTGAGAAGGGCGACTGGCTGCATCCGCTGGGCACCGACCCGCTGGGGCGCGATTACCTGTCCCGGCTGCTTTATGGCGCGCGCATCTCGCTGCTGATCGGCGCCAGCGTCGCCTTGATCTCGGGCCTGATCGGCACCACGATGGGCATGCTGGCCGGCTATTTCGGTGGCAAAACCGATCTGCTGGTGACCTTTTTGGTGACCACCAGGTTGGCGCTGCCGGTGATTCTGGTGGCCTTGGCCACAGTCGCGCTGATCGGCGGCTCGCTCTGGGTCGTGATCGGGGTGCTGGGCCTGCTGAAATGGGACCGTTTCGCGGTCGTGATGCGCAGCGCCACCCAGCAGGTGCGTCAGCTCGACTATATCGCCGCAGCGCAAGCGGCGGGCGCATCGACGCGGCGCATCCTGCTCGGCGAAGTGCTGCCCAATGTGCTGCCGCAACTGGTCGTCGTGGCCACGCTTGAAGCTGCCAGCGCGATCCTGCTCGAGTCAGCGCTGTCCTTCTTGGGTCTGGGCGTGCAGCCGCCGCTGCCTTCCTGGGGCTTGATGATTTCGGAGGCCAAGGCCTATATGTTTTTCTCTTTCTGGCTGATCGCGATCCCGGGCAGCGCGCTGGCGGTGTTGATCTTCGCGATCAATCTCGCCGGCGACGGTCTGCATGATCTGCTGGCACCGCAGGACCGCGCATGAGCAATCGCGCGAAGGAGTTGGTGCTCGATGTGCAGGAGTTGTCGGTCGACATCGCGACGCCGCAGGGCAGTCTGCATGCGGTGCGCAAGCTGAGTTTCCAGTTGCAGCGCGGCGAGACCTTGTGCCTGGTCGGCGAATCGGGTTGCGGCAAGTCGATGACTTCGCTGGCGCTGATGGGGCTGCTGCCAAAAGCGGCGCGGCGCAGCGCTACCAGGCTCGAGTTGCTCGGCGAAGACCTGATCGCTGCCAGCCCCAAACGCATCAATGCCTTGCGCGGCCGCCAGATGGCGATGATTTTCCAGGAGCCGATGACCGCGCTGAATCCGGCTTATACGGTGGGCGAGCAGTTGATGGAGTCCTATCTGCATCACCGCAAGAGCAGCTTCGGCGAAGCCCGGGCGCGCGCGATTTTTCTGCTCGGCAAGGTCGGCATGGCCTCGGCCGAACAGCGGCTGACCCAATATCCGCATCAGCTCTCGGGTGGTTTGCGCCAGCGCGTGATGATCGCGATGGCCTTGATGTGCGAGCCGGCCTTGTTGGTCGCTGACGAACCCAGCACCGCGCTCGACGTGACGATCCAGGCGCAGATCCTGCGGCTGCTGGTCGAGTTGCAGCGCGAGCTCGGCATCGCCATGCTGCTGGTCACCCATGATCTCGGCGTGGTGGCGCGGATGGCACAGCGGGTGGCGGTGATGTATGCGGGCGAGGTCGTCGAGCAAGGTGCTGTCAGCGACATTTTCGCGACCCCGCATCACCCCTATACGCAGGCGCTGCTGCGCTGCATTCCGGTGCCCGGCCGCACGGCGCCGGGCAGCGCTTTGGGGGCAATTCCGGGCCAGGTGCCATCGCTGGTCGGAGAATTTCACGGCTGCAGTTTTCGCGATCGCTGCGCTTATGCGCAAGCGGCCTGCGCACAGCCGGTGGCAATGAAGGTGGCTGCTTCAGGCCAGAGTTGGCGCTGCATCCTGGCGGAGTTGCCTGTATGAAACCGATCCTGCAAACCGAAGGTTTGAGCCGCAGCTTCAGCGTCGGCGGCGGGTTTTTGCAAGCGCCGCGCAAATTGCAGGCGGTCGATTCTGTCGATCTGATCCTGAATCCTGGCGATGTGCTGGGCATCGTTGGCGAATCAGGCTGTGGCAAGTCGACACTGGCGCGTTTGCTGCTGGGCCTGCTCAAGCCGAGTGCGGGTCGCGTGCTGCTGGGCGGCGTCGATCTGCAGGCGCTGGGGTCGGGCGAGCTTTCCACTCGCGTTCAACCGGTGTTTCAGGACCCCTATTCGTCGCTGAATCCGCGCCGCAGCATCGCCGACATCGTCGCGTTGCCGCTGGAAGTTCACGGCATGGGCAACTCGGCGCAGCGCCGCCGGCAGGCGATCGACATGCTCGAACGCGTTGGTCTGTCCTCGCGCCATGCCGACAACCGGCCGGGACAGTTGTCTGGCGGCCAACGCCAGCGCGTGGCGATTGCCCGAGCCCTGGTGATGAAGCCCGAACTGGTGATTTGCGACGAGCCGACCTCGGCGCTCGACATGTCGGTGCAGGCGCAGATCCTGAACCTGCTGCTCGAGTTACGGCGCGAGTTCAATCTCAGCTATGTCTTCATCAGCCATAACCTGGCGGTGGTCGAACATGTGGCAACTTCGGTGGCGGTGATGTACCTGGGCAAAGTGGTCGAGCAAGCGGACAGCGCCGAACTCTTCAAGCAGCCGCGCCATCCTTATACCCAGGCCTTGCTGGCCTCGGTGCTGACGCCCGAGCCGGGCCTGGGGATTCCCGATACCGGCCTTGGCCTGGCTTTTCCCGATCCGCTGCACCCGCCTTCGGGCTGCCCCTTCCATCCGCGCTGTCCGCAGCGCATGGGCCCATGTGCCAGCCTGATCCCGACGCTCGGCAAGATCGCGGGTTCGTCCGCCTTGCTGTCCTGCCACCTGCATTCATCCACGCCAGCCATTCAAGGAGACCTCTCATGAGCCGTTCCGAAGCCATCAGCCAAGCCCGCAGCCAATTCGATTCGGGTGAATTCCGCCAGACCCTGGCGCGCCGCGTGGCGCTGCCCACCGAGAGCCAGAATTCGGCCAGGGGAGAAGTTTTGATCGAATATCTCGAGACCGAGATGAAACCGGCTTTCGAGGCGATGGGTTTTGAATGTCGGCTGATGACCCATCCGCTGGGCAAAGCGCCGTTCCTGTTCGCGCAGCGGATCGAAGACCCAGCCTTGCCGACGGTTTTTGGTTATGGTCATGGCGACGTGATCCGCGGCCTCGACAAAGAGTGGCATGAAGGCCTCTCGCCCTGGTCCTTGACCGAGCGCGATGGCCGCTGGTATGGCCGCGGCATCGCCGACAACAAGGGCCAGCATTCGGTCAATATGCAGGCGCTGGCGAATGTGCTGAAAGTCCGCGGCGAGCTCGGCTTCAATGCCAAATACCTGATCGAGATGGGCGAAGAAGTGGTCTCGCCGGGGCTGCGCGAGCTCTGCGCTGAAAACACCGAGCTGTTCAAGGCCGACCTGATGCTGGCCTCCGACGGCCCACGCCTGAGCGCACAGCGGCCGACGGTCTTTCTCGGCTCGCGTGGTTGCCTCAATATCGACATGACGATCGAGTCGCGTGCCGGCGCCCACCATTCGGGCAACTGGGGCGGGTTGATTTCGAACCCCGGCATCCAGCTGGCCCATGCGATCGCCAGCATCGTGTCGCCGACCGGGCAGATCCGCATCCCCGAATGGGTGCCGACCGAACTGCCGCCGGCGGTGCGTCGCGCGCTGGTCGGCTGTGAAGTCGATGGTGGCGCCGATGGCCCGGTGATCGAGCCTGAATGGGGTGAACCCGGCCTGTCGCCGGCCGAGCGGGTCTTCGGCTGGTGCTCGTTCGAAGTGCTGGCCTTCAAGACCGGTAATCCCGACACGCCGGTCAATGCGATCCCGGCACGGGCCTGGGCGCGCTGCCAGCTGCGCTTTGTCGTCGGCCCGGACCCGGATGAGTTCTTGCCGGCTTTGCAGCGCCATTTGCAGCGCCAGGGCTTTCCGATGGTGCAGGTGCAAAACGCCCGCGACGGCATGTTCCACGCGACCCGCATCGACCCCGACGATGCCTGGGTCCAATGGGCGGTCGCCTCGCTGGCCAGTACCAGCGGCAGCCCGCCGGCCTTGCTGCCCAATCTCGGCGGCTCGCTGCCCAATGACATCTTCACCGACATCCTCGGCCTGCGCACGATCTGGGTGCCGCATTCCTATCCAGGCTGCTCGCAGCATGCGCCCAACGAACATCTGCCGCCGGGCTTGTTGCGCGAAGGGCTGGAGTTGATGACCGGGCTCTATTGGGACCTCGGCGCCGGCGCTACACCCCATCAAGGAGCTTGCGTATGAGCAGCAATTACAAAGCCTATTGCCAGGTCGGCGATCTGGCCGATTCCGAGCAGTTCCTGACCGAGTTGCGCCAGCATCTGCACCGCAACCCGGAACTGTCCTTCAAGGAGGTCGCCACCTCGGCCATGGTGGCCGCGCGCCTCAATGAATGGGGTTATGAGGTGACCCGAAATGTCGGCGGCCATGGCGTCGTCGGCCGTCTGCGTCTGGGTAATGGTCAGCGGGCCATCAGCTTGCGTGCCGACATGGACGCCTTGCCGATCATGGAAGAAAGCGGCGTCGCCCATGCCAGCCAAGTGGCCGGCAGCATGCATGCCTGCGGCCACGACGGCCACACAGCGATCCTGCTGGGCGCAGCGCGGCAATTGGCGCGGACGCGCAATTTTTCCGGCACCGTCAATCTGGTCTTCCAGCCCGCCGAAGAAGCCGGGCGCGATAGCGGTGCCCAGGCGATGATTGCCGACGGGCTGTTCGAACGCTTTCCCTGCGATGCGATCTTCGGTCTGCACAACCACCCTGGCTATCCGGTCGGCAGCTTCATGTTCGGCAGCGGGCCTTTCATGGCGGCTTCGGACAGCGTCTTCATCACCATCCACGGCCGCGGCGGCCATGCAGCCAGGCCGCATCAGACGGTCGATCCGGTGCTGATCGCCGGCAGCCTGGTGATGGCGCTGCAGACGGTGGTTTCACGCAATATCGACCCGACGCAGACGGCCGTGGTCACGATCGGCACGCTCAAGGCCGGCATCGCGCCGAACGTGATTCCCGAAAGCGCCAGCATGAGCTTGAGCGTGCGCAGTTTCAGCGCGGCAGTGCGTGAACAACTGCGCCAACGCATCACCGACCTGGTCACTCTGCATGTGCAGGGCTATGGCGGCAGCGTCGAGATCGAATACCAGCAAGGCTATCCGGTGGTGGTCAACAGCGAGGCCGAGACTGCTTTCGCGCTGCAGGTGGCGCAGCAACTGGTGGGTGCCGAGCGGACGATCTCGCCTTTCGGCCCGGTCACCGGCAGCGAGGACTTTGCCTATTTCCTGCAACATCGCCCGGGCTGCTTTTTGCGCCTGGGTAATGGCGAGGGCGGGGCCATGCTGCACAACGCCAAATACGATTTCAACGACGGCAATCTGACTGTCGGCGCGGCTTACTGGACCAGGTTGGTCGAGACTTATCTGGCCAGTTCGCCTTCCTGAGCTTGCTTGCTCAGGGGGCGATTCAACCCAAGGCGGCTTGCAGATCGGCCACGGTTGTCATCAAACTCATCGGATCGAGCGGCGAGGGTGCCAGGCCCAGGCTGAGGTAAAAAGCTTTTGCCTCAGCCGAGATCGCGTGTACGAGCAGGCCACGAATGCCGATGCTGTCAGCTGCATGGAGGACGCGTTTGGCGGCATCCTGAAACAACGCGCGCCCCAGCCCCTGCCCTTGGTGATCCAGGGCGACCGCAAGACGCGCCAGCACGACGACCGGAATCGGCGTGGGCATATTGCGCTGGAACCGGCCTGGTGCTGCATCAGGTCCGACGGCGCTCGCCGCCAGCGCGTAATAAGCCAGTACATCGGATGGCATTGCGCCAGACCCAGGAAGATCGCGTCCCTGAGTTGTGCAAACGACGAAGGTCCGGGAGGCGCCGCTTGCCTGGTTTTGCAAGGCCCGCTTGCGCAGCCAGGCGTCCAGCGATGACACACCGCTGTCGAAGCGGCTGAGGGCATGTGCCGCAGTCAGTGGCACCGGAGCTTGGAGCATGACTCAGGCCTGGGACCAGGGTGGCGTTTCCTGCATCGTTCGGCGCAACCGTTCGTTGGGCGTCGGTGGGGCATCAAGCAGGGCCAGGAAGTTTGCATACTCTTCGGGGCTGACGATGAAAATCGACCGATCCAGCAACTCTTCTTCCGCAGCTCTGCGCGCGGCACCGAGGATGAAATCGGTACGTGTCTTGCCGCTTGATTTTGCAGCCCGATCGATCAGTCCGCGCTCGGCAGCAGGTATGCGCAGGTTCAAGGTCTCCCTGCTCGGACGTTTGGCAAGGCTTGTTTCGATGGGTTTCATGATCTTCTCCAGCAATGCGGTGATTCTAGTTCCCCGTAACGCCAATGTCATTACAACTGAAGTCGGCTCTGGCAGCAATTTCATCACGCGGCCGGCCGAGTCCAGGCTGAAAAGTCAAGCCCCATCAATGGGCTGAGGGTAAGGGTTTGTCAGGTGAATGCAGCCGGCATCGGCTGACCAAAAATTGGCTGCGGTCGCTAAAATGCAGGGCAGCCTAAGCATCAGTTGCGGCTGCTGAAGGCCGGCGTCCGCATGGCAGTTGCAGTGATCCAGCTCCAGGATCGTGGAATTTCAAACCAATGCCATGAACACCCAGTTTCTCAGCACCTTCGTAACCGTGGTCGACAAGGGCTCGATGGCCTCAGCAGCGCGCCAGCTGAATATTGCGCCAGCCACCGTGGCCCAGCAGATCCACAGCCTTGAACGCGAGATCGGCACCTTGCTGATTACGCGTTGCGGACGCACCGTGACCGTGACTGAGGCCGGGGCGCGCATCCTTGAGCGGGCGCGCGTTTTGCTCGGCGATGTGGCTGACCTGCATACGGTGGCCAATGACGATGTCACCGCAGGCGAACTGCGCCTGGGCGCCGGCTCGAATGCGTTGATCGGCATGTTGCCCGACATCCTGGCGTTGATGGTGGCCCGATTCCCCGGCATCAATGTGTATATCGAGCGCAGCACATCGGTCAAGATGTACCCGTTGGTGGAAGCTGGTGAACTCGACGCCGCAATCGTCATGCAAGGACCGTTTTCGCTGTCCAAACGCATCGGCTGGAAATTGCTTCGCGAAGAGCCCTTGGTCTTGCTCGCCCCCGCAAGCATGGCCGGGCGGGACCCGCATGAGTTGCTGCGCAACGAGCCCTTGATCCGCTATGACCGTAATCATTGGGGCGGGCATCAGGCCGACCGTTATCTGCGCGCAGTCGGCATCACGCCGCATGAAAGGTTCGAGCTCAACGCGCTGAATGCGATCGCCGTGATGGTCGACCGCGGTCTGGGCGTTTCACTGGTGCCGAATTGGGCCAGACCCTGGCCCGAGGGGCTGCGACTCGTGACGCTCGAATTGCCGCATGAATTCGAGCCGAACCGGGTCGGCGTGATCTGGTCGCGCTCGACGATTCGAATCCGTCTGGTCAATGCCTTCATCGAGGAGGCCCAAAGGGCGATGCTGCCGCAGCTGTTGTCGTCCGACAAGTCGCACCTCGACAGCGAACTGGCCTGTGTCTGAGGCCCGACCCGGGAGCTCTTAGGCTGAAGTTCCAACGGATTTACCTTGTCCGGCTGGCGCCAAGTCTTTGTCTTCATTCGTGAATTCCCCTTTTTTGGGGATTTTTTTGGTGTTGTTTTGTAGTCACTAAAATACTTGACAATTTATAAATTTTGTGAATAATC
>CAIJIT010000111.1 GCA_903820745.1 uncultured Burkholderiales bacterium
AAGCAATCGTCGAATCAACCCGGTGGGCAATCCCTGGCCGCCCTCGGGCGGCCAGGGATTGATCTCTCTCTTCCATCAACCCCAAAGATTAAAACTGCGCCCTCAAGCCCGGAGTTGCGCACTTCCCATCACCCGTTGACAGCCCCTCAAGGTTGAAGCGACGAAGGGTCTGGCGTGGTTCGACAAGCTCACCACGAACGGACAGGAAGATGGTTCGACAAGCCCGCCACGAACCGGTCCAGCTTCACTGGCGCGAAAGCAGTCCGGCGCGCAAGTCAGCCTCGGAAATACTTGCCATTGTCGGGACCGCGTCCTTGGGTATGCCAACTTCCCCCGCATTCAGCACCAGGGACACCATTCGGTAGCTTCCGACAAGGACAACAAGGTCCACGAGCTCTTGCTCGCCCAGCAGCAGCTTGGCCGTCGCGAAGGTCTGATCCTGCAAGCGCTGGGTAAATGCGAGCTCGGTCGTTACGTCATAGACGGCCGCCTCGGCCTCGCTCATGTTCACGGGTCTTCGACCCTGGCGGATGGCCTCGGCCAATTCGGGCCGCATGCCGACGCGCATGGCTATCCTGTGATGCGACCACCATTCGTAATGCGCCGTGGCAATACGCGCCTCAATCAGGATCGCCAGTTCGGCCAGTTGCTTGGGCAGTGATGTGGTCTGGTTGTGGTAATCGAGCAGTCCAAGCACACGGGTCGTCAGCTCCGGACTGCGCAGCAGCACATTGAAAGGCCCACCCAGTCCAGCGCTCGAAATGGCAAGGATTCTGGCCGCAGGGGCCTGCTGTTGATGCGTGAGTTGATCCGGATTGAGAGGCGCGAAGCGAGCGGGCTTGTCCGGTTCCGCGTTCGCCGCCAATGCCACGACTGAAAGCGCTGCGGCTGCTGTTGCTTTGACCATGGTGAAACGCTTCATTGAAGTCCAGTTAAGCAGTGACGCTGAGTATTCATGTCTTCGTGAAATATGTCAATCGGCCCTGCATTGCACCGAATCTTCTTGATCAATTCATGTTGTCATGAATAAAATGCGGGACAAATTTTTTGGAGCTGATCCATGAGCGGCAAAGTCTTCCTCATGGTGACCGTATCGGTCGCCGAGCCTACCGAGTTCAACACCTTTTGGGAGCGAGAGTCGCTTCCCCACTGGTTGCGCTACGGCCGCCATCTTGGTTCGTGGGTCTCTCATCCGGAGGGTAATGGCCCGGCCGACCGCATCGTGCGCCTGTTCGAGTATGAGAGCCTGGACAAGTGGCGCGAGTGGACCGCCTGGCTCAACGGTACGCCTGAAGGCAAGGACCTGCTCTCGCAGTTGCATCGCTTCAACATCGTCGTGCAACCCTGCCTGCTGGCACCTGCACCGAACTCCGACCGGATCGAACTATGAGTAAGCAAGCCATGATCTACAAGCGCGTCTTGATCGCCGGCGCAGGGATCGGCGGCATGGCCCTTGCGACCGCGCTTGCGCGCCGCGGCATCGAAGTGCAGGTCGTTGAGCGGCGCCAGCAGGCGTCAGCAATCGGCGTCGGAATCATTCAGCATTGCAATGCCGTGCGGGTGCTCCAGTCGCTGTCACTGTTGCAGGACTGCCAGGCGGCGGGATTTCAGGCTGACGAACGCCGGTATCACGACGAGAGCGGGAAATTGATCGTGTCCGCGTACTCGGCGCGCTCGCTAGGCCCTGATATTCCTGCCTTTCACAACGTTCCCCGCGTGGCGCTGCAAGGCATTCTCGAGCGCGCAGCGCTCGAGGCAGGCACCCAACTGCGTACCGGCGACAGCATCGTCGCAATCACGCAGGATAGCGAAGGCGTGGACGTGGCATTCGGCAGCGGCGCCAGCGCACGCTATGACCTCGTCGTCGGCGCCGATGGCATCCGCTCGGGTCTGCGACGCCTGCTCTTTGGCAATGAGTGGGAGCCTCAATTCACAGGCTTCGGGTTCTGGCGCGTGACGGTTCCGCGCCTGCCGAACCTGGATTTCATGGGCATGTATCACGGATCCAATTCGACCAAAGCGGGTCTGGTGCCGCTGACGGGCGAGACGATGTATCTCTTTCTGGTCAGCAACGAGCCCGCTAATGTCCAGATGGATCCAGCTTCGCACCTGAGGGTCTTGCGCGAATATCTGGCCCCCTATGGCGGCGACGTTGGCGCAGTGCGCGACATGCTGAACGCTTCCCACGAGATCGTCTATTCACCGGCCGAGCAGGTGCTGCTGCCGCAGCCCTGGTACGTGGGTCGCGCTTTGCTGATAGGCGACGCGGCGCATGCCGGCATGCCGCACCTCGCGCAGGGCGCGGCCATGGCGCTGGAAGACGCCTATGTGCTCGACGAACTCGTGGGAAGGCAGTTGCCAGCGCCAGTGCTGATGGAGAGCTTCATGCAGCGCCGGTTTGAGCGCTGCCTCTACTCGCAGCGCGCATCGCTGGCCATCGCCAATAGCGAGCAGCACTCCGATTTCACGGCGCTGAGCAAGCATCACGATCACCTGCGGGAATCGCTGCCGGGCATCTGGCGGAGCTCCGACATGAAGCTTGGAGCGCAGCCGTGAGGCCATCCGGCAGCAATACCGTCGCAGTCCGGCGCCGCTTTCCATTCAAGGAATCCTCATGAAGCCCATACGCAGGATCGTCACCGGTCACAACGCAATCGGCCGTTCGTGCATCGTCGAGGACGAGGCTATCGCCCAGCCCTATCTCTCCGGAGGTAACCCCAAGCACGCGTTTTACGAGCTTTGGGAGACCCGTGGCGCCCCCGCTTCCAATGCCGAAATCGTGCCGACACAGCGGCCCTTCCGTTTGCCTCCACCCAGCGGCGGCGCGATCTTCCGCATCGTCGATTTGCCGCCGGACCGGGAACGTGACTTTGGCAAACTGACCGAAGTCTTCAAGTCCTACGGAGCCGAAGATGCCTTGGACCAGCAGGCGCGCCATGGCGCGTTCCACAAGACCCAGACGCTGGACTATGCGGTGGTTCTGGCTGGCGAGGTCTGGGCATTGATGGATGAAGGGGAGACGCGCATGGAAGTTGGAGACGTGCTGATTCAGCGCGGCACCAACCATGCATGGAGCAATCGGAGCGACGACATTTGCAGGCTGCTGTTCGTTCTCATGGACGCACAGCGTCAGGAATTTGAGCAAGCAAAATGACCACCCAACCCGACTACGCAGACCGCTATGAACATATCGCCATGCGGCGTGAGGACGGCATCCTCGAGATGCGATTGCATACCGCGGGCGCATCACTGCGGTGGAACATCGATGTCCACGGCGAACTTGAGCGCGCCTTTCTCGATGTGGGGCGCGACCGTGCGAATCAGGTCATCATCTTGACCGGCAGCGGGACCGAGTTTTCCGGCCCCGCCGTCCCGCCGGGTGGCCATCGCCTCGCCGGCAGCATGACGCCTGCCCGCTGGGATCACCTTTACTTCGAGGGTAAGCACCTCGAAATGAATTTGCTCAACATTGAAGTGCCGATGATTGCCGCGATCAATGGGCCGGCGCTACGGCATGCCGAGATTCCGGTGCTCTGCGACATCGTGCTGGCATGCGAAACGACGGTGTTCCAGGACACCGCACATTTCAGCGGTGGGCTGGTGCCGGGCGATGGCATGCACGTCGTGTTCCCGCTTTTGATGGGAACCAACCGTGGCCGGTATTTCCTGCTGACAGGGCAGCGCGTTTCGGCCAGCCAGGCATTGGATTACGGGCTGGTCAATGAGGTGCTCGCGCCGGATGCGCTGCTGCCTCGCGCCTGGGAGTTGGCCAGGCAGTTGATGAAGCAGCCGGCACTCAACCGGCGCTACACGCGCGTGCTGCTTACCCAGGAGATCAAGCGCCGCATGCATGATCTTCTCGGCTACGGCCTTGCCCTCGAGGGCCTCGCCGCGATGCACAGGCCTGAAGAATGATTGAAATGCGTTCACAACGACCGTCAGCCAAGCCGGGCAATTTACGGACAAGCGCTTAGTCTTTGCCCTTTTTCCGTCTTTGAATTTCCTGCAGGCCAAGCAGTTGTACTGCGTTGCCGCCGAGGATCGCTTCGCGTTCTTCGGCGGTGAGTTGCAGTTGGTCGACCATCCCGACCGGGTCCTTGTCTTCCATGTCGTAGGGGTAATCGGTGCCCAGAACGATGCGGTCGGCGCCCCACTTGCGGATCAGATAGGCCAGCTGGTCAGGGTCGTAGACCATCGTGTCGAAGTAAATCTGCCGCAGGTAGTGGCTGGGTGGGTGGCTGCATTGCGCACTGCAATCGCTGCGCGCATGCCAGGCGTGGTCGAAACGCCCGCTGTAGAAAGGCAGCATCCCGCCGCCATGGACCGCGCAAATCTTCAGTCCGGGATGTCGATCCAGGACGCCGCCGTAGATCAGTTGTGCCAGCGCGATGGTCGTTTCCAGCGGATTGCCGATCACGTTGTTCAGGTGATAGTCCCTGAGCCGTTCGCCATGGCTGAAACCGTGGGGATGCATCAACAGCAGCACGCCCATTTCCTCCGCCGCCGCGAGGAAGGGGCGGAATCTGTCGGCTGACAACTCTTCGCCCGCCACATTGGTGCAGATCTCGATGCCGCGCATGCCCAGATCGCGAACACAGCGGCTCATTTCCTCAATGGCAAGTTCCGGGGCTTGCATCGGCACGGTGCCCAGGGCTACAAGCCGATCCGGGTGTTGAGCGACCAACTCTGCCAAGCCATCGTTGGTCGCGCGCGCGATGTCCCGTCCAATTCCCGGCTCGGCCCAGTAGCAAAAGTGGTTGGGCCCTGGCGAAATCGCCTGGACATCGACACCTTGGGCGTCCATTTCCTGCAACCTCGAACCCACGCCGACAATCCGTTCCCGGATGCTTTCCCGCATGCGACGGTTCACATCCAGAGTCGACGCAGAGGCGAAACGCATCATGGGTTCGCTCTCGGCCCGCACATGCGCTTGCGCTATGGTCTCGGCTGCAGGAATCACGGCATGGCAGTGCATGTCGACCACCAGGCTGCCCGATCCGGGCTGCCGGGCGGGTGGGTTGAGCCGGTGGACAGCGGCGTGCTGACCGCAGCGATAGAGGCTGGTCATGGTCCCGCCTCCGCGCGGGCAGGGTTCAGCACGGCCAGCGGTCGATGGCGCTTGACCGCATCGTGGTGCGTCGAATCCTGTCCCAGGTAAACGCCCCGTTCCCACTGGCGCTTGAGCGGATCGGTCACATGCAGTTTCATGCCCCCGATGCCATGGATGCAAATCTCCACCTCTTCGCCGTCCTGCAGAAAGCCCAGACCTTCGTGATTGGTGCCGCAGGCCAGTACGTCGCCGGATTGCAGCGTCATGATGTTGCTGGCGAACTCGACGATCTCCGGTACCGGGTGCTCCATGTCGTCCGTGCTGTAGTCGTGGCGGAGTTGCCCGTCGTTCCAGAACTGGACATGCAGATTGTTCGGGTCGGTCACTTCGTCGGCAGTCACGATGCAGGGACCCAGCGGTGCGAACGTGTCGAAGGATTTGCCCAACCAACTCATGGCGCCGCTGCTCGGCCAGGTGCGCCGGCCTTCGCCGCGAGCGGTGACGTCGATCAGGCAGGTGTACCCGAACACTGCATCGCGCCAGTTGTCGCGGCGCACCCGGTGCGCCGGGCCCTTGATGACGACAGCCAGCTCGGCCTCGTGCATGAAGGCCCAAGGTTCGGTGAACTCCGGCAGGCGGATGACATCGCCTGGGCCGACCACCGCGTCCGGATTCTTCATGAACATATTCAGGGGCTTGGCGTCACGCTGCGCATGCTCCCAGTAGTTGCCGATGCAGCAGAGGATCTTTCCGGGGCGAGGCAAGGGTGGCAGCAGCCGCACCTGGTCAAGCGCGGCCGCCGATCGGGTGGCCGCCGCGCGGGCGAGCCGCTCGCGCAGTTGATCGAAATGATCGATGAGCCACACCATCGTCGCCTGCGGCGTATGACCGATAGGAACTTCGGCGGATATATCGACCACGCCAGCCTCGGTAAGGATGCCGGGTCTTGCCACATGCATGCCTGGGCGGGAGAACAGGACGAGTTTCATGCGACTTCGCTCACTTGCTGGCCTGGTAGGGGGTGACCCACACCGCGGCATTTTCAGGCCCGAACTTGGCTTCGCGTGGCGACCAGAAATCATCGACCACGTCCATGTCACAGTCAAATTCAAAGTTGCCGCCGAATGGGCTCTTGAAGTACCAGAAATGGTTGCCGCCGAAGATATGCCGGCCCGGCCCCCAAGCGCTTTCCCAACCCTTTTCGGCGAACGCCTTGCCGGCCAGCATCATTTCCAGATGGTCGCTAACATGGAAGGCGATATGGTTCAGGCCGCGCGTATTGGCGCGCTCGATGAAGAACAGTTGGTGGTGCTCCGCATTGCCTTCGGCGCGCGCAAAAAAGCCGGCGCCGGTAAAGCGATCGGTGACACGGAACCCAAGCCGTTTCGCATAGAAGGCTTCGATCCGCGAGGCATCTGGCGTGTAGAGCACCAAGTGGCTGAAAGTGGCCGGGCGCACAGCCTTGCCGAATTCCGGAACCTGGTTCAGACCGCGCTGCGGCGGCAGTCCATGCACATTGACGGGATTGGCCTGCAGTGACAGGGTCTTGCGCCGCGTGACGCGAAAGCCGATCGCATTGCCATCGTCGTCCTCTGACCAGAGAGTCCCGTCCTGGTCTTCCCGCACCTCGCGGTCACCGGAAAGCTCGGCGCGCAGCCGGCCTAATGTGGCGGCGTCGCTGACACCCCAGATACAAGCCCGGATGTTCGGGCCTGCCGCAACCGGTGCGGGCAGGCCTGGCCGGGACTCCGCACAGACCCGCACACCCGTACCGTCCAAAGCGTTGAACAGCAGGCTGTCCGGGCCGCCATCGGCTTCATCGAGACCAAAATCCAGAAGGTATTTGCGCGCACCGTCCATGTCGGCCGCTGTCAGGATGGCCTCGTCGATTCCTAGAATGCTCAATCTGTATTCCCCAGTTGTTTGTCTTGATGTTGCTGGCTTTGTCCCGCCGGCCGTCTTCGTCCAGTCAGCGGCGGATGTCCTGGCAAAAACTCTTGCCGGCGGAGCTCGCAGAACATCCGCTGTCCTCGGTGTGTTTTCGACCCGCGTGCACTTCCAGTGCAGACTTCATTGCCGCGAAATTTTCGTCGGCAATGTCGCCGGACCATGCGGCCGGAACGCTCAAATTAATTCATGCCTACATGAATATAGCGTAATTGCTTTTGCATGCCAACAATGCCGCACTGGGGATTTCCCTGATTAATTCATGAAAGCGTGATATAAAAGATTCATGAAGAAAATCTCTCCTCCGCCAGTCAAACGAAAGGGCCGGCCGGCGGCCGCAGACAGCGAAGACTCCAAAGCGAAGATCATCACCGCCGCTCGCGACCTGATCCGTTCGGTTCATCCTTCGCATGTCACCAAGGCGGACGTGGCAAGGCATGCAGGAGTGGACGCGGCGCTGGTGAACTACTACTTCGGCGACCTCGATTCTGTCTGGCTCGCCGTGATCGCGGAGACGACCGATAGCTTCGCGCGCCACATGTCCGGCGTCACGGGAAGCACCGCCGCGGAGAGGATTGCCGCTTACGTCAACGCCTGGCTCGACATCTTCTCGCAGGACCCCCATTTCAACGACCTGATGGTGCGACAGGTGTTCTACGGGTCATCGGACCAGGCCAAGCTGTACATGGCACGCGCCCTCACTCGCGTGCGCGAACTGGAACAGGTGGTGCTTGAAGGCGTCCAGCAAGGCGAGTTCAGGGAATTAGAGCCTGGCTATTTGTTCCTCTCGATCGTCGGCCTGACCGAATTTTTCGTTACGGCCACGCCGCTGGTGCGAGGGATCTTCGGCGAGCGTGCTTCCATGAAGCGTCTGACGGAAGAGTACCGGGACTTCGTCTCCCGGCTGGTGCTTGATGGCATCAGCCATAGAACAAAACAAGGTTAAGCGCCATCTGTTGCCGTGGCGCTCTCCATCTGGCGACTTGACGTCACCCGATTCAACTGCAGACCAGCATGGCGGTGCCCAAGTTTGACTGCGACTGAGAGCGGGCTCACGAGTATCGGATTGCTCGCCGGAGAAAATCGCCGTTCGCCCTAAGCTTGTCGAAGGGCCTGAGGTGGTTCGACAGGCTCACCACGAACGGCTTTGTTGATGGTTCGACAAGCTCACCACGAACGGGGCCGGACGATGGTTCGACAGGCTCACCACGAACGGGTCAATTACTTTGGCCGCATGGTGGTCCGGGTCCGCCGCGGAAGGCTTGCCCCTTTGTCCGCCTAAGAAAAACCTCCGTTCGCCCTGAGCTTGTCGAAGGGCCTGGAGTGGTTCGACAGGCTCACCACGAACGGGGCCGGCAGATGAATCGGCAAATTCGATCAATCCGGCAGACGCGGCTCGTAATAGGGCCGATGGGTGGTGAACAAGCGGGCTTCGAGGCTGTCGGGGTCGAGGACGGCGGGCCTGGGGGTCTGTTCGCCTGGGGTGACGAAATCGATCACCACGCGCTCGTTGGCGAACATCGAATAGGACTGCTCGAGGTCGACGAATTCCGCCAGGCTGGCGCGCAATGGCTGGCGCAGCGCATTGTCGGCACCGACCTGCATGGCCTGCTCCAGACTGTCGAACCAGAGCTCTTCAAAGCCATCGGCGCTGTTCACATCGGCCTTGTCGAAGAGCGAGCCCTTGCGGCTTTGCCGCAAGGCGTCGAGGTCGATGTCATGGCGCTGGTTCAGCTCGTATTTTCGCAAGCCCTTGTCCCGCAGCGCGGCGATCACCCTTGGCACATGGACATCGCGCCAATACTGCTGGAATTCGGCATTGCTGGTTCCCGGCCGGCGTATCAGGCGCTGGATCAGCTTGACACCGCCCGAGCGGAAATCGTCGCGCTGATAGACCGGCGCACCTTCCAGATAAGCGATTTCCATTTCAGAGTCGCTGAACGAATGCGGTCGCATCAGGTCGGCATAGTCGGGAGCCGGTGAATAGGCTTCAAAGCGCTCGAGCCAATGCTCGGCGTAGCTTTCCCAGTCCTTGGGCGGATGCGGCAGCAAGCGCTGGTCGTCGCCGATGTCGGGGTTGGCGTAATGCTGCACATAGCGCTTGAAGCGTTTCATGCTCGATGCGGTCTGCACCATCAGGGCGACATGGATGAAGGCCCATTCATAGAAAAAACGCTCGCGCGTCATGCCCGGCTTGTGGCGTGAAATGATGATGAACTTGATCATGGCGGGTTTCAGGTGACGGAGCGTAGAAATGACAGGAAGACGCCATGCGGGTCATGCCGCTCGCGCAGCGCTTCGAGCTTGTTGTTGGCGGCATCGCTGAGGTAGCGCTGCGGGCTGCGGGCGATGTTTTCGTCATTCATCTGGCCGCCGACCGAGAGCGAGCGCAGGTCCTTGAACTGGTTGACCGGCCACATCTCCATCGCCTCGTCCTGCGCCGGGTCTTCCCAGAGTGAATAGGCCGCCAGGAAGACATCGCCTTGCACCGACAGCGCCATGTCTTCGGGGAAGGGTCGGGTCGGGCCCCAGTTGAGCCAGAACACATGGGAGCGCGGCGAAGGCAGTTCAGTGAACAACTTGCGCAGCTTGGGCACCAGCTCGGCGGCCGGGGCATTGGTGTAGATATTGTCGACAGCGAATCGGTAACCGGCAGGGTCGGCGGCATAGCCGCTGGCATAACGCTGCTCGAGATCCTGTGGGATGCCGACGCGCCGGAACGTCGCCTTGGACAAAACCGGGCAGGTCTCCAGGATCGCCAGGGCATCGTCGGCCTGCTTGTGCGTCTCGGTGATTGCCAGCGCGGCCACGGTCAAGCGCACCGGCGAGGCCAGACCGGTCTTGGCATCATGCGCGGTCGACACGATCACCAGTTCCATATAGGGCGGGATCTTGTCGACGATCCCGCGCGCCCAGGTGAATAGTTCTTCCAGCACATCGGCGGTATAGCCATAGGCGCTCAGCTTCATCACCGGCGGCAAAACATTGACGCGCATCTTCATCCTTGTCACGACACCGAAAAAACCGGCGCCTGCGCCGCGCGCGGCCCAGAGGTAGTCGGTGTTTTGCGTCTCATCGGCGCGGATCAACTCGCCCTCGGCGTTGACAACATCGACCGCAAGGATATGCGCTGAGCCATTGCCCCATAGCCGTGAATTCCAGCCGAAGCCGCCGCACATTGCGAAGCCGCCGATGCCGACGGTCGGGTGATGCGCGGTCGGGATGATCAGGCCGAGCGGATTCAGCTCGGCGTTGAGGCGCGAGCCGAGCACGCCGGGGTGCGTCCAGAGGGTCTTGTTCTTCGCGTCGATTTCGACTTCTTGCATCCGCGACAGGTCGATCAGCATCGCGCCGTTGCGCAGGTGCGCGGACGACCAGCCATGGCCGCCCGAGCGGCGTCCGACCTTCAGTCCATGGCCGCGCGCGAAGCGAACGGCCGCCACCACGTCCTTGTCGCTCTCGGCGATCACGATCACCGTGGGAAAGCGCTTGGGCTTGTTGGCGCGGTAGACCGCGTTGCCGCGCGCGGACTCATAGGCCGCCTCACCTTGCCATAGCACCTGGCCTTTGACGGCTTTTTTCAGCTCGCGTCTGGCGCTGGCGGTGATCGGCAGGAAGGGGCCTGCCGCCTTGCGCGGTGCTGCGGTGGCGGCGGCTGAAGCGCCGATCAAGGCGCCGGCCGCAGCCATGCTTTTGAGGAGGTCGCGCCGGCTGTTCGGCTTGTTTTGGCTTGTCATAGGTGCTGTCCCGGAAGTCAGAGCCTGCCTTCGGCTTCGGTGATGCTGTCCTTCTGGACGAATTCGATCAGATTGCCGGCGTTGTCGCGGATGAAGGCGTTGGCGCCGAAGGCGAATTTCTTGACCCAGACGATGTCGGCGCCGCGCTGTTTAAGGATCGCTGCGAAGGCCTTTACATCCTCGACCGCAAAAGCCACATGCTTGTTGCCATGGGTGCGCAGATCGCTGTCGGGTTCGCGGCGCCCGGGCGGCAAGGCTTGCGCATCGGCGAGCTGGAACAACTCGATATGCAGCGGGCCGTTGCGCAGGATCGCAATTTCGCCCGGAATCGATTCGGCGAAATAGCGCCGCTCGAGCGCAAAGCCCAGCACGTCGCCGTACCAGGCGATCGAGGCCGCGATGTCCGGCACGCTGATGCCGACATGGTGATGCCAGAAGGCTGGTGCCGCGTCTCGCATGAGGATCAGGCCGACAGCACGCCGCCGTCGACGGGGAAATTCGAGCCTGTGATCCAGCTGGATTCGTCAGAAGCGAGGAAGACCGCACACCAGGCGATGTCTTCCGGGCTGCCGAGCCGCTTCATCGGGATCCGCGCCAGCAGATTGGCACGGATCGCCCCTTGCGTGCCGCCGGCGGATTCGGTCGCCGCAGTCACGACCAAGCCGGGCGAAATCGTGTTGGCGCGGATCAGCGGCCCGCCTTCCAGCGCGAGCTGCCGGGTCATCCCCAGCACCGCGGCCTTGCCCGCGCAATGCGCGACCATGCCGAAATTGCTCGAGCCGCGGAATGCGTTGACCGAAGCGAAATTGATGATCGAGGCTTTCCCGCTCTCCAGCAGATAGGGCCAGGCCGCCTGAGTGGCGAGAAACACGATGTCGACCTCGCCGACCAGCGTCGGCACCCATTGGCCCTGGTAATCCATCTCGGCGGCGCTGGCCATATGCGGCGGTATCGCCGCGGCATTGACCAGCATGTCGATGCGGCCATGTTGGGCAGCTGCGAACTCGACATAGCGCTTTGCATCGACCGGACTTGTCAGATCACAGGGGTGAACGCTGCTGATCGTCAAGCCCTCGGTAGCGGCAGCTTCGACCGTGGCCGAGGCAGTAACCGGGTTGATGTCGCAGCCGATCACCGTCGCGCCCTCGCGGGCGAACATCAGGGCAATGCCGCGGCCGATGCCCGCACCGATGCCGGTGACCAGCGCTACCTTGCCATTCAATCGTCCAGACATGACTGCCTTCAAGCTTCAGGTTTTCGGCTTCTTGCCGACGTAAGTATCCATGCCGATGAACAACTGTGCAAAACGCCAGAAGCCGTCGGCGCCCCGCCGCAGATCGGCGCTGTAGATCACGCTGGCGCCCAGAAAAAGACCATCGGTGGCGACGGTCACCACCCCATAGGCCAGCGCCTTGGCATCGCTGGCGCTGAGCTTTTCGATCACGACATTGCTGATCAGGTGGCGGCGCTGGTCAGCCTGCTGGGTCCAGGCTGACGCGAACTGTTTGAGAACTGCTTCGCGCCCGACCGTCCTCTGAAACGGCAAGCCCTTGCCGTCGGCCATTTCAAGCACGGCGTCCTCGGTGAAGAGGCTGGCCAGCACATCGCTGCGGCCTTCGTCGTAGGCAATGCCGAAACGCGCAAAAGCCTCCTGGATCATCAAGCGGCTCAGCATGTCGCCGTTGTCCGTCACGGCGCCCTGGGGCAACAGCTGTATCCGTTGGTCCTTGTGAATCCAGGCCTGGCGCGGATTGCTGGTCGTCTGGGCCATCGACAAGGCGGTGAACGATACCGTCGCTGCGATAGCGATCAATCTCGAAGTTGACATGGGGCTAGCCTTTCCTTGTGAGCGACAGAGTCGCCAAGTCGATATGTTGTCGTCACCATGGCATGACAGGAGCGCGCGCGATATGCCAGCTGACTGAGGCTGGCCTGATCCCGCCAGAATCAAGCGTCAGGCCTAATGTTTGCGCAGAAAAGTCAGCACGGTCTGGTTGAAGATGGCCGGCTGCTCCCAGTTCGCGCAATGCCCAGCCTCCGCAACGATGACGACCTCGGCGTTTGGCATATGGGCGGCCTGCATGCGTAGAAGGGCTGGCGGGGTGTACAGGTCGCCATCGCCAGTGATCAGAAGAGTCGGGATCTTGATGCTCTCCAGCCTTGCCCAGGTCAGTACATGGCGTCGTTTGGGCGAGATGCGCAAGCCAGGCATGGCCGCATCCGCCAGTTTGATCCAGGCGGCAAGGCCGGCCGGATTACCGACGCGGTAGGACGGGTGCAGTTCCTTGAACTCGTTGGGCAATGCAGCAAATTGCTTTGGCCTCAAGCGCTCGTTTGCTTGCGCGTAGTCGAGCTCCGATTCGTCGATGCCCATCAACGAGGAGGCGATCGTCAAACTGATGACCTGCTGCGGGTACTCGAGCGCGAAGTCCAGGGCGAAGAAAGCGCCATGTGCGATAGCGACCAGATGCACCTTTTCGATGGCGAGGTGCTTCAACAGTTGCTGGAGGTCTTCCGACGCGTATCCCGGTTGTGCCGGGTCGCCAGCCTCCGACCCGAAATAGCCGCGTCGCGAGTAGCCGATGGCTCGGAAGCCCGCGGCGGCGAATGCCGGCTGCTGGTATTGCCAGCCCGCAGCGCTCTGGCTGCTAGCGTGCATGAACACGACCGCAGGGCCGCCGCCACCAGTGTCCCAGTACCAAAGCTTGGCACCGTTCACATTGACATGGCCTTCGGTAGCTGGTGCCTGGCGTGGCAATTCGATGGGCAACCAGACCGGCGCTGCGTCCGGCCTTGCCGCGGCCAAGGCGCTTGGCCCTGCCGCGCTACAGACTGCGATGGCTGCAAGCTTGATCCAATCGCGTCGGTTGGCCCCGCAGCTATCCGGTGCGGGGGGTGCTGCTGCGACGACCACCGACGAGGCAGCGACAGGCAGATTTTTTGCCATCAACATGCTCGATCCTTTCCATTCAGCGGTGTGAGGCTGCAGTCTATGAGACCTTCATAGCGCTGCGCCGCCGGTATGACTCATAGCTGCTATGCAAGGCTGCATTGGCCTTGCCATCGTCCGGCTCTGGCGATTTCAGGTTGACATGGCGCCGCAGCGGCCATGTCAACCTTACCTCAGCCTAGATTCAGCCGTTGATCGCTCGCCATTGCCTCGGAGGCTTCATGCCTATTGAGATTTCTCTGCCTTCAGTGGCTTGTCGATGGCGGGAAGCGCGGCAGCATCAACATCAGCAAGGCGCCGAGCACCAGGATGGCGGCGATGATGGCGAACACCGGCGGGTAGCCGCCCAGACGCTCGACCGCCCAGGCCGTGCCCGGAGGGCCAAGTCCGGCGCCAAAGGCATAGGCCGAAAAGTAAGTGGCGTAGATCACGCTGTAATGCTTGAGGCCGAAATAGCGTCCGGTCAGATAGGCCACCACGTCGACCTCGGCCCCTGCGGCAAGCCCCACCATCATGGCCGACAGCAGCGCCACGGTGCCGCTGGCGCCTGCCGCGAGCAGGCCGATGCCGACGATCGGCAGCAGCAGAAAAGCCAGACCCACTCGCGGGGCGAAGAAGCGGTCCATCAACCAGCCGGTGGAGATGCGTCCGACGACCAGCACGGCCCAGAGCGAGGCCTGGATCATCACTGCGGTTTCGCGC
>CAIJIT010000112.1 GCA_903820745.1 uncultured Burkholderiales bacterium
AACGGCTCGCGCATCTTGGCCTTGCCGAGCAGCGCGGACACCATCCGAGGCTATACGCCGGACTTGGTGATCGGCGATGAGGCTGCGTTCTTCGAGTCTGATGCAGTCTATGCGGCGGTGCGGCCGATGCTCATCGTTAGTGGCGGTCGGCTGGTGTTGCTGTCCACGCCGAACGGCAAGCGCGGGTTCTTCCACGGAGCGTGGGGCTCGCAAGAGTGGGAGCGGCACAGCATCACCGCAGACCAGTGCCCGCGGATAAAAGCCGACGACCTGGAGCGGGAGCGGCGCAGCCTGCCTGCGTGGCTGTTCCGGCAGGAGTACTGCTGCGAGTTCGTGGAGACGGTCGAAGCGTATTTTGCGGCGGCTGATATCCAGTCGGCGCTGGTCGACGATGGCGAGGTGCTGTGGTGAGTGTGACGCGCTACATACTCGGGCTCGACCTTGGGCAGGCCGCCGACTACACGGCGATAGTCGCGCTCGAGCGCAAGCCCGAAGTGGTCGGTCACGTAGAACAATGGGAGCGGAGTCATCGCTTCTTGCGGCCGCAGTACGAAGACAAGTACCGAGTGGTGGCCGCCGAGCGCTTACCATTGCACACGAGCTATTCGGCTATTGTCGACTACGTGGCCAAGCGCGTGGCATCACTGCGCGACGACTGCGAGCTCGTGGTGGACGCGACGGGCGTGGGTCGGCCTGTCGTGGACATGCTCAGCGACAAGGAAGTGCCGTTGATTCCGGTGCTGATTACCGGCGGCAACAACGAGACGGTGGACGCGCTGGGCTATTACCATGTGCCGAAAGGCAGCCTTGTCGTTCACGTGAACAACGTGCTGGCTCAGGGCCGACTCACCATCCCCAAGGCGCTGACGATGCACCAGCAGATCGTCTCTGAGCTGCAAGCCTTCAGGGCCAAAAAAACCAAGGCCGGCAAGGACACCATGGAGGCGTGGAGGGACAGCGATCACGACGACCTCGTGCTGGCGCTGGCGCTGGCGTGCTGGTGGGGCGAAAACCACAAGACGGAAGGCGTGCCGTTCACCGAAAACCCGCGAAAGCCCGAAGACGTGGCGGCCTATCAGCAGGAGCGACTGGAGCGGATGCGGGACGAGCGCATAGGCCGTGCGGAGACCGAAGAATGGTGGCAGCGCTGACTGCCAATCTATCTATGCAGATGCATCGCATCTGATGGATGTGCTATACTTCGCGCATGGCAACGAAGATCGACACTGGATTGGTCGGCAACATCAAAACCCCGATGACCAGCGCGCCTGTCGGTGGCGGTGGCGGCACGCCGAAGCGGCCTGACGGCGGCATTGTGCCTGACGGCGTAGTTGCGAAGGGCGCCAAGCCCGGAGTGATTCAGCCTACGGACGCAAGCGCGAAGAAGGCGGCCATCGGCAAGTACAACGCCGGCGACTTGTCGCACCTGCTCAACACGGAAAACAAGGGAGGCTGATGCCTTCGGGCATCGGCAGCCCTCCCCTGCCCCATTGGGACAGCGGAGAGGGACCGCGCGGCGTAGAGCTCCGGCTCACGCCGGACAACAGCGTGTTGATTGAGGTCGGCATGGCGGGCATCATCTTGGCGCCTGAGCATGCGGCGGAGATGGCGCGGGAGATGGCTGCGCTAGCGCGCACGGCGTTGCGGCGGAAGCGCGGCAGCTGATGATCATCCGCAAGGGACGCGCAGACGATTTGCCGCTGGTCTACGACTCGTGGGTGCAGAGCTACCGCGCGAGTCATTTCGGCGAGGCCATGAACCTCGCAGGCATCAGCTACTCACGCTTTCAGGACTTGCTCGCCAAGAACATCCTTGGGCGCGAGTCGACCGTCCTCACCGTGGCGGTGTGGCCCACGGAGGGCGAAGACGACACGCAC
>CAIJIT010000113.1 GCA_903820745.1 uncultured Burkholderiales bacterium
CTCGCGCAGCGCCGGCCTGCTGACGCTCGACATCCCCGATGTCGGCTTGCTGCAACTGCCGGTCGATGCGCAAAGCCCGCAGACCGAATCGATGCAGCTCAGCGTCCGTCCGCATGCGCTGCGCCTGGCGCCGGCCGCGCAACAAAGAGATGCCGGCTTGATCTGGCTCGAAGGCCAGGTCGAAGCGGGTGAATTTCTGGGCATGGCGACACGCTATCTGGTGCGGGTCGGCAAGCAAAGGCTTAGCGTCGATCACCCGCATCAGATGGGCTTGGCAGGCTTTCCGCCCGGCGCTGCAGTAGCGCTGGGCATCGACCCCTCACAGCTTCGTTTGTTCGGCGTCTGAGGCTGGTGGGTTGCTGGGCGCTGCGGGCGGTTTGACCTCGGCACCGGTTTCAGCTGCGCCCTGCTGGGGCGGCGCTTTGAGCATCAGGTCGATATAGGCGGCTTCGTTCTGGCGAATCAGCAAGCGCACCGGCAGATATTGCAAGCTCGGCGCCAACCAGACTTCGGCGCTCAGATCGCCGCTGGTTGCCGTCGACGGTTTCAGGCGCCAAGTCGCCAAGGGACCCATCGGCGTCTGCAACAGTTCTTCGCCCATCACCTCATAACGCCAGAGGTATTGCTTTCTCGGCAAGGCCAGCGGCAGCTCGACCACATGGCCGATGCGCAGCGCTTCGCGGCCAGTCGCAAACAACCAGCTCAATTGCACGAACTGGCTGGCAGCATCCTGTGAACCCGGCGGCGCCGCTTCAACAGTGCCGTTGCCAAGAGTCAGCTTGTCGCCCTGAAACAGCACCGAGACGCGGCGCCGCGCCGCGAGCAGCACCCTGGTGTCTTCGTCATAGCGCTTCGGAGCAATGCCAGCGGCGGTCAATTCGCCATCGCTGCTCATATGCCGCGTGATCAGCGGTGCGAAAGAAGGTCCGACCGAGACATCGAGATGCACCTGGTAACGGCTCGCCTGACGGATCCATTCAACCTGGGCATTGCCGTTGACCGGGCCGCGGTAATTGCCGGTCAGCTCATAGCTCAAACGGGTCGACGGCGGCCATTCGACGCCCGCATCGCTGGCGGGCGGGTTGACCGGCGCCGAGGCGAGGGGTTCGACGATCGGCAGCAAGGCCTGCAGCGGCTCGATATTTTCAGGTGCCGAGGCCGCCGCTTCTGGCGCGTTGACAAGCGGCTCCAATGACGCTGCCGCGGCCGCCGCAGGAGCTGCCAACTTCTTCAGCCGCGGGGCAGGCGTTGGCGGCGGCTGAGCAATCAGCTCGCGCACATAGGCCACCGTCAGGCGCGGTGGCGGCGCCGCCTCGCTCCAGCCTTCTTGCAAGCTCTGCACTGCAACACCCAGCCAGATATGCGCCAGCAGGACCGGCAGGACCAGCAAGGCCGGCATGGCACGCCGGTACCGCAAAATCAGCTCCCCGCAGCGGCCAGAAAACAGCTCAGGGAAGCAACTGCGCTGAGCCGGAAGCGGAAGGTCAGCCAGGCCGCAACGCCAAAGGTCGGATACAGGCGCCGGTCAACCAGGTAGCAGACGATCAGCATCGCGCCGTGCAGGACCAGGCCCGCATAAGCCGGCATCACCACCGCGACCCAGGCGATCAATCCCGGCAAGACGCCCCAGATGAAGGTCCGTGCCGAGGGTTCGACCTGCTTGAACGCCAGGCCCCAATAAATGCCGCCGAGAAACGAGATGATCAGCGCCGCATAAGCCGACAAGGCAAAGCTGACCCAGGCATGGGCGTCAAGACTGCGTTCACCGAGCAGCCAGACCAGCAAGGCACCGAACACGAACGGCGCCAGACCGGCATGTCCGAGTTGCAACGCGATCGGGTTCAGCGGCTTATCGATCAGCAATTCTTGCTGCGGCATTGGGTGGTCGTTCACGATTTGGCTGAGCCCAGCAAACGCTTTTCAAGCTGCTCGGCCGTCAAGGCGCCAGGCGCGCGGTTGCCGTCCTCGAAGATCACCGCCGGCGTGCCGTTGAGCCGGTAGCGGCGGGCCAGGGCCAGGTTGCGTTCGATCGCGGCATCGTCACAAGCGGCTGCGATCTTGGCCGGCGGCTTGGCGTCGACCATCCAGGCGGTCCAGGTGCTGGTAACTTCCTTGGCGCACCAGATCGCACGGGCTTTTTCGGGTGAGTCACCACCCAGAATCGGGATCAGGAAGGTGTAGACGGTGATGTCCTTGACGTCCTGCAGCGTCTTCTCGAAACGCTTGCAATAGCCGCAGTTCGGGTCCGCAAAGACGGCGATACGGCGTTTGCCATTGCCGTTTTTCCAGACTACCGCATCCTTCAAGGGCAGGCTGGAGAAATCGATCAGATTGATCTTGGAGACCCGCTCCTCGGTCAGATTGCGGCGCGTGCGCAGATCGATCAACTCGCCTTCGATCAGGTAATTGCCTGCCGCGTCGGTGTAGCGGATTTCATTGCCGATACGGATTTCCCACAGACCGGCCATGGCGCTGGGCCGCACCTCCTCGATCTTGGGCAGACCGGCGAGCCGATCTGCCAGGGCTTTGCGGATCACCGCCTCGTTGGCCTGGGCCAGCAGCGGCAAGGTCAGGGTGATGGCCATGCCCAGCGATTTGAAGTTCAGACGAATCATGTTTTGTTTGATTTGGAAATTGAAGGATTCAAGCACCAAGCGCCCGCGCTGTCAGCCAGCGTTTGAGCGCTGGCAGTCGATTCAAAGCCGTCATGCCCTGATTGCGCAGCAGGCGCAGCGGGCTCGCCTGGCTGGCGAAGACTCGCTGCAAACCATCGGTCAGCTCGCCCATCGCCCAGGTGGCGGCCAGGCGCTGGCGCGCATAACGACGTAACAAACGCTCATCGTTCAAGGGGCGCCAGCTTTCACGTGCGGCCAGCACTTCGGCCAGGGCGGCGACATCAGCCAGCCCCAGATTGAGCCCATGGCCCGACAGCGGATGAACCAGATGGGCGGCGTCACCGAGCAGCGCCCAACCCGGGCCGGTCAAGGGCTCAGCGCGGGCCAGGGCCAGGGGCCAGGTAAAGCGGCCGCTGGCCAGACGCAAGCGGCCCGCCTGCCCGCCACTGGCTTGATTCAATGCCGTTTCAAAATCTTCCGCGCTGGCCGCCGCCATCTCGGCCGCTTGCACTTCGGGCATCGACCAGACCAGGCCGTAGGAGCTGGCCGGTTGCGGCCGCTCGAACGGCAGCAAGGCGAGGATGTCAGGGGCGCGAAACCATTGCCGCGCCACACCTTGATGCGCTTGGTCGGAAACGACTCGCGCGGCAAGCGCCGATTGGCCATAACTGTGACGGTCAAAACGCACGCCCAACTCGGCCCTGAAGGCTGAATCGCGCCCCTCGCAGAGCAGGGTCAAGCTGGCCGGCACAGCGGTACCGACGACCTTCACATGGGGGGCATAGCGGATCGCTTCGGCGAGTTGCTGCTCGAGGGCAGCGGCATCGACGATGAAGGCGAGCTCGGCCACACCCTGCTGCCAGGCCGAGAACTCGAGCAAGGCGCCCGCCTCGTCACCCGCCACGCGCATGTCGTAAACCGGGCTGATGGCATCGCGAGGCAGCGCGTCCCAGACCTTCAACTGACGCAGCAGCGCCACCGAAGCGGCGTTCAAGGCATAGGTGCGTACATCCTCGCGCTGGGCCTGGCTGGCTTCATGGCTGCCCAGCATGGCCACACGCAGGCCTTGGGCGCTGAGCGCCAGGGCCAGACTGCGCCCGACACAACCGCTTCCACGAACCAGAACTTCATAGCTTTGCATCCAAGGATTGTAGGCAGGCCGCAACTTTGCCGCAGCGCCAAGGGGTTCAAGGCCATGGCAGAATCAACTGGCCCTGCTACCCTGATCAAATTCAGAAAGAATATTTCATGTCAATTTCAATGTCTTCCGCCAGCCTGCCCGTGCTCAACCTGATGCTGGGCAATCTGAACCATCTGCTCGACAAGGCCCAGGCCTTTGTCGATGCGAAAAAAATCGAACCGACGGCCTTGACGCAGTTTCGCCTGGCGCCTGACATGCTGCCTTTCACACGGCAGGTGCTGATTGCCTGTGACGCCGCCAAGAACGGCATTGCGCGCCTGTCGGGCGTCGAGGCACCGGTGTTCGAAGACAATGAACAAACCATCGCCGAATTGCAGGCCCGCATCCAGAAGACCCTGGATTACCTGGCCACAGTCCCCGCCAGCGCGCTGGACGGCACCGAGGCCAAGGAAATCAACTTCAAGGCCGGTCCGAGGACGATTTCAATGCTGGGTGAAGCCTATCTGACGCGCTGGATGCTGCCGAATATGTTCTTCCACATCATCACCGCCTACAACGCGCTGCGCCACAACGGCGTCGAAGTCGGCAAGGTCGACTACCTGATGGGTAAGGTCCAGGCCTGATCAACACCCAGCCTGGCGCGCTGGCACTGGTCAAGCCGGATCAAGGCGTGCCCATCGCCTCGCGCCAGCGCATCGCATCGTGGATGCGAAAGCGCGTGCTGGGGTGGTCGAAGAAGATGAATTCCTCGATCGCGCCCGGATCGGGTTTGCGGTATTCGGTCAGTTTCAGATCGACTTCGGCCTCGCCATGAGGCTCGCGGGCCAGGTTCAGACCAAAGCGGTCAGCTTCGATTTCCTGCGTGCGGATCAGCGTATTGCTGATCGGCGTGGCCAGGAACATGAAGACCGAGAAAACGGCGATGAACAAGGGAAAACTGGCGGCATCGGCCACACCCTGCAGGCCCCAGCCAGCGCCATGGCGCGCCAACATCCACTGCATACCCCAGTGAGCGAACAAGAACCCGGCCAGGATCAGCAGCGCGAACTGGCCGATGCTCTTGTAGACATGGTTCATCACGTAATGGCCGAGTTCATGCCCCATCACCGCGCGGATCTCGGGCAAGGAGGTGCGGCGCAGCAGGTTGTCGTTCAGGCGTACCGCAGCCGAACCGAAGATGCCTGAGACATTGGCGCTGACCCTGGTGGTCTGGCGCGAGGCATTGAACTCGTAGACATTGTCGATCGGCACTCCGTCGGCATGGGCCATGGCGAGCACGGCGCTCTTGACCTCGCCGTTTTCAACCGGCTTGTAGGTATTGAAAAGCGGGTCGATCCAGACCGGTGCCACCAGGATCAGCAGCGTCATCAAGGCCATCGTGCCGACGGTGCCCCATAGCCACCAGCGCTCACCGCTGCGGCGGATCACCGCATACAGCAGACCGACGGCCAGCGCGAGGATCAGCGTGCTGACGGCCAGACCGATCAGCTGTTCGCCGAACCAGGGCAGGAAGCTTTGCGTGGCCATGCCGTATGCATGTTCGCGAAAGAAGCCCTGATAAATCGTCAGCGGCAGCGACAGCAACCAGGCGGCGAGCGAGTACCAGGCGCCGACGATCGCATCGCGCAAAAATGGCTTGCGGCCGACTCGCTGCGCCCAGTCGCGCAATTGCGCCGCGCGCTTGCCAGCCAGCAGCAACCAGGAAACCAGCAGGCCGAGCGCGAAGTTCCATAACTGCAACCAGTAGCCGCCCTCGAAATACGCGTTTGCTCGCTCGACCATGGCGGGCGACAGCCGGCTCATATAGGCCTGGGTTGCGGCGTCCGCGTCGCGCGGCAGACTGGCGCGCCAGGCGTCGTCGACCGGCTGAATGTTGAACTGCGGATTGGCGGCGCTGCCAGCGGGTCCATCCGCCAGCGCGAGGCTCAGGCTCAGCGCCAGCAAGAAAGCTGCGCCCAACTGCTTGATCGTCATGGCTTGTCTCCTCATTGCAATTCGGTGGCGCGATGATACGCAAAGCCTGGTCCGCCGAACCGGGGTTTGCGACGAACTGCAGCTTGAACCGCATGGAACGGCTGCATCGCATTTCGCAGGCTGTGCGCCAAGGCTCAGCCCCCATGCATGAATTGCCCTGGACGCGAGCGGGCTGCCGCAGTGGCTTGACATCTCAAGCTCGACAAGTATCATGTAGATACCTTAATGGATATACATGATGGACCTGCAGATCGCCAAATGGGGCAACAGTCTTGCGCTGAGAATTCCGGCGGAAGTCGTGCGCCGCCTCGGACTGCGTGAGGGGGCGACCGTCGAGGCACA
>CAIJIT010000114.1 GCA_903820745.1 uncultured Burkholderiales bacterium
AAAATCACGCCGATGTCGTTGGCGCGATCAATGTGTTAGAGCGGGGATACCGCTTGTTAGCCTGTGGAGAGATGGTGCAGTCAGGCCGCTCGACGAAGCACGAACCCACCGAAGCGACTCGCAAATCATCGCGCAGCGCCGCAGGAATCCCCGTCCTTGAGGGCGGGGAGGATGTCAAGACAGGAGCGCTGCGCGAAAGCGTGATCCAGCAAAGGCCCGAGGACCAGGGCCAGGATGCAACGGCATGGTCAGAGCGGCTGAAAATCCCTTTGCTGTTCCTGCGCGGCAGGCAATGAGTTGCGACTCAGCGCAAGCGCAGCAGCTTGGCGGTTGAGTTCGTGCCTTCCAGTTCCATCACATAAGTGCCCATCACGCCGCGGCGGATCAACACCTTGGGATTGGTGAGGTAGACCGTGGCGCTGCTGTTGTCATTGATCCGCCAAGCTTGACCATTGGCCAGATTGATCACCGTCTTCGGCCCCCATCCGTCGAACAGGCCTTCGATATGGCTGTTGACCACCTCAGCTTCGTTCTTGCGCGGCTGCTCGAGGCCGAAGCTGTCGGGCCTGGCTTCGACGGGGGCTGGCTTTGTCGTTGCGATTGCGCCGGCCAGGCCGTCATAGCAAACCAGCCTTGCTTCCTTGTCAACCAGGGCACGGCAGCGTTGCAAGTCGGCGTTCTGCCCAAAAGCGGCCAAAGGGGCCAGTGCAAGGGTGGCAATAAATGCTTTCATGGCTTATCTCGGCAGCGTGTGAAGCGCAGCATAGCCGAGACGACATGCTGAAATTCGCTGCGTCAACGACAATCATGGGCTATGGCAGTCCTTTCTATTTCCAATGCCCATCTTGCTTACGGCCATGTGGCCCTGCTTGATGGTGCTTCTTTCTCGCTTGAAACAGGCGAGCGTGTCGGCCTGATCGGCCGCAATGGCACCGGCAAATCGTCGCTGCTGAAAATCCTCGCGCAAATCGAAAAACTCGACGATGGCCTGCTGCAGTTGCAGCAAGGCCTGACCAGTGTTTATGTTCCGCAGGAACCGGAGTTACGCGCTGACGCAACGATTTTCGACGTGATCAGCGAGGGCGTGGCCGAGGCGAAGTCCTTGCGCGAGCGCTACGAGATCCACGACGAGAGCGACGATCTGGCCTGGGTCCAGGAGCGCATCGAGCATATCGGCGCCTGGAACTGGGAGCAGCGCGTCGATGAAACTCTGCAACGCCTAGGCCTCGACGGCTCGCGCTTGGTCGGCTCGCTGTCGGGCGGTTTGAAGAAGCGCGTGGCCTTGGGCCGGGCGCTGGTGGCGCAGCCGGATGTGCTGCTGCTCGACGAACCGACCAATCACCTGGACCTTGATGCCATCACATGGCTCGAGGAGTTGCTGAACAACTTCAAGGGGTCCTTGCTGCTGATCACCCATGACCGGACCTTTCTGGACAATGTGGCGAACCGCATCGTCGAGCTCGACCGTGGGCAACTGCGCAACTATCCCGGCAACTTCGCTGCTTTCACCGCGGCCAAGGTCTATGAACTGGAAAACGAGGCGCTTTACAACGCCCGTTTCGACAAGATTCTGGCTCAGGAAGAAATCTGGATCCGCAAGGGTGTCGAAGCCCGCCGGACGCGCAGCGTGGCACGCATCCAGCGCCTGGAATCAATGCGCTCGGCCCATGCTTCGAGGCGCGACGTGCAGGGCAAGGTCAGGCTTGACATCGACACCGGCGGCGCCAGCGGCAAGATCGTGGCCGAGCTCGAGAATGTTTTCAAGAGTTACGGCGACAAGACCGTCGTCCGCGATTTCACGGCCACCATCCTGCGCGGTGACAAAGTCGGCCTGGTCGGCCCGAACGGTGCTGGCAAGACCACCTTGCTGAAGATGATTCTTGGCGAACTCGCGCCAGACAGCGGCGATGTGCGCATGGGCTCGAAGATCAACGTGGCCTATTTCGACCAGATGCGCGATGCGCTCGATATGGAAGCGACCCTGGCCGACACGATCAGCCCGGGTAGCGAGTGGATCGAGATCGGCAATCAGCGCAAGCATGTCAAGAGCTATCTGGGCGACTTCCTGTTCTCGCCGGCGCGTGCCAATTCGCCGGTCAAGAGCCTGTCCGGCGGCGAGCGCAACCGCCTGTTGTTGGCACGTTTGTTCGCCAGGCCGGCCAATGTGCTGGTGCTCGACGAGCCGACCAACGACCTGGACATCGAAACACTCGAGTTGTTGGAAGAACTGTTGGCCGATTACGACGGCACGGTTTTTCTGGTCAGCCATGATCGGCGCTTTCTCGATAACGTCGTCACCAGCACGATTGTCAGCGAGGGCGATGGCCTGTGGCGCGAATATGAGGGCGGCGTCGAGGATTGGCTGATTCAATCGAAACGCGCTGCCGCCTTGAAGGCCAAGCAGCCTGCGCCAGCGGCAATGCCAGTCGCTGCGCCGCCTGCACCAACCGAACTGCCGCTGGCCGCCAAGGCGCGCAAGCTCAGCTTCAAGGAGCAGCGCGAGCTCAAGGATTTGCCCGCCAAGGTGGCTGAACTGGAAGCCGAGAGCCTGCAGATCAACGCGTTGCTCAACGGCGTCGAACTGTACGCAAAAGGTGCTGCAAAGATTGCCGAAGTGACGGCGCGCGCCGGCGAGATCGAGGTCGAGTTGCTGGCCTCGATGGAGCGCTGGGAACAACTCGAAGCCCGATGAGGTGGGCCCGGTGCTGACGAGGGCCTGGCCGCGTTGGTCCGATCAGTCGCGAGGGCTGGCCTTGGGTGTTCTCGGGGTGCTGATCTTTGCCATCACCATCCCGATGACAAGGCTTGCCGGGGGCACCCAGGATCAGCCACAGCTCGATCCTGCCTTCGTCGCGATGGGCCGGGCAGCGCTGGCCGGCCTGCTGTCAATGGCTTACCTTCGCTTGACCGGCGCCACCTTGCCGACGCGCCGGCAGTTGCAGAGTTTGGGGCTGACTGCCTTGGGCATCGTTTTTGGCTGGCCGATCTTCCTTGGACTCGCTATGCGTCAGGTCGATGCGGTCCACGCCGCCGTGATTTCGGGCGTGCAGCCTCTGGCGACTGCAGCGGTCGCTGCCTTGTGGCTGCGCCAACGCCCATCGGCCGGGTTCTGGACTTGCTCAGCGCTCGGCGTGGTCTTGGTGCTTGGTTTCGCCTGGTCGCGCGGGGCCAACGGTTTTCAAGCGGCAGATGGTCTCTTGCTGCTGGCCATCATCAGCTCATCGTCCGGCTACGTCAGCGGCGCGCAGTTGACCTTGGCGATGAGCGCAGAAAAGGTGATCTGCTGGGTGCTGGTGCTGAGTCTGCCGTTGACGGCGCCGCTCGCCTTGCTGACTTGGCCGCAACAACCGGTGGCTCTGGCGGCATGGGGCGGCTTCGCCTATGTGTCGCTATTTTCGATGTGGCTGGGGTTCTTCGCCTGGTACCGGGCGCTCGCGATCGGTGGCACGGTGCGTGTCAGCCAGGTGCAGTTGCTGCAACCATTTTTCTCGATGCTGGTCGCAGTGCCTTTGCTGGGTGAAAAACTGGATGCCTTGGCGGTGGCGTTTGTGCTGGCCGTCATCGCCACCGTCTGGATCGGCAAACGCATGCCGATCAACTGAACATGCCTACTTTCGCTCAGCGCGGAAGTTGTCGTGACAAGCCTTGCAACTCTGGCCTACCGCACCGACCGCCGACTTGATCTGCTCCAGATTGCCGGTCTTGGCTGCGCTGTCCAGTTTGGCGACTTCTCCGATCATCTTGTCGGCCGCCGCCCTGAACTTCGGCATTTCCTGCCAGATTTCGGCTTTGGCACGAGTGGCTTTCCCCTTGTCCGTTCCCTCTCCGAAGGCGCTGAATGGCAGACTTGCCAGCGTGTTCACGATGGCAGCGTTCTCTGCCGCGAGCTTCGCATCAAATGGTACTTTGCCTTGCGCCATCGCCGCGACCCGGCCGAAATGATTGCTGATCAGCGTGAAGGCCGACTGACGGTATTCGATCGCATCTTCGGCTTTGCGGAATTGCGCCGTAGCGGGCAGCGCAGCGACAAGCCCAGCCAAGCTGAGCAGCGCAATCAGGGATCTCTTCATTTCATCATCCTTGCAGTTGAGTTCACCATCGATCGAATGCCGAGGCTTGCGGGCAGTGTAGAGAAAAGGCGCAAGGCTTGCGCCAGGGATGCTCGGCACAGCTCAACGCGAGTGTATGCAGATCACCCCTGGATATGGGTTATCGTTGCCACGAAGGAGTCGAGATGGTGCAGGAAATGATGAGGCTTGTGCGTGTCTGGGATTTGCCGACACGCTTGTTCCATTGGACTCTGGCGCTGTGCTTTGCCGGCGCGGTGCTCAGCGCCAAGCTCGGCGGCAATGCAATGGTCTGGCATATACGGCTGGGCTGCGCCATGCTGACCCTGATTGCCTTTCGTTTGCTGTGGGGCTTCCTCGGCGGACGTTGGTCGCGTTTCAGCAGCTTTTTTTACCGCCCGGCTCAGGTTTGGCGCTATCTGCGCGGTCGCGCTCGGCCTGCCGATCATTTCGAGGTCGGGCATAACCCGCTGGGGGCCTTGTCAGTGCTGCTGATGCTGGCTTGCTTGCTGCTGCAGGTGGGTTCGGGTCTGATTGCTGATGACGAAATTGCTGCAAGCGGCCCTCTGGTCCGGGTCGTCTCGAGCGAAATCAGTCAGTACTGGACCGCTTACCACAAGGACTATGGTCAATGGGGCTTGTTCGGCTTGGTTGGCCTGCATATCTTGGCCGTTGTCTACAGGCAATTCGTCCAGGGGCATCAGTTGATCGGCGCGATGGTCAATGGGGACAAGGTCTTGCCCGTCGAGGAGCAGCCGGTGAAGGACGATCTGGCGGCGCGTTTGCTGGCCTTGGCCTTGCTGGGCGGCTGCGCGGCGGCAGTCTATGGGTTGGCCGGGCTCGACGTGCCTTGATCTGAGTAAACTCCGGCATGGCCAGCCCCGAGATCACCCTCATCATCCCTTCGAGTGCGCAAGAGTGGCAGGCGACGCATGAAATCCTCCGTGACTATCAAGCCAGTTTGGATGTCAGCCTTGATTTCCAGCATTTCGAGGCCGAACTGGCCGACCTGCCAGGGGCTTATGCGCCGCCGACCGGCGTGATGCTGCTGGCCCTGATCGACGGCGCGGTGGCCGGCTGCGGCGGTTTTCGCAACCTGCCCGACGCCGATGACGCCAATGCCTGTGAAATGAAACGGCTCTTCGTGCGGCCGGTGTTTCGCCGCTTCGGACTGGGCCGACTGCTGGCGCTAGACCTGATCGACCGCGCGCTGGTTGCCGGTTATTCAGCCGTGCTGCTCGATACGCTGGATGAGATGGAGGCGGCGCGCGGCCTGTACGCCAGCCTGGGGTTCGAGGAAGTGCCGCCGTTCTATTTCAATCCGCTGCCCGGCGCTCGCTATCTGAAACTTGACCTCAATGCCAACCATGATCGCTGAGCCCAATCTGTACCAGGTCGAGCCCGCCGGTCTGGTGCCAGCAAGTCTGGGAGAGTCACCGCTCTGGCATATCGGCGAGCAATGCCTTTATTACGTCGATATTGTCGAGCGGCAGGTGCTGCGGCTGAACCCAGCCAACGGCGACTTGCGCCATTGGCAACTCGATAGCGAGCCGGGTTGCATCGCGATCGCGATGGGCGGCGGTTTGGCGGTAGCGCAGCGCAATGGTTTGTTCCGGCTCGATCCGGACAGCGGCGCGCTGCGACAAATCTCGGCTGCACCCTATGACGCGGCCGGGCAGCGCTTCAACGATGGCAAACCCGATGGGCAAGGCCGCTTCTGGATCGGCACCATCGACGATGCGCGGCGACCTGCGGCGGGGCTATATCGCTATGCCGACGGACGTTTCGAGTTGATGGCCGATGGTATCGTGACTTCGAACGGCCTGGCCTTCAGCCCTGACCAGCTCAAGCTTTACTGGTCAGACACCAAAGCGCATCAGATCTACCGGTTCGACTTTGATCCGCAGACCGGCAGCATCGGCCCGCGCCAGGTTTTCGCTGAATTTCCCAGCCGCCAACCCGAGCAGCCACTGGCCGACTATGGCGGCCGGCCTGATGGTGCGACTGTCGATGTCGAGGGTTGCTATTGGGTCGCGATGTTCGAGGGCCAGCGTCTGCTGCGCCTTTCTCCTCAAGGGCAAGTTTTGCGCGAGGTGAAGTTGCCGGTGCGTTGCCCGACGATGCCCTGTTTCGGCGGCCCTGACTTGCGCACGCTCTACGTGACGACTGCGCGTGAAAACCGCAGTGCCGTCGAGCTCTCCGAACAGCCGTTGGCGGGCTGTGTGCTGCGTCTCCGGGTCGAGATTCCAGGCCTTGCCGCGAACAAGGTCATGGTTTCTTGACCACAGGCTGCTTGTTCTGGCTCGTTCTTATCGTTTATACTAATAAGGATTTGCTGGGCGCACGTGAATTGCCTGCCGACTTTGCGGACAATAGCGGTCCCGAGCGAGACTTTGCCCTGAGGACATTGACCCAAGCAAAGTTTTGTAATGCGGAGAGATCATTTTGGGTGTTGCGCCAGAAAACAGCGGTCAGGCATGGCGCGACAAAGCGCGGCTGTCCGGTTGGGAGGATGAGGACGCAGAGCAGGCATTCAAGACTTTGAGCCGCCAGGAGGCGATCGAGTTGCGAAAGGCCCTGCCGACCTTGTCGCCTTGGCTTGTGGTGGCGATGCAGAGTTTGGCGGCTTGCTTTTGCGGGCTGGGGGTCTGGTTGGTGACAGGTTCTGTGAGCAGCATGTGGTCGGCAATCTATGGCGGGGCCGCTGTGGTGTTGCCGAACATGTTGCTGGCGCGAGGAATGACGAAAAGGGCAGAGTCCCCGATGGCCTTGGCTGTTGGTTTTCTGTTCTGGGAAATGCTGAAAATCGGGGTAGCCATTGCCATGCTGGTGATCGCTACCAAAGTTTTGCCCAACCTGAGCTGGCCGGCTTTGCTGATCGGATTGGTTGTGTGCATCAAAGTGAACTGGCTCGCGCTCTTGTGGCGCGGCCGCTGACAGACGACGAGGCTTGACAGAATATGGCAGCACAAGGCCACGAAGGCGCAATGAGCGCTGGCGATTACATCGTTCACCATTTGCATCATCTGCAGAATCAAAAGCAGGTCGGCGTGGTCGATTTTTCGGTCGTCAATCTTGACTCAGTGACTTTTTCCACCGGTCTTGGTCTGCTGGTTTGCCTGCTGCTCTGGTGGGTGGGTCGGGCGGCAACATCGGGTCGGCCTGGACGCGTTCAGGCTGCGGTCGAATTACTCTATGAAATGGTGAACAGCCAGGCCAAGGGCATCGTCCACAACGCCAACAGTCGCAAACTCGTCACGCCTTTGGCGCTGACCGTTTTCATCTGGATCTTCATGATGAATGCGATGGACTTGCTGCCGGTCGACTTGCTGCCCTGGTTGGGCGAACATGTGCTGGGTCTGCCCAATTTGCGGGTTGTTCCCACGGCCGACTTGTCGGTCACGATGGGCTTGTCCCTGGGCGTATTGATCATCTGCTTGATCTACAACATCAAGATCAAGGGCGCCGGCGGCTGGCTGCATGAGTTGTTCTCGGCACCTTTCGGTGACCGCTGGTTCCTCTACCCGGTCAATTTTCTGATGCAGATGATCGAGTTCGTCGCCAAGACGGTCTCGCATGGCATGCGCTTGTTCGGCAATATGTATGCCGGCGAATTGATCTTCATGTTGATCGCCTTGATGGGTGGCGCATTTGCGTTTACCGGCACCGGCATCGCTTTGTTTTTCGGGCATTTGATTGCCGGCTCGGTGTGGGCAATTTTCCACATCCTTGTCATCACCCTGCAAGCCTTCGTGTTCATGATGCTGACCCTGGTCTACATCGGTCAAGCGCACGATTCGCACTGATTGCTTCGCCTCGTTTCTCCCTTCTCCCTTTTTCCCTTTTCTCTCAATCCACCAAGGAATCATCATGGAAGTTATTAGCTTTGTTGCCCTCGCCGCTGGCCTGATCATTGGTCTGGGTGCTTTCGGTGCTTGCATCGGCATCGGCATCATGGGCAGCAAGTACCTTGAATCGGCTGCTCGCCAGCCCGAACTGATGAATGAACTGCAAACCAAGATGTTCCTGCTGGCCGGTTTGATCGACGCGGCTTTCATTATCGGCACCGGTATTGCACTATGGTTCGCCACAGCCAATCCGTTCCTGGCCCAGATCGCCAACCTGCCGAAGTAAGTCGCGCTGTCCGGCACCAGACCAGCCTGATGGCATGTCTGGTGTTGCAAGCATTCGATCCAAGTTAGTTTGTGAGGCCACCACGTGAGCATTAACGCTACGCTGATCATTCAACTCATCCAGTTCCTGCTTTTTGTAGGTTTTGTGATGAAGTTTGTAGCCCCGCCCATTGCCAGGGCGCTCGACGAGCGGGCCGAGAAAGTCGCTGCCGGCTTGATCGCTGCCGACAAGGCCAAGGCCGAGTTGAGCGATGCCTTCAAGCATGTCGAGGCGCAATTGTCCGGCGCCCGCAACGACGCTGCCCAGCGTCTTGCCGACGCCGAACATCTGGCTCAGACGATGATCGAGGAAGCCAAGGCTCGCGCCAGCGAGGAAGCTGCCAAGATCATCGCTTCTGCCAAGGCCGAGGCCGAGCAGGAATCCTTGAAAGCCCGCGAAGCCTTGCGCAGTCAAGTTGCCGTGCTCGCCGTCAAGGGTGCCGAGCAGATCCTCAAGCGGGAAGTCAATGCCGGCGTTCACGCCGAATTGCTGAACCGCTTGCAGACCGAGTTGTAAGTCATGGCCGAACTCGCAACCCTCGCCCGGCCCTATGCGGAAGCACTGTTCCAGGTCGCAGTCAAGAGCGATCTGCAGCAGGTCGGGGCGCAAGTCGAGGCTTTGGCTGCAGTCACTGCAGATCCTCAGCTGCGCCAGTTTGCCGACAACCCAAAGGTTGCACCCGAGCAAGTGACGGCCATCATCGACGCGGTGCTGCAAGCACCGATGGGCGATATTGTCAGGAACCTGCTCAGCGCTGTGCTTGCCAATGGTCGTTTGACCGTGCTGCCTGCCATCGCCGAACAGTTCCATCTGCTCGTCAATGAGCGTACGGGAGTTGCTGATGCGCAGGTATTCAGTGCTTTCGCGATCGACGCCGAGCAGTTGGCAGCGGTCGTGCTCACGCTGGAAAAGCGCTTTGGTCGCAAGCTCAATGCGTCGGTCCAGATCGAGCCGGATCTGATTGGCGGTATTCGCGTGGTGGTGGGCGATGAAGTGCTCGACACCTCGGTGAAGGCGCGGCTTGAACAAATGAAGGTGGCGCTTGCGGCCTGACGGCCAGCGACTGCTGCAATTCCGATTTTTTTCGTCCAACCTGTCAAAGTTGCTGGCCCCAAGCTACCGACCCCCGCAGACCGGAGATATGCAATGCAATTGAATCCCGCAGAAATTTCTGAACTCATCAAGAACCGCATCGAGGGTCTTGGTACTTCGACTGACATCCGCAATCAGGGCACCGTCGTTTCGGTGACCGACGGTATCGTGCGCGTGCACGGCCTGTCCGATGCGATGCAGGGCGAAATGCTCGAGTTCCCGGCAACCGCCGACGGCACACCAACTTTCGGTCTGGCCTTGAATCTCGAGCGCGACTCAGTCGGCGCCGTGATTCTGGGCGAGTACGAACATATTTCGGAAGGCGATACGGTCAAGTGCACCGGACGCATTCTGGAAGTGCCGGTAGGCCCCGAGCTCAAAGGCCGTGTCGTCAATGCGCTGGGTCAGCCGATTGATGGCAAGGGCCCGGTCGGCGCCAAGCTGTCGGCGCCGATTGAGCGCATCGCTCCGGGCGTGATTGCCCGTAAATCAGTGGACCAACCGATGCAGACCGGCCTCAAGTCGATCGACTCGATGGTGCCGATCGGCCGTGGTCAGCGCGAGCTGATCATCGGTGATCGCCAGACCGGCAAGACCGCCGTCGCGATCGACGCGATCATCAACCAGCGCGGTCAGAACATGACCTGCATCTACGTTGCGATCGGCCAGAAAGCTTCGTCGATCAAGAACGTTGTGCGTGCCCTCGAGCAGCATGGCGCGATGGAGTACACGATCGTCGTTGCTGCTTCGGCGGCCGAATCGGCGGCGATGCAATATGTGTCGGCCTATTCAGGTTGCACGATGGGCGAGTATTTCCGCGACCGCGGCGAAGACGCTTTGATCGTTTATGACGATCTGTCCAAGCAAGCCGTTGCCTATCGCCAAGTGTCCTTGCTGCTGCGCCGGCCACCAGGCCGCGAAGCCTACCCGGGCGATGTGTTCTATTTGCACAGCCGTTTGCTCGAGCGTGCTGCGCGCGTCAACGCCGACTATGTCGAAGCCTTCACCAAGGGTGAAGTCAAAGGCCGCACCGGTTCGCTGACGGCGCTGCCGATCATCGAAACGCAGGCCGGCGACGTGTCAGCCTTCGTTCCGACCAATGTGATTTCGATCACCGACGGTCAGATCTTCCTGGAAACTTCGCTGTTCAACGCCGGTATTCGTCCGGCGATCAATGCGGGTATCTCGGTGTCGCGTGTCGGATCTTCTGCACAGACCAAGATCATCAAGGGCCAGTCCGGCGGTATCCGTACCGACCTGGCGCAGTACCGTGAATTGGCCGCTTTTGCCCAGTTCGCGTCTGACCTCGATGAAACCACCCGCAAGCAGCTCGACCGCGGTGCGCGCGTGACCGAGTTGTTGAAGCAGGCACAGTACTCGCCGCTGCCGATCTCCTTGACTGGCGCGACGCTGTTCGCCGTCAACAAGGGCTTCATGGACGATGTGGACGTGAAACAGGTCCTGGCCTTTGAAGCCGGCTTGCATCTGCACCTGAAGACCAGCCACGCTGACCTGCTGAAGAAGATCGAAGACAGCAAGGCCTTGGACAAGGACGCCGAAGGCGAACTGTCCGCTGCCGTCGCTGCCTTCAAGAAATCCTTCGCCTAATTGCCACGAGAGAGCGGACGCCAAGTCTCGACAGAGCCCAACGCCCGCTTCATCTGAACAGGAAAAATCATGGCATCAAGCAAGGAAATTCGCGGCAAGATCAAGAGCTTCGAAAACACCAAGAAAATCACCAAGGCCATGGAAATGGTTTCGGTTTCGAAGATGCGCAAGGCGCAGGAACGGGTTCGCGCTGCGCGTCCGTACAGCGAGAAAATCCGCAGCCTGGCCGCCAATCTGGCCCAGGCCACGCCTGAGTACAAACATGCCTTCATGGTGGCGAATGACGCGAAGCTGCCGGTGGGCTTCATCGTCGTCACGACCGACAAGGGCCTGTGCGGCGGTCTCAATACCAATCTGCTGCGCGCGCTGACCGCCAAGCTCAAGGGTCTCGAAGCCAAGGGCGTGAAGAGCCATGCGGTTGCGATCGGCAACAAGGGCCTTGGTTTCCTGAACCGTATCGGCGTGCCGGTGCTGTCGCAGGTCACCCAGTTGGGCGATCGGCCGCATCTCGAAAGGCTGATCGGCCCGGTCAAGGTGCTGCTCGACGCCTATGCTGAAGGCAAGCTTTCGGCTGTTTACCTTTGCTACACCCGCTTTATCAACACGATGAAGCAGGAGCCGATGGTGCAGCAGTTGTTGCCGCTGGCGGCCGATGCGCTGGTGGTCAAGCCGCCAGGTCATGGCTGGGACTATCTGTACGAGCCCGACGCCGAGACGGTGATCGACGCCTTGCTGCTGCGTTATGTCGAAGCATTGGCTTACCAGTCGGTCGCCGACAACATGGCGTCAGAGCATTCGGCGCGCATGGTGGCGATGAAATCTGCGACTGACAACGCGGGCAATGTGATCGGTGAGCTCAAGCTGATCTACAACCGTACGCGTCAAGCAGCGATCACCAAAGAACTGTCCGAAATCGTCGCTGGAGCTGCCGCCGTTTAAAACGGTCAAAGCTTACCGCGCCCAAGAATCAAGAATCTGCAAGTCTTAAAGGTACGAACATGTCGAACATGCAACAGGTAGCAAGTGCTGAGGGCAAGATTGTCCAGTGTATCGGCGCTGTGGTGGACGTTGAGTTTCCGCGCAAACAGATGCCCAAGGTGTATGACGCCTTGAAGCTGGTGGGCTCGGATTCCGGACTGACGCTGGAAGTTCAGCAATTGCTGGGCGACGGCATCGTGCGCGCCATCGTGATGGGTTCGAGCGACGGCCTGCGCCGCGGCTTGATGGTGCGCAATACCGGTGCCGGCATCACGGTTCCAGTGGGCCGCGCCACCTTGGGTCGCATCATGGACGTGCTGGGCAATCCGATTGACGAGCGCGGTCCGGTCGACCAGGCACAAACGGCCCCGATCCATCGCAAGCCCCCTGCTTATGACGAACTGAGCCCTTCGCAGGACCTGCTGGAAACCGGCATCAAGGTGATCGACTTGGTCTGCCCGTTTGCCAAGGGCGGCAAGGTCGGCTTGTTCGGCGGCGCTGGCGTCGGCAAGACCGTCAACATGATGGAGCTGATCAACAACATCGCCAAGGCTCACTCGGGTCTGTCGGTGTTTGCTGGTGTCGGCGAACGGACTCGTGAAGGCAATGACTTCTATCACGAGATGGCCGATTCGGGCGTCGTGAACCTCGAGAAGCTGGAAGACTCCAAGGTCGCGATGGTCTACGGTCAGATGAATGAGCCTCCGGGCAATCGTCTGCGCGTTGCCTTGACCGGCTTGACGATCGCCGAGTCCTTCCGCGACGAAGGCAAGGACGTGCTGTTCTTCGTGGACAACATCTATCGCTACACGCTGGCCGGAACCGAAGTCTCGGCGCTGCTGGGCCGTATGCCCTCGGCGGTGGGCTATCAGCCGACCTTGGCTGAAGAAATGGGCCGTCTGCAAGAGCGCATCACTTCGACCAAGATCGGCTCGATCACGTCGATCCAGGCCGTCTATGTGCCGGCGGATGACTTGACCGACCCATCGCCCGCAACGACTTTTGCCCACCTGGATTCGACCGTCGTGCTGTCGCGTGACATCGCTTCGCTGGGTATCTACCCGGCGGTTGACCCGCTGGACTCGAGCTCACGTCAGCTTGACCCGAACGTCGTCGGCGAAGAGCATTACAACGTGGCTCGTTCAGTGCAAGGCACTTTGCAGCGCTACAAGGAACTGCGCGACATCATCGCCATTCTCGGCATGGACGAGCTGTCGCCTGATGACAAGCTGGCCGTGTCGCGGGCGCGCAAGATCCAGCGCTTCCTGTCGCAGCCTTTCCACGTGGCTGAAGTCTTCACCGGTTCGCCAGGCAAGTATGTGCCGTTGAAAGAGACGATCCGCGGCTTCAAGATGATTGTTGCTGGCGAGTGCGATCACCTGCCCGAGCAGGCCTTCTACATGGTCGGCACGATCGACGAAGCGTTCGAGAAAGCGAAAAAGATGGGCTGAAGTATGAACTTGTCGACTGCGAGCCGGGCTTGACCTGACGCGCAATCGCCCTGATCCACTCAAGCATTCTTTTAACGCACAGGAAACACAGCAATGGCAACCCTTCAAGTTGACGTGGTATCCGCTGAAGAGTTGATCTTCTCCGGCGAAGCCAGGTTCGTGGCGCTTCCAGGCGAAAGCGGCGAGCTCGGCATTCTTCCGAACCACACGCCGCTGATCACCCGCATCAAGCCGGGCGCAGTCCGCATCCAGCGTGCCGACAATGGCGAAGAGGAGTTTGTCTTCGTCGCCGGCGGCATTCTCGAAGTGCAGCCGGGCCATGTCACCGTGCTGGCCGACACCGCCATTCGCGGCAAGGACCTCGACGAAGCCAAGGCCACGCAGGCCAAGGTTCTGGCCGAGGAAGCGATGAAGAACGCCAAGACCGATGTCGACTTCGCCAGCGCTCAAGCCGAGTTCATCGTGATGGCGGCTGAACTCGTGGCCTTGCGCAAGTTCCGCAAGCATTGAGCTCATACTGACTGAATCAAACGCCCGCTTGGCTCACGTCGGCGGGCGTTTCCAATTGGTGCGCCCAGCATGGTTGCGCAGCCGCCGATTACACTGATGCGCATGTCAAAAGCCATCCCGATCACTCAAGTCCAGGGCAATGATGCCGTGGAACTCATCGCTCCCGACGGCGCGCGCGCGACCGTGCTGCTGCATGGCGGGCACCTGCTGTCCTGGGTGCCAGCCGGCGCCCAGGAGCAACTCTATGTCTCGCCCAAGACCTCCTACGCACCCGGTGTCGCCATCCGCGGCGGCGTGCCGGTGATCTTTCCGCAGTTCTCGGCCCGGGGGGCGCTGCAGCGTCATGGCTTTGCCCGCAACAAGCAGTGGCAGCTGGTGATGGCCGAGACCGGCGCTGACGATGCCTTGGCCGTGCTGCGACTGACCGACGATGCCGAGACCCGCAAGCTCTGGCCCCATGCCTTCGAGCTCGAACTGAGCTTGCGCATCAGCGGGCGCGAGCTGCAGATCGAACTGGCTTGCGAGAACAAGGGCGACAAGGCCTTTGACTTCACTGCGGCCCTGCACAGCTATCTGCGCCTGGACGACCTTGACGCGACAAGCGTGGAAGGCCTGACCGATCTGCGCTTTTGGGATTCGGTGGATCTGGTCGAGAAGGTCCAGCGCGTCCAGCTGCTGCTGCCCAGCGGTGAGCTCGACCGTATCTACCACCGGGTGCGCGACGAATTGACCTTGAAGGAGCGACTCGCCAGCAGCGAGCGTCGCTTGCATATCAGCCAGCATGGCTTTGCAGATGCGGTGGTGTGGAATCCCGGCGCTGCAAGATGTGCGACCTTGGCCGACATGCCAGCCGACGGCTACAAGCAAATGCTCTGCATCGAAGCCGCCTGCATTGAACAACCGGTGCATCTGGCGCCAGGCGCTGACTGGGTCGGCATGCAGACCCTGGTGCTGGCCTGACTTTGTGCGGCCGGTTCCCCCGGTCTGGCGATTGGAGCAGTGATGGCGAGCAGCAAGTCAGACAAAGCAAAAAAGCTCAGCAAGGATGAATACCTCGAGCGCCTGTTGCCGCTGCACCTCGAGCTCAATGCGATGGCGCATTGGCTGCAGGTCAAGGGGCAGAGATTGGTCGTCGTCGTCGAGGGACGCGACGCAGCCGGCAAAGGCGGGGTGATCTCGGCGATCAGTGAAACCTTGAACCCACGCCAATGCCGTACGGTCGCGCTGGCCAAACCCAGCGATCGCGAGAGTGGCGAATGGTATTTCCAGCGCTATGTGGCCGAGCTTCCCGCAGCTGGCGAAATCGCGCTGTTTGACCGCAGCTGGTACAACCGGGCCGGGGTCGAAACCGTGATGGGCTATTGCACTGCCAAGCAAACCGAGCAGTTCCTGGATCAGGTGCCGGCTTTCGAGCGCATGCTGGTCGATGATGGCGTGCTCTTGTTCAAGTACTGGTTGACCGTCGACCAGACCGAGCAGGAACAGCGCTTCATCGAACGCCTGGCCGATCCCTTGAAGCGCTGGAAGCTTTCTGCCGTCGACATCGAAGCAAGGCGTCGTTACGCCGATTACGGCATTGCGCGCGACCGCATGCTGGCTGCCAGCCACAAGCGCCATGCACCCTGGACCTTGGTCGACTTCAACGACCAGCGGCGCGGCCGTCTCACCTTGATCCGGCATCTGCTCGACCATCTACCTGATGTTGCCGTCCCCGACCCGAAGCTGAAATTCCCGCCCTTGGCGCACAAGCCATTGACCGAACAATTCACCGCCAAGCTCAAGCCGATCCCCGGCGTTTGAGCGGATCCACAGCAAAGCAGCCATGAACCAGTTCCGCATCCCGGCCGTTTATATGCGCGGCGGCACCAGCAAAGGCGTGTTTTTTATCGCCAGCGATTTGCCGGCAGACCCGACCGCAAGGGATCGCATCCTGCTGCGCGTGATTGGCAGCCCGGACCGCTACGGCAAGCATATCGATGGCCTCGGCGGCGCGACCTCAAGCACCAGCAAGGTCGTCCTGCTGGCCAAATCGACCCGCGCTGATTGCGATGTCGACTATCTGTTCGGCGCGGTTGCGATCGACCAGCCGGTCATCGACTGGTCGGGCAACTGCGGCAACCTGAGCTCGGCCGTCGGTCCTTTTGCGATCAGTTCAGGCCTTGTCGAGGCGCCCAGAGACGGGATGGCCATGGTGAGCCTATGGTAGGCCAATGTCAGCAAGAAGATCATTGCCCATGTGCCGATGTGCGCTGGACAGGTGCAGGAGCTGGGTGATTTCGAACTCGACGGCGTTGCCTTCCCTGCCGCTGAAGTCAAAGCCGTCCGGTTTGGTGCGTCTAGTTTAGGGCGGGGAGGATGTCAAGCATTTGTCCCCGGATGCGGCCACTCGGCCGATGCGCGGACAGTATTGCAGGTTTGAACCCCCAGGCCTGACGGACTGCTACAGAAGCACCACCGCGTCGGGCAATTCGTTTGGGTTGGCGGCACCTTCCGTCAGCGGGAAATGCAAACGCAGCAAGCCGTCGACCGCATCGATCGCGGCTTCCAAGCCCTGCTCGAACTGCCTGGCGCGCAATGACTCGCGCAACGAAGCGATGATGACCTCCCACCTTGCCTGGCTGACATGGGCATTGAGGCCGCGGTCAGCGATGATTTCAATCGCATGCTCGGCCAGCAGCAGGTAGATCAGCACGCCATTGTTGGCTTCGGTGTCCCATACCCGCAGTTCGCCGAACAGCGAGATCGCGCGTTGGCGTGCATGTTGTTTCTGCCAAAGGCAGGCAAGCGGCAGCCCGGCTTCGATGCAGAGGCGGATCTCGCCGCTCTGTCTTGCTTCGCTGGCAGCCACGCGCTGGGTCAGGCGTTGCATTGCCGCTGCCGGCATTGCCCGCTGCGCATCGGTCTGATCCCAGAGGCGATGTTTGAACAGCCTTTTCAGCCTCTGCATCACCATCTCCCCGAGGCACCGCCGCCGCCGAAATCACCACCGCGGCCGGATGAAAAACCACCACCGCCGCCGCCGCCGCCACCACCACCGCCCAAGCCAGGCCAGCCACGTCCGGACCTGGCCGAACCAACGCCCAGCAAGCCGACCATCAGCAAGCTGCCCAGCGCAGCAAGAACAGCGATCACCAGGCTGCCGCTGACGAACCAGCCCGCTGCACCCATGGCACCGCCGGTCAGCGCGGAGCCGAGTTTGCGGCCGAAGAGTCCGGTCAGCAGCGCACCGAGCACCGGTACGCCGATGAAAAGCAGCGTGCCCAGCTGCTGGAAGTCCAGGCTTTGCTGTCCTTGGCTACGCCGGCCGGGCTCGGGCAAGCCCTCACCCAGAATGTGCGCTTGAAGCTGATCGATGGCCAGCGCCAGCCCGCCTGCATAATCGCCCGCCTTGAAGGCTGGCGTGATCGTTTTGCGGATGATCTGCTGTGCAGCCAGATCAGGCAATGCGCCTTCCAGCGCCTTGGCGACTTCGATCCGCACCTGGCGGTCGTCCTTGGCCACGACGATCAGCAAGCCATCGCCAACCTCGCGCCGGCCGATCTTCCAGCTGTCGCCGATGCGCTGGGCAAAAGCCGCAATGTCCTCGGGCTGGCTGCTCGCGACGATCAGGATGACGATTTGCGAACCGGCTTGCTGCTCGAATGCGGCCAGCTTGGCGTCGAGCATGCTGCGCTGCGATTCGCTCAGCAGCGCGATCTGGTCGATGACCCGCCCGCTTAATTCCGGCACCGGCTGCTGCGCCCAGGCGGGTAGCCACAAACTCAGCAACAAGACCCAGAGGCCGCGCATGTCACGCCTATCTGGAAGCCGCAGGCGCTGCAGGTTTTTCGAAACTCACCGCCGGTGCGGTGCTGATCGCGGCCTCGTTCTGCACCGTGAAGTTTGGCTTGACCCCGTAACTCAGCGCCATCGCGGTCAGGTTGCTGGGGAATTGGCGCGTCAGTACGTTGTATTCAGCCACCGCCTTGATATAGCGGTTGCGCGCCACCGTGATGCGGTTTTCAGTGCCTTCAAGCTGCACCCGCAGATCCTGGAAACCCTGATTGGCTTTCAAATTGGGGTAACTCTCCGAGACCATCAGCAGTCGGCTCAAGGCGCCCGACAACTGGCCCTGCGCAGCCTGGAACTGCTTAAAGGCTTCGGGGTCGCGCGCCAGCTCGGGCGTGACTTGGATACTGGTCGCCTTGGCCCGCGCTTCGATCACGCGGGTCAGCGTTTCCTGCTCGAAATTGGCTTCGCCTTTGACGGTGCTGACGATGTTCGGAATCAGGTCAGCACGCCGCTGGTATTGGCTCAGCACCTCGGCCCAGCCTGCATTGACCTGCTCGTCTAGACGCTGGAACTCGTTGTAGCCGCAAGCGCTGAGCGCAGCGGCCAGCATGATGGCGAGGGCAGTTCTGAAAAACCTATGCATGCAAGACCTCCTGTCAGTGAATCTCTTCGACCCGTTCAGCCTACTTTGCGCTGGATTCAAGGGCCTTGAGGCTTGTCATCGGATAATCCCGACCATGAGCGCAACTTTGCAAAACGACACCTTCCTGCGCGCTTGCCTGCGCCAGCCTACTGACTACACCCCGGTATGGCTGATGCGTCAGGCTGGCCGCTACCTGCCCGAGTACCGCGAGACCCGCGCCAAGGCCGGCAGTTTCATGGGGCTGGCGACGAACCGCGATTACGCGACCGAGGTCACCCTGCAGCCCTTGCAGCGCTACAAGCTCGACGCGGCGATTCTGTTCAGTGACATCCTCACCGTGCCGGACGCGATGGGCCTGGGCCTGTCCTTTGCGCTCGGCGAAGGGCCGAAATTCGAACGCCATGTGCGCGACGAAGCTGCGGTGGCGGCCTTGGCCGTGCCCGACATGAACAAGCTGCGTTATGTTTTCGATGCGGTCACGTCGATCCGCAAGGCTTTGAACGGCAGCGTGCCGCTGATCGGTTTTTCTGGCAGCCCCTGGACCCTAGCCTGCTATATGGTCGAAGGCGGCGGCTCCGACGATTACCGTCAGGTCAAGAGCCTGATGTACGCCAGGCCCGACCTGATGCACCGCATCCTCAGCGTCAATGCAGAAGCGGTGGCGCAATACCTGAACGCGCAGATCGAAGCCGGCGCGCAGGCCGTGATGCTCTTCGACAGCTGGGGCGGGGTGCTCGCCGACGGTGCGTTCCAGCGTTTCAGCCTCGACTATTCGCGCAGGGTGTTGGCCGAGGTGAAGACCGAGCATGAAGGCCGGCGCATTCCACGCATCCTCTTCACCAAGGGTGGCGGCTTGTGGCTGGACGAGATCGCCGATGCCGGGGCCGATGTCGTCGGCCTCGACTGGACTGTGAATCTGGCCCGCGCCCGCGCCCAGGTGGGCAATCGGGTCGCCCTGCAAGGCAATCTCGACCCGAACGTGTTGTTCGCGCCGCCCGATGCGGTGCGTGAACAGGTGCGGGCGGTACTGGACAGTTTTGGCAATCCGCGCCGCGCCGACGGCAGCTGGGATGGGCATGTCTTCAATCTGGGCCATGGCATCAGCCAGTTCACGCCGCCAGACCATGTGACAGCCCTGGTCGACGAGGTTCATGCCCATTCGCGCCGCCTGCGCAATGCCGTTTGATGGGCTGCGGCGATTGCTTGTCAGAACGTGAAATATTCACACCGGGTTTGACTTATCCCCAAAAAATGAGCGGCGAGTCAGCGGCGATTGAATTGGTGCAGCGCAGCTCAGTGTTTTCCCGAATTACGCGCAAGTATTTGATTTTCAAAGGATTTCAGCTTCATGCTGCGGGCTTGGCAGAAGCCTTGTTGCTGACCCTGGAGGGCTTGTCTTGGGGGGTAATGGCAACTTTTCCCACAAAGTTATCCACAGATTCTGTGAGTAAGTTAAAGAGCCTTTTTAAATCATGCACTTAGGTGTTGAAGCTCAATCATCGCCTGAGAGTCAGCAGGCTGTGCCGCAGATACTGCGCGTCGCAGTTGATGCACCGCAACATAGTGGTATCAATGCGCCGCTTGACTATTCAAGTGAGCGTCTGCTGACGCCGGGTAGCCTGGTTCGCGTACCCCTGGGCCGGCGTGAGCTGATGGGCATTGTCTGGCCAGGGCTTCATTCAGGGCAAACCGACCCGGCCTTGCTGCGGCCGGTGACCGCCGTGCTCGATCAGTTGCCGCCGCTCGCGCCGGTCTGGTGCCAGTTGGTCGAGTTTGCTGCGGCCTATTACCAGCGCAGCGTCGGCGAGGTGGCATTGTCGGTCTTGCCACCGCAACTGCGCGAACTCGAAGCCGCTCAGCTGCTGTCGCGTTTGAAAAAACTGGCCAAATGGACTGCCGGTCAGGCGCTGGCGCCCGCGATTGCGCCGATACAGCCGATATTGAGCCAGGCGCAATTGGAGGTGATGGCCAAGCTCGATGCCTTGCTGACGGCCCCGCCCGAACAAGGCGTGCCGGCGCCGGTGTTGCTGTATGGCGTCACCGGCAGCGGCAAGACCGAGGTCTATCTGCGCGCTGCCGAACATGCGCTGCAGCAAGGCCGGCAGGTGCTGGTGCTGGTACCTGAAATCAACCTGACGCCGCAGTTGGAGGCGCGTTTTATCGAACGCTTTGCCGGGCGCAGCATCGTCTCGCTGCACAGCGGCCTGACGCCGGCGCAGCGCTTGCGCAACTGGCTGGCCGCGCATCTGGGGCAGGCCGAGCTGGTGCTGGGCACCAGGCTGGCCGTCTTCGCATCGATGCCGCGACTCGGCCTGATCGTTGTCGACGAAGAGCATGACCCTTCGTACAAACAGCAGGACGGTGCGCGCTATTCGGCCCGCGATCTGGCGGTCTACCGCGCGCACCTGGAAAAACTGCCGGTCATTCTCGGTTCGGCTACGCCCTCTTTGGAAAGCTGGCAGCGCGCCGAGGAAGGTCGTTATATCCGCCTGTCGCTGCCCGATCGAATCGGCGGCGGTGCGCTGCCGCGCGTGCGTTTGTTTGACATGAAATTGCTGCCGCTGAGCAAGGGCGTGACGACCGCATTGACTGCGCCGCTGCTGCAGGCCTTGCGCGAGCGGCTGGATCGGGGCGAACAAAGCCTGCTGTTCCTGAACCGGCGCGGTTATGCGCCGGTGCTGCATTGTGGCGAATGCAACTGGAAAAGCGCCTGCCCCCATTGCAGTGCCTGGCGCGTCTTTCACAAGGGCGACCGCACGCTGCGCTGCCACCATTGCAGCTTTTCCGAGCGTGTTCCTTCAGCCTGTCCGACCTGCGGCAACCAGGACATCGCGCCGCTCGGCCGCGGTACGGAAAGGCTGGAAGAACAGCTGGCCGAGGCGCTGCCGAATGCGCGAGTGCTGCGCATCGACGCTGACTCGACCAAGCTCAAAGGCGAGCTCGAATCGCGCATGCAGGCTGTGCATGCGGGCGAGGTCGACATCCTCGTCGGCACGCAGATGATCACCAAAGGGCACGACTTCCGCCGCATCACATTCGTGGCGGCCGTCAACCCCGACGGGGCTTTGTTCAGCAGTGACTTCCGTGCCCCCGAGCGGCTGTTTGCGCTGCTGATGCAGGCCGGAGGCCGTGCCGGCCGGGACGCCGGGCAGGCCGCTCGCAGCGAGATGTGGGTGCAGACCTGGCATCCCGAGCATGCGCTTTACAAGGCTTTGGCCAAGCATGACTTCGAGCGCTTCGCCAAGAGCCAGTTGGCCGAGCGTGAGTCAGCCGGCTTGCCGCCTTTTTCACATCTGGCGCTGTTGCGCGCCGATGCCCGTGATGCAGAAGTGGCCAAGGCGTTCCTTATAGCGGCGGCACGCTGGGCTGCGCCGCTGGCGGAGCAAGGGCAGTTGCTGATTTACCCGCCGGTGCCGCTGGGTGTGGCGCGTGTGGCCAATGTCGAGAGGATGCAGATGCTGGTCGAGTCAAACAACCGGGTCAAGTTGCAGCGCCTGCTCAGCGCCTGGTTGCCCGAACTCGGCGCGCTCAAACGCGAACACAAGGGCCTGCTGCGCTGGGCCGTCGACGTCGACCCCTTGGCGATCTGAGCGGCAATAAAATTTGCTCGCGAAACCGTGAGGGTAATATAGTTATCGCTGCGATAAGTACTGATGGCCCCGGTGCAGACCGCGACAAAACTAGATATTTTCAGCAGCGCGAACTTCACAACTGCTTGCTTGACCACGCTTTTTCATAAGCGGTATCTCCGATACTCAAATAACCGCCCGGTGCTGACTTTGCTACCGCGCCGATGTGGTAACAAAAAGCTTGACCGTTCAGGTATCCGACCAGCGCTTTGTGGGCCCACAAGGCAGCAAAATGATCCTCTACTGCGCTCGGACCGCCGGGGATGAAAGTGCTGGCCAGGAGATTTTTCATGATCGCGGTATTGAATACCGACGGCATGAAAGAAAACGATTCATGCGTCCTACCGCTACCGATCCAGCCGGTGTTTTCCTTGTCGATGCGGATCCGGTGCAGCCTGCTTCCGTCATGGGTGATCAGCTGGTTCCCTTCCCGGCTGAATGGCTGGTGGACCAGTGGTGCGCGCAGGTAGACCTGATGAAGATCGGGGAGCATTTGATGCATTTTGAGCGCCGGCCCGATGAAATCTGCGGCAAGGTAAAAATAATGGTCGGGCTCGAGGTAGATGAATTGCTCGGTTTGGACCGAATCGACCAGGGTCTTGAAGACGTCGAAATAGCCGCGATGCTCGCCATCACGAAATTGCCTGAGCAGATTTATCTTGTGCTGGCGGCAAAATCCTGGTAAATCCTCGCTGCGCATGGGCGAGCGGTCGTCCACCATATTGTGGATGATTGTTACCGGCGACTGATTACAGCGGTAGAACGACTCGAAGGTCTGTTCCAAATAATCCCACCGCTCCGCTGCATTGATATGTACGGGAGTTAATATGGTGATGCTTGCCATGATGCTCTGACCCTAGCGCTGTTTCTCATGAGAATATTATTCGTGGCGGTCAACATTTGTATTCGCACAGCGATTTTTACATACTCCGCCGGTACTGCCCGCCGACCTCGAACAGCGCGGCGGTGATCTGACCGAGGCTGCAGCAGCGCACCGCTTCCATCAGGACTTCGAACACATTCTGGTTGGCGATCACGGCCTGCTGCAGACGCGCCAGCATGGGGCCCGATGCGGCGGCATGGATGGCGTGGAAACTATGCAGACGGGTCAGCTGAGATTGCTTTTCGTCCTCGGTTGAGCGCGCCAACTCGATCGGTCCGGTCGCCTGTTCGCCATGCGGATTGCGGAAGGTGTTGACGCCGATGACCGGATATTCGCCGGTGTGCTTGAGCATCTCGTAATGCATGCTCTCTTCCTGGATCTTGCTGCGCTGGTAGCCGGTCTCCATCGCGCCGAGTACGCCGCCACGCTCGGCGATCTTTTCGAATTCGGTCAGCACCGCCTCTTCGACCAGTTCGGTCAACTCGTCGATGATGAAAGCGCCCTGGCTCGGGTTCTCGTTCTTGGCCAGACCCCATTCGCGGTTGATGATCAACTGGATCGCCATCGCGCGACGCACGCTGTCTTCGGTCGGCGTGGTGATTGCTTCGTCGAAGGCATTGGTGTGCAGGCTGTTGCAGTTGTCGTAAACCGCGATCAAGGCCTGCAGCGTGGTGCGGATGTCGTTGAACTGGATCTCCTGGGCGTGCAGGCTGCGACCGCTGGTCTGGATGTGATATTTGAGCTTTTGCGAACGCTCGTTGGCGCCATATTTGTCGCGCATCGCGATTGCCCAGATGCGCCTGGCGACGCGGCCCAGCACCGTGTATTCGGGGTCCATGCCGTTGGAAAAGAAAAAGCTCAGGTTCTGCGCGAAATCGTCGATATGCATGCCTCGCGCCAGATACGCTTCGACGAAAGTGAAACCATTCGACAAAGTCAGCGCGAGCTGGGTCAGCGGGTTCGCGCCGGCCTCAGCGATGTGATAACCGCTGATCGAGACCGAGTAGAAATTGCGCACCTGGTGGTGGACGAAGTATTCGGCGATGTCGCCCATCACCTTGAGCGAGAACTCGGTCGAGAAGATGCAGGTGTTCTGGCCTTGATCCTCCTTCAGGATGTCGGCCTGCACGGTGCCGCGCACATTGGCCAGCACCCAGTCCTTGATCTTGGCGGCTTCGTCAGCGGTCGGATTGCGGCTGTTGTCGTGCTTGAACTTGGCCAGGTTCTGGTCGATCGCGGTATTCATGAACATCGCCAGAATCGTCGGCGCCGGGCCGTTGATCGTCATGCTGACCGAGGTCGTCGGGCTGCAAAGATCGAAGCCGTCATAAAGCACTTTCAGGTCGTCGAGCGTGGCGATCGAGACGCCCGAGTTGCCGACCTTGCCATAGATGTCGGGGCGCAGATCGGGGTCATTGCCGTACAGCGTGACCGAATCAAATGCGGTCGACAAACGCTTGGCCGGCATGCCGGCTGAAACCAGCTTGAAGCGCCGGTTGGTGCGGAAGGCATCGCCTTCGCCAGCGAACATGCGGGTCGGGTCCTCGCCCTCGCGCTTGAAAGCGAACACCCCTGCGGTGTAAGGGAAACTGCCGGGAACGTTCTCCAGCATCAGCCATTTCAGCCGTTCGCCATGATCCTCATAGGTCGGCAGTGCTACCTTGCGGATCTTGCTGCCTGACAGGCTGGTCGAGACCAGCGCAGTGCGGATTTCGCGGTCGCGGATCTTCACCACATAGTCGTCGCCGGCATAAGCGAGCTGCATCTCGGGCCATTGCGCCAGCAGCCTGGCTGCGGCCCCGTCGATCTTCGTTGCGCGCCGCTGCGCCAGCTCGGCCAGCGCTTCGCCGGCACGATGCTTTTCGGGGTTGTCCTCATGCAGCATGCGCGCACTTTCGGTCAACTGCTGGACCTCGCGCGCGAGCTTGGCCTGGCTGCTGGCGCGCTGCTTGTAGCCGCGCACGCTGGCGCTGATTTCGGCCAGGTAGCGCACGCGCGCCGCCGGCACGACCGGCGTCTGCTGAGTGCTGTGGCGGGTGTCGGCCAGCGGCAGCCGGCCGGCTTCAAGCTGCAGCCCCAGCACAGCCAAGCGCGGCTTCAATGCCTGATACAGCGCAGTCACGCCATCGTCGTTGAAGCGGCTTGCCATCGTGCCGAAGACCGGCATTTCCTCGGTTCGGCGGGTCCAGGCCTCGCGGTTGCGCTGCACCTGTTTGGCCACATCGCGCAGCGCGTCTTGCGCACCCTTGCGGTCAAACTTGTTGATCGCGACGAACTCGGCAAAGTCCAGCATGTCGATCTTCTCGAGCTGGCTGGCGGCGCCGAATTCGGGCGTCATCACATACATCGGTAGGTCGACCAACGGCACGATCGCCGCATCGCCCTGGCCGATGCCCGAGGTCTCGACAATGATCAAATCAAAGCCTGCGACCTTGGCCGCAGCCAGCACATCGGGCAAGGCCTTGGAGATTTCACTGCCGAAATCGCGCGTTGCCAGGCTGCGCATGAAGACGCGGGCGCCTTGCTGCCAAGGATTGATCGCGTTCATGCGGATGCGGTCGCCGAGTAGCGCGCCGCCGCTCTTGCGCCTCGACGGGTCGATCGAAATCACCGCGATGCGCAGGCTGTCGCCCTGGTCGAGCCGCAGCCGGCGGATCAACTCATCGGTCAGGCTTGACTTGCCGGCGCCGCCGGTGCCGGTGATGCCCAGCACCGGGGTCTTGATTGACTGCGCTTGCAGATGCAAATCGGCCAGCAGCAAGGCATCGGCCTGGCCACTCTCGAGCGCCGTCATCAACTGGGCCAAGGCGCGCCAAGCCGCTTCGCCATGGCCCTGGACCGCTTGCAGTGACTTCGGCGCATGGACGCTGAAGTCAAGGTCGCAAGTCATCATCATTTCGCCGATCATGCCGGCCAGTCCCATGCGCTGACCATCTTCAGGGCTGAAGATGCGCACGCCAACTGCGGCCAAGGCCTGGATTTCTTCCGGCACGATCACGCCGCCGCCGCCGCCGAAAACCTGGATATGCTCTCCGCCGCGCGCCTTCAGCAACTCGACCATGTACTTGAAATATTCGACATGGCCGCCTTGATAGGAGCTGATCGCAATACCTTGCGCGTCTTCCTGCAACGCTGCCGTGACGACCTCGTCGACCGACCGGTTATGGCCGAGGTGGATGACTTCGGCGCCCATGCTCTGCAGGATCCGCCGCATGATGTTGATGGCCGCGTCATGGCCGTCAAACAGGCTCGCTGCAGTGACGAAGCGAACCTTGTTCACCGGGCGGTAAGCGGCCAGGGATTGGTATTCGGCGGACAAGTCGGACATCGGGAAACTCCAGCGACGGCATAAAGGCCGCCATTTTTATCGGGAAGGCCGGACGATTTTAAGGGCTGATTGACGTTGACGTTGACGTTAACGTCAATTCACGAGCCACCCTCGGCCGCTGGCGTTGAGGGTCGATCCGGATCGCCTCTGCATAATCCAAAGTTATAGTCCGGGGCGAGAGGCCATCCCATGCCGTGCGGCCGACGGCGCCAATTATTGGCCGCAACCCGGCTGCCACGCGATGCAAACTGCAAGCTGCTTTCGTTTCATTCTGGCCATTGCTGCGGCGGTGCTGCTGGTCGCCCCCGGCGCTCAGGCCAAGCCCTTGGTCTACTGCGCTGATTCCGGCCCTGAAGGATTTGATCCCGGCTTGTGGGACAGCGGCAGCACCAACACGGTCACCCGGCAGATGTTCCAGGGCCTGCTCGCGTTCAAGCGCGGCACCACGGCGATTGAGGCGAAGCTGGCAACGTCCTGGACGGTCTCACCCGACGCCAAGACCTTTACCTTCAATCTGCGGCGCGGCGTCAACTTTCACAAGACGCCTTATTTCACGCCGACCAGGCCGATGAATGCCGACGATGTGATGTTCACCTTCGGCCGCTTCATCAACCCCGAACACCCGTTCAACAAGGCCTTTCCGGCGCTGTTCGTCTACCCGCAGAACATGGGCCTGGCCAAGCTGATCGACGGCATCGACCGGGTCGATGACTACACGGTGCGCTTTCGCCTGAAAGCCCCGAATGTTACGTTTTCGACCAATTTTGCCCTGGCCTGGGCGGCGATCCACTCGGCCGAATATGCCGACCAGTTGCTCAAGGAAGGCAAGGCCAGCCAGATCAACAATTTGCCGGTTGGCACCGGCCCTTACCGCTTCAAGTCCTACTCAAAAGATGACGTGCTGCGCATGGATGCCAACCCGGATTTCTGGGGTAACAAGCAGCAGACCAATTCCTTGGTCTTCAGCATCAGCCGCGAGCCCAATGTGCGGGTGCAAAAGCTGCTCGCCGGCGAGTGCCAGGTGACTGCGGCGATCCGTGATGTCGATATGGCCGCGGTGGACGGTAAACCCGCCATCATCGTGATGAAGACGCAGGCGTTGAACCTGTCCTACCTGTCCTTCAATATGCGCAAAGCGCCGACGGACAAGCGTGATGTTCGCGAAGCGCTCGACATTGCCGTCGACCGCGACGCGATCTTCAAGGCCTTGTTCCCGCGCGGTGACGCGATCCAGGCCGTCAGCGCTTTTCCGCCCTCGATCCCCGGCTACAACAAAAAGCTGAAAAATGAATACAACCCCGAGCGGGCGCGCCAGTTGCTGGCCAAGGCCGGTTTTGCCGGCGGGATGGAAATCGATCTCTGGGCCTTGCCGGTAGCCCGTCCGACCAATCCGAACGGCCAGTTGATGGCGCAGTTGATCCAGCAGGACTGGGCCAAGATCGGCGTCAAGTCCACCATCAGGACATTCGAGTGGGGCGAATACCTGAAACGCGCCAACAACGGCGAGCACAACGTTTACATGAGCGGCTGGGGCGGCGAGACCGGCGATGCCGACGAGTTCCTGACTCCCAACTTGAGCTGTGCGGCCAACCAGAGCGGAGTCAAGTTCTGCAACAAGGACTTCGAGAAATTGATCGACGATGCTCGCGCCACGGTCGATCCGAAAAAGCGCGCGGTGATGTACGAACAAGCGCAGGAGATTTTCAAGCGCGAACGTCCCTGGATCACGATGGCCCATTCGGCGGTCTACATTCCGCTCAGCCGCGATGTGGTCGGCTTCATCATGGCGCCCAACGGCAGTGTCGACTTCGAAAACGTCTACAGAAAATGAAGTTCAAAGGGCTCCAAGGTGCGCATTGCGCTGAACAGAATTCATGCGGCTGAGGCATATCGAGGTCTTCCACGCGATCATGCAAGCCGGCACGATCAGCGGCGCTGCGCAATTGCTGCATATATCGCAGCCGGCCGTCACCAAGGTGCTGCAGCATTGCGAGTTGCAACTGGATCTGTTGCTGTTCGACCGCCTGCGCGGCAAGCTCTACCCGACGCCCGAGGCGCACCGGCTGTTCGTTGAAATCGACAAGCTCAATCGCGACCTGGTCGGCATCCGGCGCCTGGTGGTCAATCTGCGCAAAGGTGCGTCCGAGCAGTTGCGCCTGGTAGCGACGCCAACGCTGGGTGCTGAAGTGATTCCGGCCGCGATGGTTCCCTGGTGTCGCGCTTTTCCGAACAGTCAATGTTCACTCGCCACCAACCACACGCGTGAAATCGTCGCGGCTTTGCTGCTCGGTGAAGCTGATCTGGCCTTGTCGCTGCACAACCCACGCCACCCTGGTATCAAGGCTGAATTGCTGGCCAGTGGCTGGATGATGGCCTTGTGTCCGCTCGGCAGCCCCGAGGCGGCTGGCAGCGGGCCATTGAGCATCGCCGATATGTCTACTGAACTGATCGGCCTGGCCGGCGACGACCCGTTGGCGGCCGTGGTCCAGAGCACCGCAACAGCGCAAGACTTGACGCCGTTCAGCCGCCTGACGGTGCAGACTTATCAACTGGCGCGGGCGCTGGTCGAGGCCGGGGTCGGCATGACCATCGTCGACCCCTTCACGGCGGCTTCCGCCAACCGTGAACGGCTGGTGTTGCGCCAGCTCGCGCCGGCAGTGCCTGTGCACCTGTATCTGCTGACCAGCGCGAATGCGCCGCTGGCGCAATCGGCTCGTCGCCTGGTGAAATATATCGGCGAAGCGGCTCGCGGTTGCCTCCAAAGCATGGAGAACATTCCTTGATCAGTTGCGAAGATATTCCGACCCATGCTGACTTCCGGGCGCTGTCGAGCATCTCAGGCATCAGCATCGATTTGCGCTATGCCTCGCCCGACAACTTTGTCGGCCGGGCGGTTTATGGCGGGATTGATTGCGCTTGGCTGCGGCGCGAAGCCGCCGATGCGCTGCAAATCGCTGCCGACTGGCTGGCCGCCCAGCGCCCCGGCTATCAGTTGCTGGTCCTGGACGCCTTGCGCCCGCAGCGCGTCCAGGAGGTCTTGTGGAACGAGCTGCAAGGTACACCGCTGACCCAATATCTGGCCCATCCCGAGCGCGGCTCGATCCACTCCTTTGGCATGGCCGTCGATGCCAGCCTGCTCGATCCACAGGGACTGGAAGTCGACATGGGTTCGGGTTTTGACGAGATGACGCTGTTTTCGCACCCTGATCATGAGGTCGAATATCTGGCCCAGGGGCTGTTGCAGCCGCAGCATCTGGTCGAGCGCGGCTGGCTGCGTGCGGCGATGCGGCATGCCGGGTTCCAATCGATCAGCACCGAATGGTGGCATTTCGATTTCGGTGATCGCATCGCTGTCAGGCGCGATCTGCCGCGTGTACTTTAGGATGAACTGGAGCATCAAAAATGACCCCACCGCGCCGCCAATTCGTTCAATCCATCGCTGCGATCAGCGGGGGACTGGCGCTCGGTTCGAGCCAGGCCGCGCCGCGCCGACAGGCGATCTATCCGCAGCGACTTCGCCCGGGTGACACGGTGGCCCTGGTCAGCCCGGCCAATGCCACCTTCGAGCGTGAACCGGTCGAGATCGCCACCGAGGCGCTGCAGGCCATCGGTTTCAAGGTCAGGCATGCCCCCAATCTGCTGGCGCGCTACGGGCATTTTGCCGGCAGCGATGCGCAACGCGCGGGCGACATCAATGCCATGTTTGCCGACGACACTGTGGCTGGCATCCTGGCGCTGACCGGCGGCTCCGGTTGCAACCGCATCGTCGACAAGCTTGACTACGGGTTGATCGCGGCGAAGCCGAAGTTCTTCGGCGGCTTCAGCGACCTGACCTCGCTGCTGAATGCGATCCAGTCCCAGACCGGGTTGGTCACCTTCCATTGCCCGATGGGCGCTTCGGAATGGAACAAGTTCAGCCTGGAAAGTTTTCGTTCGGTGGTCATGGCCGGGGAAGCTGCCTTGCTCGGTAATCCTAAAGTTGATGCCACCAGCATGCTGGTGCAGACCCAGGACCGTATCAGCACGCTGCGGCCGGGTCGCGCCAGCGGCCGGTTGGTCGGCGGCAATCTGGCCGTGCTCAGCTCGCTGGCGGGGTCGATCTACTGGCCCGATTTTCGTGGTGCGATTCTCTTCCTGGAGGAAACCAATGAATACATCTACCGCGTCGACCGCATGCTCTCAACGCTGCGCCTGGCTGGTGCGCTGGACCAACTCGCCGGCGTGGTGCTGGGTAAATTCACCAAATGCAATCCCGGCGACGGCTTCGGCACGCTGACGCTTGACGAGGTGTTCGACGATTACTTCAAAGGCCTGGGCGTGCCGGTTTTCCGCGGCGCGATGATCGGCCATATCAATCTGAAACACACGCTGCCGATCGGCGCCCCGGTGGCGATCGATGCCGAGGCCGGCACGATCCAGTTGCTCGGGCCAGCGGTGCTCTGACCTTGGATTCGGCAGTTGACCGCTTCCCACCGCCGCGGAGGCCGCATGCCGATTAAGATTTCTCTGCCCGCCTGCCTTCACCCAATGGGTGAGAACGCGACGCAGCCGATTCAACCGCGCTACGGCACGCTGGCTGGGTTGCTTCTCCTGATGGGCATCAGCCCACTGCGTCGGCGCGCCTTGCCAGCGCACCGCATCGCAGCCCACTCGCCCGGGTCCAACTATCGGATCTAGGCTGACGGGTCTCAGGGCTGGCGCGTGACCCATTCGGCCAGCGCGTCGATGACTGGCCAGCCCTTCGATCCAGCCTGCTCTTCGTTGAGCATGGCCACCAGCACCCAGGGCTGATGGCCGGCGTCATAGATGTAACCGGCGACTGCCGCGACATTACGCAGCATGCCGGTTTTCAAGCGGGCACGGCCGTCGGAGCTGCTGCCCTTTAGCCGCCGCCAGCGCGGGCCATCGACCACGGCCACAGGCATGCTGCTGAGCAATTCGGGCGCCTGCGGACTCTCCCAGGCGCTGACCAGCAGCGCGGCCATTTGCGCCGGCTTGATCCGCTCCAGCCTTGACAAGCCCGAGCCGTTCTCTATGACCAGACCGCTGGCATCGATGCCTTTGGCGGCAAACCAGTTGCGAACCACGCGCTCGGAGGCCTTCAAAGTGTCTTCGTCAGCGCCGGCTGCCGCGGCACCGAGCCGTAGATAGACCAGTCTTGTTAGCGGGTTGTCGCTGCGCTTCATCATGCCGCGCATCAATTCGGCCAAGGGTCGGCCCTGATGGCTGGCCAGCACCAGGCTGCCGGCAGGTGTGGCGGTTTCGCGGTCGCCTGGCCCCATCACGCCGCCGAGTTCGCGCCAGATCTGGCGCAAGGCCTGCACAGTCAACCATTGGCGCTCGATCAAATTGAGTTCGAGTTGCTGGCTGCACTGGCGCGGGAAAGTACCCTTCAAGTGCAAGGTAACCCCTTCAGCATGCTGCGTCGCGTCGGGAATTTGCCACCCGTCTTCCCAGGAGGAGCAGGGCTTGTCGATCAGCTTCATCGCGGTTGCATCGACGCTGATACCGGGCCAGGCCGGGCTGGTCCTGCCACTGACGGCCTTTGCATCGGAACTCAGCGCATAGCTGAGCAGGTTGCCATTCAGGCCCAAGGCATCGGGGATCACGTTGTACTGGAACTCTGGCGCCTCGTCGAACTGCGGTGCGCCGATGTCCAGTCTGGCCGGCTTGAACATTGTCCGGTCGACCACCAATCCGCCCTGGATTTCGCGCAACCCCTGTTCGCGCAGACTGCGCAGCATGGCCCACAAGGCCGGCCAGTCGAGGTCGTTGTCAGCCCCGCCTCGAACATAAAGCGGGCCGGCCAGGCTATCCCCTGACCAGGGGGCTGCAGCCATCAAATCGGTGCGACCACGGGAATTTGCGCCAAGTTGCTCGAGTGCTACAACGGCTGTCACCACTTTCAGCGTCGAGGCCGGTTGCAGCGGGACTTGCTCGCGCAGGCGTAGGCCGCGGTCGCGGTCGCGCAGCGGGAAGGCGATCAGCCCCAGCGAGCTCTCGGGCAAGCCGGCCTTGGCCATGGCTTGACGGACTTCGTCCGGCAAGGGGGTCTGCGCGATGGCATTGACCGCCATGCCGAGGCAGCAGACAGTAGCGAGGAGTTGTTTTAGATTCATCGGAAATGCTTACGGAAATGGGGTTATTTTCACAGATTCAATGGCCGGATAAAGGTAGAAAAGCCGCCCACCTATGCCCTCAGGTTATGGGTTGCGAACAAGCTTTCAGTCTCGTCCGCGCAACACATCAGGCCTTCCCCTATGACGTAAATATGTAAAATCTGAATATCATGCAGTTAACCCGACGTTAATGTTGTTGAATTCATTCAAAGGATTGAAACCGTGAAATTGAAAAAACTATCTCGCAACCTCGCGCTGATCGGCGTCGGGGTTCATCTGATCGGTGCCGCGATGGCACAGACAGACCCGATGCAGAAGATTGAACGGGTCGAGATCACTGGATCCAGCATCAAGCGGATCGCCAGTGAAGGCGCGTTACCGGTGCAGGTCATCACGGCTAAAGACCTTGAAAGACAGGGCATCACCACCGCCGATCAGTTGATCAGCTCGCTGAGCAGCAACGGCAGCGGCATGGACAACCTGTCCAGCAATTCTGATGTCGCAGCAGGCACCGGACGCGGCAACAACGGTCTGTCCGCAGCCAATCTGCGCGGCCAAGGCTCAGCCGCCACGCTGGTCTTGCTGAACGGCCGTCGCGTATCAACTGCCGGCTTGAACGGCGGCGTCGTCGATCTGAATTCGATCCCGATGGCTGCGGTCGACCGTATCGAAATCCTGAAGGACGGCGCATCGGCCATCTACGGTACCGATGCAATCGGCGGCGTGATCAACTTCATCCTGAAGAAGAACTACAGCGGCCTCGAAATGACGGCCTTCACCGATGTCACCCAGCAAGGCGGCGGCAACATCACTCGCGTCAGCCTGACCGGCGGCAAGGGCGATCTGGCGACCGACAAGTACAACCTGCTGTTCTCGGTGACACGCAGCGAGAGCCAGGCGCTGCTCGCCGATCAGCGCGACTTCGTCAACACCAATCAGCCCAATCGCGGCCTGTCCACCGATACGCGCGGCACGCCATTCGCGACGATCTTCCCGCTCAGCACGGCGTGGACTGCGTTGAGCAACAAGAGCAGCAGCGGTCCGCTGCTGCCAGGCACTACCGTGGCGGCCAATAGCGTCAATGTTCTGGCCCTGCCAGGTGCTGCCGGTTGTGCTTCCGTGCCGGGCATGTTTGCCTACAACGCGGCCTTGTGGGCATCACCCGCTTCCGCCTTGGCTTGTGCCGTGGACACCGGACGCATGGGTGTGTTGCAGCAGCCGCTGAAGACCACCAATGTGGTCGCGCGGGGCACCGTATTGGTCGGCGAGCATCAGCTGTTCGCCGAGTTCCTTGCCTCTCAGTCAGATTCGGCCAAGTCCTTCTCGTCGAACCAGATCTCCACCAGCACTTCGGCCACCAGCTTCTTCCGCAATCTGGCCTATCCGAGCACCGGTGCTTCGTACAACACGGTGTTTAATCAGTTGGTGGCTGCGTTCCCGCAGCTTGAGGTCAATCGCGGCCAGCCGCTGGGTTTCCGCTGGCGCTGCAATGAATGCGGTCGGCGTGAAATCGACACCAACAACAAGGCGTCGCGGTTCCTTGTCGGCGCCGAAGGCCCGCTGCCTTTCATGGCCAACTGGGATTACCGTGCCGGCGTATCGACATCCAGTAGCGAAGCGACCTCGGTTCTTGGCAACGGTTATTTCTATGGTGCGGCATTCGCGAACCTGCTCAATACCGGTGTCCTGAACCCGTTCTTGCTGCCAGGCCAGACGCAGACCGCAGCGGCAATGACCGCGCTGCAGGCCACTTCGGCCAATGGCACCACGCTTTACGGCGGCAAGACCTCGCTGACGCAGGCTGATGCCGTTGCCACCGGGCCCTTGTTCAAGCTGCCGGCAGGCGAAGTGATGGCCGCTGTCGGCGTCGACATGCGCAGCGAGAAGTTCAAGTTCAACGGCAACGCAACTGATCTGGTCACCCAGGCCGCGATCTACAACGCGCCATTCGACAGCATCAATAACCTGAACACGGTGACGCGTGACGTCAAGGCGATCTTCACCGAAGTGCTGGTGCCGGTTACCAAGCGGCTTGAGGCAACGCTGGCAGTCCGCCATGACGATTACACCGGCTTTGGCGGCACCAACAATCCGAAGGTGTCGGTCCGGTTCACGCCGGTTGACGAGTTGTTGACCCGTGCTTCCTACAGCACCGGTTTCCGCGTGCCGACCTTCGCGCAGCAGTTCTTTGGTGTCACCGAGTCGCCTTATGTCGGCGCAGGTGTCGTCGACCCAGCGAAATGCCCGACCCTGGTGGTTTCGACAGTCGCCGGCTCGCCTTGTGCTGCGATCACGTTCAATACCTTGTTCGGCGGCAAGGCCAATCTGCAGCCTGAAAAGAGCAAGCAGAACAGCTTCGGCTTTGTCTGGGCGCCGAGCAGCCAATTCAGCGCTGGTGCTGACTGGTGGAGCATCAATCGGACCGGCACGATCCAGGCCGCACCGCTGTCGACCTTGTTGAGCAATTACAGCCTGTTCTCGCAGAACTTCATCCGCGATGCGGCAGGCAATATCACCCAGGTTGACACAAGCTGGATCAACGCCGGCGAAACTGTCACCAAGGGTGTCGATGTCAACGTCCGCGCCAGCGGCAAGATGGGTGACGCACGTTGGGGTTTGTTGCTTGACGGCAGCTATCTGGTCGAGAAGAAATCGCGTCTGCTGGCCAGCGCGGCATTCGGCGCGAGCGAAATCGCCAAGTTCAACCTTGGCGGCGACCCGGGTCTGCGCTGGAAACATTCGCTGACGGGTACATATTCAAGAGGCGACTGGACGGGCTCCCTGACCCAGATGTATCGCAGTGGCTATACGCAGGCGATGCTGCCGGGCGTGGCCAATGGCAGCGTGGTTCCGTCCAACTGGAATCCGCAGGTCGAGGCCTATTTCCTCTACAACGCCAGTGTCAGCTACACCGGATTCAAGAACCTGGGCCTGACCGTCGGTATCAAGAACTTGTTCAACGCCGACCCACCGTTCGCGATCACCTACGACACGAACACCGGTGCCGGCAGTTCATGGGATCCGCGCGTAGCCGATCCGCGCGGCCGTTCGCTGACCCTGATGGCAAACTACAAGTTCTGACCTTCACAGTCTTTAAAAAACCCGCGGCCGGCTTGCCTGGCAGCGGGTTTTTTTCGATCTCAAATCATCGTCAACCGCCGCTGCATCACGTCCATCTGCAAGCTCAAACCCAGCGGCAACGGCAGGTTCGGCCGGCCGTGCCCCGAGGGCCAGCCGGCCAGGATTGGCTTGCCCAGCGCTTGCAGGTAATCGGCCAGTACGGCATCGGGCGCTTCGGCGTCGCTGAAACTGCCGATCAGGAAGCCGGCAACCGCATCAAGTACTCCGCACAAGCGCAATTGCGCCAGCATCCGGTCTACCTTGTACGGTTCTTCGCCGATGTCTTCCAGGAACAGGATCGCCCCTTCGGCCTGCAGCGCCCAGCGCGTGCCGAGCAGGGCAGCGATCAGACTCAAGTTGCCGCCGATCAATCGACCTTCGACTGCGCTGCCCTGATTCAGCGGATGCGCTTGCATCAGCGGAGCGATGACATCACCGCGCTGCAGACCGCGGTGCAGCAGCGCAAACAGGTCGGCGGCAGCGTCACCGGCTTCGGCATGCAGCAAGTCTGAAGTCGGCATCGGCGCATGCAGGCCCGGCAGACCCAGGCCGTCGCGCAAAGCGTGCAAGGCGGTGATGTCGCTGTAGCCGATCAACAGTTTCGGATGCCGGCTCAACAGTTCGATGTCGATGCGGTCGAGCAGCCGCACGCAGCCATAGCCGCCGCGCAAGCAAAGCACCGCGTCGACTTCGGGGTCGGCAAAGGCGGCGTGCAGATCGGCCAGACGCTGCTTGTCGTCGGCGGCCAGAAAGCCCAGGGTGGCCGGTCCGGCGCAGCCCGGAAAGATCTTGGCCTTGAAACCATGTGCGGCGAGCAATCCCGGCACTTGTTTCAACTGGCCCGGCTTGGCGGGTCCGGCCGGGGCGATGATGGCCAGGGTGGCGCCCGGCGCCATGGGTTTGATCAACATGACATCCAATCCTTCAGCTTCGTATCGATCATTGCGCCCAAGGCCGGCAGGCGCCAGGGCGAAACAGCGCGTGGATCATCCGCATAGCGGCGACCCAGGCTGCTGGTCAGCGCGATCAGGTAATGGCGCCGCGCTGGGGGTATCCCCTGCACGATGCCGGCATCGGCGCTGTAGTTCTCGGTATTGCCGGTCTTGTGGGCGAAGTGCAACTCGCCCGCCTGTGCCTTGCCATCGGCCCAGCGTGGCGGTAACCGAGCCGGCAGCCCGGCGACCCAGCCCGGAATGGCCGTCAACGAGCTGCTCGACAACACTTGATGCAGCTTTTGCTCGCTCAGGCAATACAGCACATGGTCCAGGCTGGCAGCCAGCAAAGCCGGTTGTTTCGGGGGTAACCAGGGCGCTGCGGGCGCTTGCGGGTCGAGCAGCCAGAGCAGCCGCAAGCTGTCCCAGGCGGTCATCTGCAAATGCCCGACGCCAGACCCTGCCGCATTGCCCCAGCCGCCATCGGCGCAGGTGTTGGCAAAGCGCAGCCCGTTCAGGCCATAGGCTTCGAACCACTGGTGCAATTCATTGTGAGTCTCGACGCCGGCTTCGCGCCTGATCGCGCCGCAGTCGTGCAGATGCATGACCAGCGCCGATGTCGACAGATTGCAGCTGATCGTGGTCATGTCGAAAGCCCAGTCGCCGACCGGCCTTGTCCGGCCTTGAAAGCAAAGCGGCTGCTCCCAACTGCTGCGGCCCCGGTCGAGCAGATGGGCGACGCCGACCAGCAGCATCAGCTTGGCCAAGGAAGCCGGGTAGGGCGCGACGAAGCGCTGCGAACCGGTGCCCATGAAGGACCGCCAGTCGATACGCTGCCAGTCGCTGCCGGGCAACCAGGCGATCGATTGGCCTTGCTCGTCCTGCGCATCGGCCAGAAAAGCGATATTGCGCACTGTGCCGGCATCGGCGTTGATGTCGGCGACCAGGCCTTGCGGATGCTCGCGCGAGAACAGCACATTGGCGAATACCGGCGCTTCACCTTCAGGGAAGGCCGCGACCGCCAGGTCGATATTCGGGTGCAAGCCGACCGCTGCGCCGCCGAGCATGGCATCAGCGCATTGCTCGAAACGCTGCGTCCGCACCGCTTCGAGCAGAGCCCGGGCCAGATCGGCTTGCTGCACCCGGTGGATCAGCTGAGCACGGCCGCCATCGCTTGGGCCGTTGCTTCGACATTGCTGCTGTTGAGCCCGGCGATGCACATGCGGCCCGAGCGCAGGATGTAGACCCCGAACTCATGCTTCAAGCGGTCAACCTGGGCCGGACTCAGGCCGGTGTAGCTGAACATGCCGCGTTGGGTCAGGAAATAGTCGAAATCACGGCCCGGCAGCTTGGCGGAAAGTACGCTGTACAAAGCCTGGCGCATTGCCTGGATACGCTCTCGCATGGCTGTGACTTCGCCCTCCCATTGGCTGCGCAGCGCCGGCGTGGTCAGGACGCGGGCAACGACCTGACCGCCATGCATCGGCGGGTTCGAATAGTTGCGGCGGATCGTGAACTTGAGCTGACCGAGCACATTGACCGCCTGTGCCGCATCGGGGCAGACCACGCTCAAGCCACCGCAGCGTTCACCGTACAAGCTCATGTTCTTCGAGAAACTGTTGGCAACGAAGAAGGACAGGCCGGCCTCGGCGAGCGCGCGGATGGCGAAGCAATCTTCCTCGATGCCATCGCCATAACCCTGATAAGCCAGATCGAGGAAAGGCAGCAACTGGCGAGCTTGCAGCACCGGGATCAATTCCAGCCATTGCGCCCTGGTAAGGTCGACACCGGTCGGGTTGTGACAGCAGGCATGCAGCAGTACGACGCTTCGCGGCGCCAGCGCGTTGATTGCCGCCAGCATGCCGGCAAAGTCGAGGCCGCCGGTGGCCGCGTCGTAATAGGGGTAAGACTTGACCTCGAGCCCTGCGCCTTCAAAGACCGCGCGGTGGTTGTCCCAGGTCGGCTCCGACATATGGACCGCGCTGGCAGGGAAATAGCGCTTGATGAAATCAGCGCCAACCTTCAACCCACCGCTCGAGCCGACGCTCTGGATCGTCACCGTGCGTGCCAGCACTGGGCTGGCTGCGCCGAACAACAGCGCCTGCACAGCGCTGCGGAAATTGGCAGCACCTTCCATCGGCAGATAGGGTCTGGCGCCGGCATCGGCCACCACCGCGAGCTCGGCTTGGCGCACCGAATCGAGCATCGGAATGCGTCCGGCATCGTCGAAGTAGATGCCGATCGACAGATTGATCTTGTCCTTCCTGGGGTCTTTCTGGAAGTCCTCGTTGAGGCTCAGGATGGGATCGCCGGCATAGGCGTCGACATGTTCAAACATAGTGGAAACTCCGGGGACGGCGGACTGCTGTTAGCGCCATTATCGGCGCCAAGGCCGGTCAGATCTTCAGTGCCGCCTCGATGTCCTGGCGGAGTTTTTCGGGCGCATCGTTCGGTGCATAGCGCTTGACCGGCAGGCCGTCGCGGCCGACCAGGAACTTGGTGAAATTCCACTTGATCGCTTCGGTGCCGAGCAGGCCGGGCTTTTCGCCCTTCAGCCATTGCCAGAGCGGGTCGGCAGCCGCGCCATTGACATGGGCCTTGGCCATCATCGGGAAGGTCACGCCGTAGTTCTTTTGGCAGAAGGCGGCAATCTCTTCATTGCTGCCGGGGTCCTGTCCGCCGAACTCGTTGCTCGGAAAACCGAGCACGACCAGACCTTGCACGGCATAGTCCTTCCACAACTGCTCGAGCCCCTTCAATTGCGGCGTGAAACCACAGGCGCTGGCGGTGTTGACGATCAGCAATGCCCGGCCGCGCAAGCTGGCCAGATCGAAAGGTTGGCGGTCAATCGAGACCAGCTGAAAATCAAATGCAGTCATATTTTCCCCAATACCCAATGGCACCATCAAGCCGCGATATTAGCGCCGGCAGCGCAATCCTGCCGAGCCAGCGTCGACAGCAGGGCAGCGGCAAGAATGCAGGCCCCGCCGATGGCGGTGGCCAGGTCGAGACTGCCGCCGCCGAGCCACAGGGCCGAGACGGCCGCCACCGGCACTTCGGTCAGCATCACGACCGCGGTGACATTGGCCGGCAAGCGCACGGCGCCGTATTGCAGCGCCAGATTTGAAGCCAAGAACAGCATGGCCATGCCGGATAGCGGCAGCAGCCACAGGGGCCCTGGCAGCGAAGGCCAGGCGATGAAATCTACCGCAGCCATCGCGCCGGCTGCCAGCCCCGCGACCAGCACGCCGCCGCTGAACATCGCCAGCGCACGGGCATGGGCACTGCGCGCAGCTTCACGCCGCAGCAGCACATTGTTCAAGGCGAAGGTGAAGCCACCGGCCAGGCCCAGCGCATCGGCCAAATTCGATGGGAGCGGCAGGCCGCCGCCCGCCGGCATCAAGACGATTGCCGCACCGCCCAGCGCTAGCAGCATGCGCAGCCCCGCCAGCCAGGTCAGTTTTTCACCCAGGAGCAAGCGCGCCAGCAGCAACGCCCACAAAGGCATCAGGTAGAAAAGCAGCACGACGCGCACGACATCGCCGAGCGCCACGCCCCAGTTGAAGGCGGTATTGGTCAGCCCAGCAGCCAGCATGATCAGCCAGAGCGAAGGCGTGCGCAGCAGCTCGCTCCAGGCCTGCGGCTTGCTCAGGCTGATCACCAGCAGCGAAAGCAGGTAGAGCGCGACCGTGGCCCACAAGGGATGGAGGCCCGCTGCCTGCAATTGCCGGAATGGCCACCACGACAGACCCCAGATCAGGGCATTGAAGATCAAACCTAGGACGGGCATCAGCGCAGGGACAGGAAAATAGGGTCAGAGTGATTTTCTCACGGTCTCATGCTGGCCAGGATTTGTCCGGATTCGGCCTTTAAACAGTGAATGCCGGGCGAGTCAGGTCTGGCAGCAGGAATCCGAAAAAACGACGGAAAATCTCTCCGGGCGCTTGTTATGGCGCCAAATTGTGTTCCACACACAAGCTTTGACTTCAAGGGAACTTCAGCATGGACAGAATTGTCGTGATCGGCACCGGAACCATGGCCGATGGCATCGGCGCCGGGTTTATCGAAGCGGGCGCAGCGGTGGTTTTTCTCGGGCGCAGCGTCGAGAAGGCGAGGCTGGCACTGGCCCGCGCGGTGCAGATTGCGCAAAGCATGAACGCAGCGCCATCGGCGGTCCGGCATGAAGCCGGCAGCATTGAGGGCTGGAACGATTGGACCGGCGTGACCTGGGTGATCGAGACCGTGGCCGAAGACTTCGAGCTCAAGCAAGAGTTGTTCGCCGCACTCGATGCGCGAGTCCCGGCGGGCATTCCGATCGGTAGCAACAGCTCGGGCTTTCCGATCTCGCGGATCGCTCAGGGGCTTACTTCAAGGCAGCGCATGTTCAACGCGCATTACTTCATGCCCGCGCATTTGGTGCCGCTGGTCGAAGTCGTGCTGGGCGAAGATTCAGATCCCGTGCTGGGCGAAGCCGTTTGCGAGTTGTACCGTCGCTCGGGCAAGCGACCGGTGCTGGTACGCAAGGACATCCCGGGCTTCCTGGCGAACCGGATCCAACATGCATTGATGCGCGAAGCCCTGTCGCTGATCGACAGCGGCATCGCCTCGGCCGCCGACGTTGATATTGCCGTGCGCTACAGCTTCGGCTTTCGCTATGCCGCTGCCGGCCCGGTGTTGCAAAAGGAAATCTCGGGCTGGGACAGCATGGCGCGGGCCGCGGTTGAAATCTACCCTTCACTGTCGAACAGTGCGACGCTTGCTGATTGCGTAACCGAGCGCATCGCCGCTGGCAAGACCGGCATGAAGGCTGGCGCTGGATTCATGGAATGGCCTGCCGGCAAGGCTGCGGCCGAACGCGCCGCCTACGAAGAGCGACTGAAAGCGTCTTTCGCCGTGCTCAAGATGGAGGCCGGGTCTTGATTTGCCCGGTCGGAGTCAGGCCGCCGGAACAGCATTCGGCATAAGTTGACATCCTCCCCACCCTAAAGGACGGGGATTCCTGCGGCGCTGCGCGATGATTTGCGAGTCGCTTCGGTGGGTTCGTGCTTCTTCGAGCGGCCTGACTGCGCCATCTCTCCACAGGCTAACAAGCGGTATCCCCGCTCTAACACATTGATCACGCCAACGACATCGGCGTGATTTTCGTAACCGCAATCGACGCACAAAAAATTCGCTTGTAAGCGTTGCATACTTCAATTATATTTTGGCCTATGGGCAATGAAAACGATATTCGGCACGGAAGACACTGCGTTTTCATGCTGCATGTGCATTTGGTATTTGTGACAAAATGCCGCGGTGAAGTATTCACAAAAGAAATTCTTGACGACCTGCGCCCGATGTTCGCCAGCGTCTGC
>CAIJIT010000115.1 GCA_903820745.1 uncultured Burkholderiales bacterium
CTCAGCAATCATCGACACCAAAAGTGGCGGCACGATCATCACGAGCAGCGCCCATAGCAGCAGCGCCGCCCGCGCCAATCGTACGGCCGGACGTATTGACGTTTCACTCGCAGTTATGGATAACCAGGACAATCGGCTCCTCCTTGCGTATTGAATTTGTCGAATTTGGTCGCATCAATGGTTTGCCGCCGAATGTATCTCAAACCGGGCTTTGCGATGTGCGTTTTCCAGACCATTCGGCGGCCACGAATGCGGGCAGCACAAACAGGTTCAGCAGCGTGGAACTAAGCACACCGCCGAGCAGCACGATAGCGAGCGGCCGCTCAAGTTCCTTTCCAGCGGGATCACCGATCAGCAGTGGAATCACGGCTAGCGCCGCTGTAGCCGCAGTCATAAGGATAGGCAGCAGGCGCTCTTGAGCGCCTTGCAGCGCTATTTCACGGCGTTCGCGGCCAGGCCCGTCCTGTTGGAGAACCTGGTAACGCGAGACGAGCAAGATGCTGCTGCGTGTTGCGATGCCGAATAGCGCAACCAATCCGATTAGGGATGACACGTTCAGTGTTTCCCCGAAAAGTGCCAGTGAAAATACGCCACCGATCAGGGCCAGTGGCAGGTTGAGCAAAATGAGCCCCGCAAGTCTCCAACTGCCGAATGCTTGGTTCAAAATGATGAACATGAAGATCAGGGCGACGATGCTGGATATGAGGATATTGCGAGTTGCTCGCTGCTGCCCGATGTAGTCACCTCCGAATTCAATCGAATAGCCGGGCGGTAGTTCCACCCGTTCTTTGATGCGAGCATGCACCTCCGTGACAGTACCGTTCAGGTCCCGACCGTGCACATTCGATTGAATCACGGCACGCCTCGCGCCGCCCTCTCGATGTAGCGCCGATGGTTCCTGAATTCCGGCAACATTTGCAACGGTATTCAATGGCAGGACTACCCCGTTCGGCGCCTTGATAGGTAAACCTTGTAGCGTCTGCAAGTTCGTGCGCGCTAAGTCATTGCCGCGCAGGTAAAGATCGAATGTCCGGTCGCCTTCCAGCACCTTGGAGATTTTTATACCGTTGAATGCCAAGCTCGCTTGGCGCATGACCTCTGAAGGTGTCAGTCCGAACGCTGCCGCAACTTCGCGGTTTACCTTGATGTTGATACCCGGCACCAAAACCACGGGCTCCATCTGCAAGTCGGCGATCCCTGGCACATCCAGCATCGCATCGTAGATTTCGCGCTGTTTACGCTGCAACGTAGAAAAATCCTGGCCGAATACCTTGATCACCACTTGCGCCCGTACGCCAGAAAGAATTTCAGACATTCGGTGACTGATGAACTGTGAGACGTTGATCGCCATGCCTGGAATTGGTGCCAGAGCTTCACGCAATTGCTGAATCACATGCGATGGATCGATCGTGCCTGGCTTCAACGTCACATCGAATTCGCTGAAGTTGACCGGTTGGGCATCCTCGTCTAGTCGCGATCGGCCAGCGCGTTGCACAACTCCAGCCACATCGGGTAACGCAGCAATTGTCTGCGTGATCTGGGTTCCAACCCGAAGGTTCTCTTGCAGTGATGTTCCCGGCATGAGCGTGGTCGCGACGATGATGTTGCCTTCTTGCAAAGTGGGCAGGAATGACCGCCCCATTCCAGCAAGTACCAGCACGGCAGCGACAAGTGGCATGGCGAATGCTGCTGCCATTAGCCATGGTCTATCAAGAACTTTCAAGAGTGAGCGGCGGTAAGCTATCAACAAGCGCTTTGAAACCGAACTGACTTGCAAGGAAGAATTAGAAGCGTCGCGACCTATCAAGTAATAGCAA
>CAIJIT010000116.1 GCA_903820745.1 uncultured Burkholderiales bacterium
ATGGCGTTTTGAAGGTTTTCGTTCATTTTTGATTTATTTAAAAATTTTTAAATATATTAAAAAATCTATTTCTATGGTATCTATATTTTCGGCGGGGATTGAATTGAAGAATTGCGCACAATCAATTAAACAGCGGCTGGGATTGATTTTCATCCTGATATTACTTGTCACCCTGGGTGCTTGCGCCGGACTCGGCAACAACTACCCGCCAGCACCGGTGACGGCCTCGATGCAGGATTACAGTTATATCGTCGGCCCGGGTGACAGCATCAACATCATGGTCTGGCGCAACCCGGAGTTGTCGATGTCAGTCCCGGTCCGTCCTGACGGCAAGTTCTCGACACCCTTGGTCGACGAACTGGTCGCGCAGGGCAAGAATTCGATCGAAATTGCCAGAGATATTGAGAAACAGCTGGGAAAATATGTCCGCGACCCGGTAGTGACCGTTATCGTGACCGGTTTTGTCGGACCGTATAGTGAACAGATCCGGGTGGTCGGCGAGGCAGCGAAACCGCAGGCTTTGCCCTATAAGCAGAAGATGACCGCGCTCGACGTGATGATCGCTGTTGGCGGTTTGACCGATTTTGCCGCTGGCAATTCGGCCACGATCCTGCGTTCGACTGACGGCAACAAGCAATATGTCGTGCGCTTGAAGGATCTGATCAAGCGCGGCGATCTGTCGGCCAATGTCGAGATGAAGCCGGGGGACATCCTGGTGATTCCGCAGAGCTTGTTCTAAGCCGAGCCATCCAGCACCGAGCCGCTTGGCCGGGATCCTGGATCGCCCATTTATCTTTCCAAACCCATCGATTGTGTCTGGCCTGAGGGCCTGGGCATTCCCGTTTGCGTATCCAAGTTGAGGCTTTAGTTCATGGATTTGTTGATCGCGCAGTTGCTGTCCCTTGCCAAGCGAATGTGGAAGTACCGCTGGTCGGGTGTGATCGTTGGCTGGCTGGCCGGCATCGCCGGCGCCCTGACTGTCGGCCTGATTCCCGATAGCTATGAGGCCAGCGCCAGAATCTATGTCGATACGCAATCGATCTTGAAGCCGCTGATGTCGGGTTTGGCGATGCAGCCCAATGTCGAGCAGCAGGTGATGATTCTGAGCCGCACCTTGATCAGTCGGCCCAATGTCGAAAAGTTGGTCCGGATGGCCGATCTCGACCTCAAAAATCAGTCGAAAGTCCAGCAGGATGCTTTGATTGAGCGGGTCATGAAGAGCTTGTCGATCCAGAGCACAGCGCGTGACAACCTGTATACGCTGGCCTACCGGGATGCCGACCCGGAAAGCGCCAAGCGGGTGGTTCAGTCCTTCGTGTCGATTTTCGTCGAATCGAGCCTGGGATCGAGCCGCAAGGATCAGGTCGCTGCGACCAGCTTCATCAGTGAGCAGATCAAGAACTACGAGGCCAAGCTGAACGAAGCCGAGGCCAGGGTGAAGGACTTCCGCCTCCGCAACATCCAGACCATGGCGCCTGATGGACGTGACGCTGCCTCGCGCCTGGGTGAGATGAGCGGCCAGCTTGAGCGTGCACGGCTCGAATATCGGGAGGCCGTGAACGCTCGCGACGCTGCCAAACAGCAACTTGACGGTGAGCGCAACCGTGCCAGTAGCACGATGCAAAGCCTGTTGCAGGAATCTTCGCTGTCGGTGGCCACGCCAGAATTCGATGTCCGCCTGGAGGCGCAGCGGCGCAGTCTCGACGCCTTGCTGCAGCGCTATACCGAACAGCATCCTGACATCGTCAGCGCACGCAAGACGATCAAGGATCTTGAGGCGCAAAAAACCAAAGAACAACAGGAACTCCGCAAGGTGGCGATGGCAGCACCTGTGGGCAACAGTAACTCATTGGCTACCCAGGAACTGACGCGCTTGCTGGCCACCACCGAGGTGCAGGTCGCGGCCTTACGCGCCAGGGTTGACGAATATGGTGCTCGCTATGGGCAGGTGCTGGCTGCGGTGAAAACCTCGCCTCAGTTGGAATCGGAAGTGGCGCAGTTGAACCGCGACTATGCGATCCAGAAGCGGAATTACGAAGACCTGGTCTCCAGACGCGAAAAAGCCGCGATTTCGGGCGACCTCGAAGTCGCTGCCGGCGTGGCTGACTTTCGCCTGATCGATCCGCCGCGTGTGTCGCCCAAACCTGTGGCGCCGAACCGCTTGCTGCTGCTGGCAGGGGCCATGCTGGCGGCGATCGTGGCGGGCATCTTTGCCTCCTTCGCTGCCAGTCAGTTGCGTCCGGTTTTCCATGACGTGCATGAATTGCGGTCCCGGATCGAACTGCCGATCCTCGGCGTGGTCTCGGGTCTGATCAGCGATGCGACACGGCGTAATCAGCGCACCGACTTGCTGCGTTTCGCTGCAGCCACCGGTGTTCTGCTCGGTCTTTTCATCTTGGGTTTGATAAGCATGGCAGTGATTTTGAATCGGCAGGTGGCTTGAAATGGCCAGCCTGATAGAACAAGCGGCGCGGCGGATGGAACAGCTTCTCGCCGCCGGTGTGGATCTGCAGGATCTGGTTCCTCAAGCTGCTGTAGAGGCGTCGGCAAAGGCGGAAAAGATCATCCCGGCAGCCAGCGCGAATTCATCTTCGGGTTATGTCGAGCTTGACCTCCCTTCGCTGGCTTTGCAGGGTTTCCTGGTGCCCGGGGCGGCGCGTTCCCAACTGGCTGACCAATACCGTGTCATCAAGCGGCCGCTGATCGATAACGCGATGGGTAAGGGTGTTGCCGCAAGTCTGAGACATTCGAACCTGGTCATGGTGACGAGCGCGCTGGCAGGCGAGGGCAAGAGTTTCACTTCACTCAATCTTGCGTTGAGCATCGCTTCGGAACTGGACAACCGGGTATTGCTGGTCGATGCCGATGTGGCAAGACCCTCGGTGCTACGGATGCTCGGTTTGCCGCGTGGGCCGGGGCTGCTCGATGTGCTGGAAGAACGCGTCACGCTGAGCGACGTGCTGTTGCGGACCAACGTTGACAAGTTGACTTTGCTGCCGAGTGGCACGCCTCATTCGCGTGCCACTGAATTGCTGGCCAGCGATGCGATGCGCGGTTTGCTGGATGAGATGGCTCGTCGTTACCCCGACCGGATCATTATTTTCGATTCACCGCCCTTGTTGCTGACGACAGAATCAAGGGTGCTGGCCTCGCATATGGGTCAGGTCGTCGTTGTTGTCCATGCCGAGATGACAAGGCAGAGCGTGGTCCAGCAGGCCTTGGCGACGATCGAGTCCTGCCCGCTCAAGCTGATGCTGCTGAATCAGGCCAGTGCGAACTCGGCGGGCGGTTATGGCGAGGGCTATGGCTATGGCTCCGGCTACGGCTATGGAGAAGGACAGAGCTTCGGAGGCGCCAGTGCAGTCGTCAGCTGAAACCCCCGCCGTCACCGTGATCGCCCGGGCGGTGGCCTTGGCCCTTTGTCTGGGGGCTGGCAGCGTCAGCGCGCAGCAGAGTGGCCTGACCGTTCTGCCACGTTTCGCTGCTTCGCAGTCCTGGAGCGACAACATCGGCTTGCGTGTAAGCGCCAGGGATTCTTCCTTGATCACGACCTTGTCGCCCGGCGTGAGCCTGAACAGCAATGCCGGGCGCATCAAGGGGGGGCTGAATTATTCGCTCAGCGAAATTCTTTATACCGGAACGAATCGGTCAAATCAGCTGCAGCATGCCCTGGCGGCGAGTGGCGGCGCCGAAGTGCTTGAAAACACCCTCTTTGTCGATGCCAATGCAAGCATCTCGCAGCAGGCGCTATCGGCCTTCGGCCCGCAGACGATTGACCCGCTGCCCTACAACCCCAATAACAGTCAGTTGTCCAGCCTGACGATTTCCCCGAGCCTGCGCGGACGCTTGAATGGCCTGGCCAGCTATGAGCTGCGTGCCAATGCCGGGGCGACCGAAGTCAAGGGTTCGACGCTGGGAAATTCAACCAGCTCAGGGAGCTCGCTGGGCATCAACGGCCTCAACACCGGCCTGCTGGGATGGAATGCCAGTGTTTCGACACAGCAGAATCAAGCCCGCGCTGGTGTCGAGAACCGCAGTTCGCAGATGCGCCTGGGCTTGAGTTACCGGCCTGACCCAGAATTGCAACTGGGCTTGAATGCCGGGCAGGAACGCAGCAACTATCTTGGTACTGGGCAGACCCGCAGTACGAGCGGCGCCAGCGCCAACTGGACCCCGACGCCGCGTACCGCTCTGGCTGCCGTTTGGCAGGGCCATGTTTATGGCAATTCGCACACCTTGAGTTTTCAACACCGTATGGCGCGATCTTCCTGGCGCTTCTCAGACAGCCAGGGCGTTTCTACTGGCAGTGCGGTGGCGGCGACAGGTTTGCAGACCAATTACGACTTGTTCTACTTGCAGTTCGCCTCCCTCGAACCCGATCCGGTCGCCCGCGATGTCCTCGTGCGAAGCTATTTGCAGGGCCTGGGCTTGAGTCCGAACGCGACTGCGACTGCGGGTTTTCTCACCGCAGGTCCGACAAGCCAGCGTAGTCAGCAGTTCGCCTTCTCGCTGGAGGGTCTGCGCTGGACGGCGACGGCGATGCTCAGCCAGAGCCGCACCAGTCAGCTCGGCAATTCGATTCAGGTTGCCGGGGACCTGTCGAAGTCGAGCAGCGTCCTGCAGCGCGGCATGTCGCTCAACCTGGCTTACCGCTTGACGCCGATTTCAAGCGTGAACATCAGTCTGTTGCAGCAGCGAAGCCGCGGCGACCTTGCAAGCCAGAGTACGAGCGTGCGCAGCTACAGCGCCAACCTGAGCAGCCGCTTCGGTAGGCTGACTTCGGTCTCGGCGGGCGTCAGGCATAGCAGTGCCGAGGGCACCGCGCCCTACAGAGAGAACGCCATTCTTGCCAACCTGGTGCAGCAGTTCTAAGCCATGTACGAATCCTTCTACGGTTTGACCAGCAAGCCTTTCCAACTCAATCCTGATCCAAATTTCTATTTCGGCAGCAAGCAGCACCGGCGCGCCAAGGCCTATCTTGACTATGGCGTGTTGCGCAATGATGGTTTCATCGTCATCACCGGCGAGATCGGTGCCGGCAAGACGACGCTGTTGCGCGGTTTGCTGGAAAGCCTGAGCCGCAGCAATGTGGTGATCGGCAATCTTGTCACGACCCAGCTCGATGCCGAAGACACCTTGCGACTGGTCGGCGCGTCCTTTGGTGTGCGGGTCAAGGACTTGCCCAAGTCCGAGTTGTTGATGGCCCTGGAGGCCTTCTTCGTCAGCCAGACCAGCCAGGGAAAGCGCTGCTTGCTGATCGTGGACGAGGCGCAGAACCTGACTGCACGAGCAGTTGAGGAAATGCGCATGCTGTCCAATTTTCAGTTCGGCAATCACTCTTTGCTGCAGACCTTTTTGGTCGGACAACCGGAATTTCGGGCCATATTGCAACGGCCCGAGATGGAACAATTCCGCCAGCGTGTAGCTGCCACCTGCCATGTCGGCCCACTCGACGAGGGTGAGACCAGGCAGTACATCGAGCACCGGCTCAAATGCGCCGGCAGCGATGGCAAGCCAAGTTTCGAGAACGAATCCTTTGCGGCGATTTTCAAGGCCAGCCAGGGGATTCCCCGGCGCATCAATTCCTTGTGTGATCGCCTGCTGCTGCTCGGTTTCATGGGTGACAAGACTCACTTGACGCTTGAAGACGTCAATGTTGTCCTGCGCGACTTCGCCTCGGAAACCCAGTTGCGCGAGCCCGCATCGCCAGCGGAAACCGCCGGTACTGTCGCGCTGATCGAGGACAAGAAGACGCTGGATTGGTCGCGGATGAAACTCAGCGCCGCGGCCGTGGATGACCTGTCGAGCGAGGTATCGGCCTTGAGCCAGCACCAGCAGACCGACCGCCTGCAGCGACTCGAGGGCAGCATGATGCGCTTGGAGCGGATCAATCTGCAGACCCTGAGCCTGCTGCAAAAGCTGGTCGATGCAGTCAAACCGGCATGAAAGAAATCAACACTATTCGGGTGGGTCCGGCATGCAGCGCCTTGCTCCGCAATGCGATGACGATCGACGTTGAGGATTATTTCCAGGTCTCGGCCCTGGCCCCTTACGTCCGCCGCAGCGATTGGGATTCGCGTGAATGCCGGATCGAGCGCAATATCGAATCGATCTTGTCCTTGCTGGCCCAGCATGGCACCAAAGCAACTTTTTTCACCTTGGGCTGGATCGCCAAGCGCTATCCCCAGGTGGTGCGGGCGATCGTCGACCAGGGGCATGAACTGGCCAGTCATGGCTATGGTCATGAACGAGCGTCTTCGCTCAGCGCCCAGGCATTTTCAGCCGATGTCAGCCGCGCCAAGAAGCTGCTTGAAGACCTCGGCGGGCAGGCGGTGATCGGTTACCGGGCACCGAGCTTTTCCATCGGCAGCGCCAATCTTTGGGCTTTTGATTGCTTGACCCGGGCCGGTTACCGTTACAGCTCGAGCGTCTATCCGATCCGCCACGACCATTACGGCATGCCTGATTCGCCGCGTTTTGCCTATCCGGTCGATGGCCTGCTGGAGGTGCCGGTGACGACTTTGCGGCTCTTCAAACAGAACCTGCCCGCCAGTGGAGGCGGCTATTTCCGCTTGCTCCCCTATGCCTTGTCGCGCTGGATGATCGGCCAGGTCAATGCAGTCGACAAGCAAGCCGCGGTGTTTTATTTCCACCCCTGGGAAATCGACCCCGGCCAGCCGCGGATCCATGGCATCAATGCCAAAACCCGTTTCCGTCATTACCTCAACCTCGACCGGACCCGGGGTCGGATCGCGCGCTTGTTGGGCGACTTTTCATGGGGGCGGATGGACGAAATCTTCCTGCCGACCCTGCAGTCTGCGAGCTACGCGCCATGACCCAGGTTTTGCAGGTCAGGCAATTGTTGGCACAGGATCCGCAAGTTGCAAAGCGCTGGGATGCATTCGTGCTGGCCTGTCCGGTGGCAACATTTTTCCATCGTGCAGGTTGGCTGCAGATGCTCGAACAGGTGCAGGGGCATCGTTGCTTTTTTCTCTACGCCGAACGCGACGGTGAGATCGAAGCAGTGCTGCCCCTGGCACAGGTCAAGAGCCTGCTGTTCGGCAATGCCTTGCTGAGCCTGCCATTCTTTGTCTATGGCGGTGTCGCTGCAAACAACGAAGAAGCGGCGACTGCGCTGGAGCAAGAAGCCGAAAAGCTGGGCAAGCGACTCGGCACTGACTATCTGGAGTTGCGCAATATTGCCCAGCGCCACGCCGACTGGCCGACCCAGGACCTTTATGTAACTTTTCGCAAGTCGATTCTGGGCGATGCAGAGGCCAATATGCTGGCGATTCCGCGCAAAGCCCGGGCGATGGTTCGCAAGGGCATCAAGAACGGTCTGACCAGCCATATCGACCTGGATGTCGACCGCTTCTTTGATCTCTATGCCGACAATATGCACCGCCATGGCACACCAGCTTTGCCCAAGCGCTATTTCCAGGCGCTGCTGCAAGAGTTCGGCGCCGAGGCCGAAGTGCTGACTGTCTGCGATGCGAAGGGCAGGGCCTTGAGCTCCGTGCTGAGCTTTTATTTCCAGGACGAGGTCCTGCCTTATTACGCTGGGGACGATGAAGCGGCGCGTGACATTGCTGCCAATGATTTCAAGTATTGGGAGTTGATGCGCCGGGCCTGTGCCCGAGGTTTGAAAGTCTTCGACTACGGCCGCAGCAAACGCGGTACCGGGTCCTACTGTTTCAAGAAAAACTGGGGCTTCGAGCCGGTGCCGCTGCACTATGAATATTGCCTCTTCAAGCGCGACACAGTGCCCCAGAACAACCCGGCAAATGCCAAATACAAGTTCCTGATCAAGGCCTGGCAGCGCTTGCCGATCAGCGTGGCGAACTGGCTCGGACCGCATATCGTCAGGCATCTGGGCTGAGCGATGGCCAATATCCTCTTCCTGGTCCACCGCCTGCCTTATCCGCCCAACAAGGGCGACAAGTTGCGTAGCTACCATTTGCTCAAGCATCTGGCGGCGCGGCACCGGGTCTTTCTGGGTACCTTTGTCGACCAGATCGAGGACCGGCAATATGTCGAATTGCTGCGGGGCCTGTGCGCCGGTCTGCATGCGGTAAATTTGCATCCGCTGAAGTCCAGGCTGGCCTCATTGCGCGGGCTGCTGACCCAGGAGGCGCTGAGCCTGCCTTATTACCGCGATGCCGGCATGAGTCGCTGGGTCGAGGGCATTGCAGCAACCGAGGCGCTTGACGCTGTGGTGCTGTTCTCTTCGCCGATGGCGCAATACGCGCTACTGCTGCCCGGCTTGCCGATGCTGGTCGATTTCGTCGATGTTGATTCAGCCAAATGGGCTGCTTATGCGCCGGCGCGGGCCTGGCCACTGTCTTGGCTGTACCGGAGGGAAGGGCGACTCTTGCTGGCCTTTGAGCAGGCTGTTGCCGAGCGCGCGCAATGCTCGTTTTTCGTCACCGATCAGGAACAGGCCTTGTTCCGCGAGTTGTCTCCTGGCAACAAGGCGCGCCTGGCAACCCTGGGGAACGGTGTCGACTGCGCATACTTTGCACCCGCTGCGGCACACCACTCGCCCTATGCGGCCGGGCAGTTACCGCTGGTGTTCAGTGGTGCGATGGATTATTGGCCCAATGCCGATGCGGTGATCTGGTTCGTCAGCGAGGTCTTGCCGGCCCTGCGCAGTCATTTCCCGGCCCTGCATTTCCACATCGTCGGGCGCAGCCCCGGCCCTGCGGTGCAAGCCTTGAACGGGCCTGGCGTCACAGTCAGCGGTGCAGTTGTCGATGTGCGGCCCTATCTGCAACATGCGGCGGCCGTTGTGGCGCCCTTGCGCCTGGCGCGGGGGGTCCAGAACAAGATCCTTGAAGCGATGGCGATGGCGCGTCCGGTGGTGGCATCCGCGGCCTGTGTTTCGGCGATTGCTGCTCAAGAAGGCAAGGAGTTGCTGGCTGCGCAGCATGCCGCTGACTTTGTTGGCCAGTTGAAGACCCTGTTGGCTGACCCCGTGCTGGCCGGCCGCATCGGCGTTGCCGCAAGAGCCGTGGTGGCCGATGCTTACGACTGGTCCGCGAACCTGGCCGGCATAGACAGCCACCTTGAAAACTGCCGGCCACTGCAGCCAATTTCCGGAGGCGCAGCATGAAGGTTCTGGAGTCGAACGCTGCCGGATGGCGCCAGGCCTTGCCGGCCTGTCTGGTCATGCTGGCTGCGATCCTGTTGCTCTACCGCGATACCGCGATCGCGATGGTCGAAATCTGGTCCCGCTCGGAGACCTTTGCCCATGCCTATGTCGTGCCGCCCATCGTACTTTGGTTGATCTGGCGCCAGCGCAGCTTGCTGGCGAGATTGGCGCCACGTCCGGCGCCGGTCTTCCTGCTCCCGATCATGCTGATGGCCCTGCTGTGGTTGCTTGGCGATCTGGCCGCCGTGAACTCTGCCACGCAATTGGCGATGACTGCGCTGCTGGTGCTGGTTGTGCCTGCTACGCTTGGCTGGACCGTGACCCGTGCGATTGCCTTCCCCTTGGGGTTTTTATTTTTTGCCGTGCCAATCGGCGAGTTCATGATGCCGCAGTTGATGATCTGGACCGCCGATTTCACCATCATGGCTTTGCGCTTCAGCGGCATTCCGGTGTATCAGGATGGCCTGCAATTCATCATTCCATCGGGCAACTGGTCAGTGGTCGAAGCCTGCAGCGGCATCCGCTACATGATGGCCTCCTTGATGGTCGGCACTTTGTTTGCCTACCTGAATTTCAGCAGGGTCTCCAAGCGCTGGTTGTTCGTCATCTTTGCCGCCTTGCTGGCTCTGGTGGGCAACTGGGTGCGGGCCTATTTGACCGTGCTGCTGGGGCATCTGTCCGGCAACCAGTTGGCCACCGGCGTTGACCATCTGATTTACGGCTGGGTCTTTTTCGGCATCCTGATGTTGGCGATGTTCATGGTCGGATCTCGCTGGGCCGAACCGGAAGCGGCTGCAGCAATGCCGCGACAAAAGCCGAGCGCAGCGCCAAGCAAGCAACGCTGGCCCTTGCTGCTGGCCATCGCTTTGGCGCTGGCTGCGCCGCATCTGCTGGTCAGCGCGACGCAAGCACCAGGCCTGCTGTCGGTGTTGACGCTGCAAGCCCCAGACTTATCGTCCAAGGGCTGGGAGCCTAGCCAAGCGATGATGAAACATTGGCAGCCGGGTTTGGAAAATCCTCGCGCTGAATTGCAGACATTTTATGCCCGGCCCAACGGCGCTGCCATCGGGTTGCATTTGGGCTATTACCGGCAACAGGACTATCAAAGCAAGCTGATCAGCTCGAACAATGTCCTGGTGCGTCCTGACGACAGGTGGGGCTGGACTGCTGCGGCGGACAGCCAAATTCCGCTGCTCGTGGCCGGGCAGGCGCAGCGCTGGCGTAGCACCTGGTTGCGACCCAAACAGCTGGGCGGGTTTGGGTTTGATCCGGCGCAGGAAGGGCTGCAGGTCTGGCAGATTTACTGGGTCAACGGCCGGGTGTTGAGCAGCGATTGGCAAGCCAAATTGTTTGGCGCGCTGTACCGCCTGGCAGGTCGCGGCGATGATGCTGCGGTTATTTACGTCTACGCAGACAAGTCGGCAGGTCAAGCAGAGACCTTGCTGGCTGATTTTTTGCGCGACAACTGGGCTGCTATCGATGCCAGTTTGGAGCGCACCAGGGAATCAGGGCAGGCTTCAAAGTAATCAATGGAAATTCAAATGACAAATACAGTAGCGGTGATCGGCTTGGGCTATGTGGGCTTGCCCTTGGTGGTGGAGTTCGGCAAACAGTTGCGCACCATCGGTTTCGATCTTTCGTCATCAAAGGTCGCGTCCTGTCAGCGCGGCCTGGATCCTTCGCGCGAGCTCAGCGACGAGCAGATGCGTGCCGCCACCCATGCGGTTTACAGCACCGACCCGGCCATCCTGGCCGAGGCCGATGTGATCATCATCGCCGTGCCCACACCGGTCGACCTGGCCCATATTCCCGACTTCAGCCCGCTGATCGGGGCCAGTACCAGCGTCGGCCGGCATATGAAAAGAGGCGCCACTGTCGTCTACGAGTCGACGGTCTATCCGGGTGCGACCGAAGAGGTTTGCATCCCGGTGCTGGAGCGCGAATCGGGTATGAAGTGGAAAGAGGATTTCTTCGTCGCTTATTCGCCCGAGCGCATCAACCCTGGCGACCGTGAACATACGCTGACCAGGATTTTGAAGATCGTTTCTGGCGATACGCCGGCCACGCTCGACAAGGTAGCCAAGTTGTACGAGATGATCGTCGAGCCTGGCGTGCACCGGGCTTCGAGCATCAAGACCGCCGAGGCCGCCAAGGTGATCGAAAACACGCAACGCGATCTGAACATCGCCTTGATGAACGAATTGGCGATCATTTTCGACCGGATTGGTCTCGACACCACTGAGGTGCTTGAAGCTGCGGGAACGAAGTGGAACTTCCTGAAGTTCAAGCCGGGTCTGGTCGGCGGCCATTGCATCGGCGTCGATCCCTATTACCTGACGCACAAGGCGGACATGCTCGGCTACCACCCGCAGGTGATCCTGGCCGGACGCCGCATCAACGACGGCATGGGCAAGTTCATTGCTGAGCAGACGATCAAGCACATGATCGCGGCCGGCTCTTACATCAAGGGCGCCCGTGTCAACCTGCTGGGGCTGACCTTCAAGGAGAACTGCGGCGATCTGCGCAACTCCAAGGTCATCGACATCATCAAGGAACTGAACAGCTACGGCGTCGAGGTCTGCGTCTGTGATCCGCAAGCCGACCCTGAGGAAGCGCTGCGAGAGTACGGCGTGCGCTTGCTGGATTGGGAAAAGCTGCCACGCGCCGATGCCATCGTCGCGGCGGTCTCGCACAAGGAGTTTGCCGAACTAGGTCTTGAAGACATCGGCCGCAAGCTGGTCAAGGGCGGCGCCTTCATCGACGTGAAAGCGGTCTTCGACGCAGATGCCATCGTGGCCGCTGGCTACAAACTCTGGCGCCTCTGAGTATTGCCCATGCTTTTCACCACGGCTACGTTCCTGCTGGTTTTCTTGCCTGCCACTTTGACGGGTTTTTTCCTGCTGGGTCGGAGTTGGCCAACAGCCGCAGCCGTTTGGTTGTTGCTGGCTTCGCTGGTTTTCTATGCCTATTGGATGCCAATCTTCACGCTGCTGCTGCTGGCTTCGATGGCTGTCAACTTTGTGGTCGGTCGTTGCATCGTCACCGCGCTGAAAAGTACCGACCCTGGGGCGGCGAAAGGCTGGATGATCGTCGGCATCGCATTCAATCTGGCGCTGTTGTTCTATTTCAAATATGCCAATTTCATTGTTGAAAACGTTATTGTGCTGCTCGGCCGGGACTGGGCGATCGGGCGGGTGCTGCTACCGATCGGCATTTCGTTTTACACGTTCACCCAAATAGCTTTCCTTGCCGATGCCTACGAGGGCAAGGTCAACGAAACGAATCCGGTGCATTACGGCTTGTTCGTCACTTATTTTCCGCACTTGATCGCCGGCCCGGTGTTGCATCACGCGCAGATGATGCCGCAATTCGCTAACCCGACGATCTATCGATTCCGTGCTGATCAATGGGTGGGCGGGTTGGTGATATTTGCGTTGGGCCTGTTCAAGAAGGTGGTTCTCGCGGACGGAATTGCCCCCTATGCAGATGCAGTTTTCAACCCCGTTGAGGCTGGAATTTCACCCAGCACGGCTGAGGCCTGGCTCGGAGCCCTGGCCTACATGCTGCAGATCTACTTCGACTTTTCAGGCTATAGCGACATGGCCATCGGTCTGTCCCGGATGTTCAACATCAAGCTGCCCTACAACTTCGACTCCCCCTACAAAGCCCGCAATATTTCAGACTTCTGGCGGCGCTGGCATATCTCCTTGTCGACCTTCCTGCGAGATTACCTTTACATCCCGGTTGGTGGGAACAGGCATGGCAGGGCTCGCCGATATTTCAACCTGGCGATCACCATGGTGCTGGGCGGGCTCTGGCATGGTGCGAGTTGGACCTTTGTCAGTTGGGGCGCATTGCACGGGCTCTATTTGATGCTGCACCAAACGTTTCGTGCGGCCATCAGTGAAACAACGCGCGCTCGACTGGACCGTCACCCGGTCAGTCAAGGTCTGGGCTGGCTGTTGACTCTGCTCGTCGTCCTTTTGGCATGGGTGTTTTTTCGCGCCACTTCGCTGTCAGGGGCCTTGCTCATGTTCGACTCAATGGCGATGTTTCATGCCGCAGGCGAGTCTGCGCTGCTGTGGAACGCCGGCTTGCATCCATCCACGGCCGTTTCCTGGTGTGCCTGGCTGAGCGCCATCGCCTTGTTCGCCCCGAACAGCAACCGGATTGGCGAGCTTGTGCTTGGCAGATTGGCATCGCCGACATTGATGCACGCTGCCGTTGGCGGTGCCGCTTGCTGCTGGGTTGGTTTGCTGCTGCTGATCAATACAGCGCGCGATGCAGTCAGCCCGTTCATCTACTTCAACTTCTGATGCGCGGGCTCATGTTCATGCTGCTCGGAGCTTTCGGGTTGCTGTTGACGGTCGAGGGCCTGCTGCGATTTTTGCCGGTTTCAAGCGCCACACAGACTGACTACTACGTTGATCCACTGATCCTTGGCTATCCGCCCGGGCATCGCTGGACAACCGCCACCGGATGGGATTTGCGCAATGCCCAAACAATGAAAGCCAACAACTTCGGCTTTTCCGGTGATGTCGATTTTGATCGGGACCCACAGGCCGTGGCGCTGATCGGGGACAGTTATGTCGAGGCTTCGATGCTGGAAAACGCTGACCGTCCAGGCCCACAATTGACACGAGCGTTGACGGGGAGGCGGCCGGTTTACGCGATGGGGGCGCCCGGGTCGGCACTGCTTGACTATGCCGAACGGATCCGCTGGGCCCACGACCGATTTGGATTGCGGGACTTTGTGGTCCTGATGGAAGCCGGCGATGTCAGGCAGTCGATCTGCGGTTCAGGTAATGTTCACGGACCCTGTCTTGATGCCTTGAATTTCGGCCCCTCGGTGCAAAAGTCCCTGCCTGCATCGAATCTGAAGCGGTGGCTCAGGCACTCTGCTTTTCTCCAATATTTGACCGGCCAATTGCAACTCAAGCTCACCAACTTTTCACAGCTTGCACTGCTTGCCAATGCCGTCGCGGCTACTCCTGTCGAGAGCTCGAAAGCTGGGCCCTACAAGCCTGCAATGGATAAAGATGCCCAGCGAGAGGCGATGGTGAGAGCTGTTGCGGATGCATTCTTTGCCCGCATTGACCATTGCGTCGAGGGGCATTTGGTGATCGCCATTCTTGGGCGGATGACGCGTGAGGCATTGGAAGATGGCAGCGCCGCTGACACACCGCTGATGCGCGAGCGAAGCTTGTTCATTGACCTCGCGAGGACGCATGGCGTAACGATCGTCGATGCAGAGCCACCATTCCGGGAGCATTGGCGGCAATCAAATTTGTCGCTTGCCGTCAGCCCTAAAGACGGGCATCTCAATCCGATCGGCGTGAGTCTGCTGATGCAGGCGGTCGCGGAGCAATTGCCATGAGCGAGATTTCCCAGGCCGATTGCCCGATGATCATGCATATCGTTTATCGCTTCGACACCGGAGGGCTCGAGAACGGCGTAGTCAATCTGATCAATCATCTGCCTGTCGGCAAGTTTAGGCATCTGGTCGTGGCTTTGACCGAGGTGAGCGATTTCCGCCTGCGCATCCGGCGCGAGGATGTCGAGTTCATCGCCTTGAACAAGGCGCCTGGGCAGGGCTTCTGGCTTTATCCACGGCTCTACCGCTTGTTCAAGCAGCGGCAACCGGCCATCGTGCACAGCCGCAACCTGGCCGCCTTGGAGGCGCAGTTGCCGGCCTGGGCCGCTGGCGTGCCGGTGCGAATTCACGGCGAGCATGGCCGCGAGGGGGCCGACCTTTCCGGCAGTCGCCGCCACCAATGGCTGCGGCGCGGCTATGGACTGTTTGTGCACCGCTTTGTCGCGCTGTCTGGCGAACTTGCCGGCTACCTTCAGTTGCGGGTCGGTATTGCTTCGGCCAAGATCGAACAGGTCTGCAACGGCGTTGACACCCGGGTATTTCACCCGGCCAAGCAGCGGCAGTTGATTGCAGATTGCCCGTTTTGCGCCCCGGAGCATCTGCTGGTGGGGACGGTCGGGCGCTTGCAGACGGTGAAGAACCAGGTTGATCTGGCCAGGGCATTCGTGCTGGCGCTGCAGCAACACCCCGAACTCGCGCTTCGCTTGCGCCTGGTGCTGGTCGGTGACGGTGCCTTGCTGCCCGAATTGAGGAAGATTTTGCGCGACGCCGGGGTTGAATCCTTGGCCTGGCTGCCCGGCGAGCGTACGGACATTGCCGAGGTCTTGCGCGGGCTCGATTTGTTCGTCCTGCCCTCGTTGGGCGAGGGCATCGCCAACACGATTCTTGAAGCGATGGCCAGCGGCCTGGCCGTCGTGGCGACCAACGTCGGGGGCAACCCGGAACTCGTCCAGCATGGCGTCAACGGCTTGCTGGTGCCGGCGGCTGATCCGCAAGTGCTGGCTGAGGCGATCGTCAAGCTTGCTGCTGATGCGGATCTGCGCCGCGCGATGGGAAAGGCCGGCAGGCGACTGGCCGAGCAGCGCTTCAGCCTGGAGGCGATGGTTGCCCGCTACCAACGTCTGTATTCGAATTTGTTGCAAACCTTGGCACCGTCCCGCCTTGAACTGAACAGGAACTGAAACATGTGCGGCATCAGCGGAATTTTCGATACCCGGAGCCGGCGCGACATCGACCGCCGGCAACTGCAGCGGATGAACGACTCGCAACTGCACCGCGGCCCTGATGAAGGCAGCCTGCATCTGGAGCCGGGTCTTGGCCTGGGCCACCGGCGTCTGTCCATCATCGACATTGCCACCGGTCAGCAGCCGCTGTTCAATGAGGATGGTTCGGTCGCCGTAGTCTTCAACGGCGAGATCTACAACTACCAGGCGCTGATTCCGCAGTTGCAGTCGCTTGGCCATGTGTTCCGGACCCGCAGCGATACCGAGGTCATCGTCCATGCCTGGGAGGCCTGGGGTGAGGCCTGCGTGCAGCGCTTTCGAGGCATGTTTGCCTTTGCGCTGTGGGATCGCAAGCAGCAGACGCTGTTTCTTGCGCGCGATCGGTTGGGCGTCAAACCCTTGTATTACAGCTGGCTCGACGACGGCATGCTGCTGTTCGGCTCGGAGTTGAAGTCCTTGCTGGCGCATGGCGGAATGAAGCGCGAGATCGACCCGCTGGCAGTCGAGGAATATTTTGCCCTCGGCTATGTGGCCGAGCCACGCTGCATCTTCAAACAAGCGCGCAAGCTCGAACCGGGCCATAGCCTGTGCCTGCGCCGGGACCAGGCTTTGGCCGAGCCGAAACAGTTCTGGGATCTGCATTTCACGCTCGACAGCAAGATCAGCGAGCTTGATGCCTGCACCGAACTGCAAGTCAGGCTGAAGGAATCAGTACGGCTGCGCATGCTGGCCGAGGTGCCGCTCGGTGCATTTTTGTCTGGCGGCGTCGACTCGAGCGCGGTGGTGGCAACGATGGCGGGCCTGTCCGAAGGCCCGGTCACGACCTGCTCGATCGCTTTCGACGATCCGGCTTTCAATGAAGCGGCGTTTGCCCAGAGCGTGGCTGACCGCTACCAGACAAAGCACCGGGTTGAGACGGTGGGCAGCGACGACTTCGACCTGATCGATACGCTGGCCAGGCTTTACGACGAACCCTATGCCGACAGCTCGGCGATCCCGACTTACCGGGTCTGCCAGTTGGCGCGCAAGCATGTGACGGTGGCGCTGTCGGGCGATGGTGGCGACGAGAGCTTCGGCGGTTACCGGCGTTACCGCATGCATTTGATGGAAGAAAAGATGCGCCGCGCCATGCCGGCGGCCATGCGTCAACCGCTTTTCGGACTGCTCGGCCGCGTCTACCCGAAGGCCGACTGGGCGCCCAGGGTATTTCGCGCCAAGACCACGTTCGAGGGTATGGCGCGCAGTGCCGTGCAGGCCTATTGCCATACGGTCTCGATCCTTCGCGGGCCGCTGCGCGAGCAGCTGTTCAGCCAGCGTTTCAAGTCCGAACTGGGCGGCTACCAGGCGCAGCAGTTGTTCGATCGCCATGCAGACAGGGCGCGCACCGACGACCCGCTGGCGCTGATCCAGTATCTGGATCTGAAGACCTATCTGGTCGGCGACATCAATACCAAGGTCGACCGCGCGAGCATGGCCCATTCGCTCGAAGTGCGCGAGCCGCTGATGGACCATGAACTGGTCGAATGGCTGGCAACACTGCCATCAAACTTGAAAGTACGCGGGCAGGAGGGGAAATATCTGCTGAAAAAAGCGCTGGCCCCGCAACTCTCCGATGACATCCTTTACCGGCCGAAAATGGGTTTTGCCGTGCCCTTGGCGCGCTGGTTTCGCGGCCCGCTCAGGCAGCGCGTGCGTGACGCCTTGCTGGGGCCGCGTCTGGCGGCTACCGGCTGGTTCAATCCGCAGACCTTGCGTCATCTCGTCGACGCCCATCAAAGTGGCAGCAGCGATTTCAGCGCGCCGCTCTGGACCCTGCTGATGTTCGAGGCCTTCCTGCGCCAGGTGGTCGATGGGGAGGCAAGAGCCGAGAGCAGTGCGGTGACCAAGGAGGCATTGTTCGCATGAGTGTGCGCATTCTCCATTTGTTCGATCATTCGATTCCGCTGCACAGCGGCTACACCTTTCGCAGCTTGTCCTTGCTGCGCGAACAGCGCCGACTGGGCTGGACGACATTTCACTTGACCAGCCCCAAGCAGGGCGAAGGTTTGAAGGAAATGGCCAGCCAAGCCCTGGAAGAGACCGTTGACGGCTGGCATTTTTATCGAACTCCGGTGAACGCCGGGCCATGGCGATTGCTGCCGGGTCTAGCGGGTCTGCGTTTGATGCAGCGGCTCGAAAAAAGATTGTTGCAGGTCGTTGAACAGGTGCAGCCGCAGATCCTGCATGTGCATTCACCAGTGCTGAATGCCTTGCCGGCGCTGAGGGTCGGACGGCGCTTGGGCATTCCGGTGGTCTACGAGGTGCGCGCGTTCTGGGAGGATGCCGCGGTCGACCATGGCACGACACGCGAGGGTAGCTTGCGCTACCGCTTGACCCGCAGCATGGAAACCCATGCGCTCAAGCGCGCGGATCATGTATTCACCATCTGCAAAGGCTTGCGACGCGACATCGTCGGGCGCGGCCTGTCAGCCGGCAAGGTGACGGTGATCCCGAACGGGGTCGACATCGACAAGTTTGAACCCGGCGGCCTGCCCGATGCTGCGCTGAAGGCGAGCCTGGGATTGACCGGCGGCACGGTGCTGGGCTTCGTCGGATCTTTCTATGCCTATGAGGGTCTCGATCTGCTGCTCGAGGCAATCCCGAAAATCCTGCAGCAAAGGCCCGAAGTGCGTGTACTGCTGGTCGGCGGCGGGCCGCAGGAACTGGCCCTGAAGTCCCAGCTTGCAGCTTTGGGTCTGCAGGACAAGGTGGCCTTTTCTGGCCGCATACCGCATGCCGAGGTGTCGAGGTATTACGACCTGATTGATGTGCTGGTCTACCCGCGCCGCGCGATGCGCTTGACTGAATTGGTGACGCCGCTGAAACCGCTCGAAGCCATGGCGCAGGGCAGGTTGCTGTTGGCCTCGGATGTTGGTGGCCACCGGGAACTGATACGCGATGGGCAGACCGGAATATTGTTCGCTGCAGGCGATGTCGATGCGCTGAGCCATGCCTTGCTCAAACTGCTGGCCGACAAGACAAGCTGGCCGCGCTTGCGTGCCCAGGGGCGGAAATTCGTCGAGAGCGAACGCAGTTGGGGCCAATCGGCGAACCGTTATCCGGCGGTTTACAGGGCGCTGCTGGGCGGTTTTCCGCTGGGGGCGCCGGCGTGATCAAGGGTTTTGAAGGCCTGCGCATCGTCTTGGTCGGCCCGCTGCCGCCGCCTGCTGGCGGCATGGCCAACCAGACGGGTCAATTGGCTGAGTTGCTCAGGGGCGAGGGCGCATCGGTCGAATTGGTACGGACCAATGCCGATTACCGGCCGGCCTGGGTCGGGCGAATTCCCGTCATCCGAGCACTATTCAGGCTGCTTCCCTATTTGCTGGCGCTGTGGCGGGCCTGCGGCCGCAACCAGTTGTTGCATGTGATGGCCAATTCAGGCTGGTCATGGCATCTGTTCGCGGCGCCGGCGATCTGGATCGGTCGCTTGCGGCGTCGCCCGGTGGTGGTCAATTACCGCGGCGGCGCTGCCGCTGATTTTTTACGCCGCTCGGCCCTTGTTCTGACTTGGAGTCTGCGCCGCACCACAATGCTGCTGGTGCCCTCGGGATTCCTGCAGTCGGTGTTTGCCCGTCATGGTGTGACGGCCCAACTGCTGGTCAATGTGGTCGATCTGCAGCGTTTTTGTCCGTCTCATGACTGCGACCGATCTGCGGCGCCCCAGTTGCTGGTGGCGCGCAACTTGGAGCTGATTTACGACAACGCTTGCGCGATCCGGGCATTTGCCAAGGTGCGGGAACGTTATCCCCAGGCGGAGTTGACGCTTGCCGGCAGCGGGCCTGAAGCTGCAGAACTGCAGCGTTTGGTCCAAACCCTGGGGCTTGTCCAAGCGGTGCATTTTTCCGGCCGCCTCGGGCCCCAAGAGATGGCGGATTTGTACCGCAGCAGCACCTTGTCGATCAATCCCAGTCGAATCGACAACATGCCGAATTCAGTGCTTGAATCGCTGGCCAGCGGCGTGCCGGTTGTTTCCAGCAATGTGGGCGGTGTGCCCTACCTGCTGCAGGACGGGGTCACCGGGCTGTTGGTTCCCGCACAAGACCATGATGCCATGGCCCGAGCCGTGCTTCGCTTGCTCGACGACGAGGTGCTGCGCCAGCGTTTGCGCCGAGCTGGCTTGGCCGAAGTACAGCGCTACACCTGGATGCGGATCGGCCCGCAGTTGGCCGCCTTCTATCAACAGAGCCTGCGACAGCCGCAGATTGAGCCAATGGCATCGCCTCGGTAACACACATGTCGGCCTACACAAAAATCATTGCAAACCTTGTCTTTCCGGCGCAAGAGCGTCTCAAGGGACATTCAACCGTGGCGGTGCGGCAGGCGCTTGAGCTTAGCCAGTGGGTAACGCCCCCGCAACTGCAAGCGCTGCAACTGCAGCGTCTCAACCGTTTGTTGTCGGTCGCCGCTGAACATGTGCCCTATTACCGCGATCTGTTTGCCAGGCTTGGCGTGAGAGCGGGCAGCTTCACGAGCATCGCGGAGTTGCAGCAACTGCCCTTGCTGACCAAAGCGCTGATCCGTGCCAATACCGTGGCGCTGAAGCATCAACATGCGACGGGACTGAGCCGCTTCAATACCGGTGGTTCCTCTGGCGAACCATTGATATTTTTCATCGGCAAGGCCCGCATCAGCCACGATGTGGCGGCCAAATGGCGCGCTACTCGTTGGTGGGGCGTTGACATCGGCGACCCCGAAATGGTGGTCTGGGGTTCGCCGATCGAGCTCGGGGCGCAAGACCGCATGCGTGGTCTGCGCGACAAGCTCATGCGCACCGAGTTGTTGCCGGCCTTCGATATGTCCGCCAGCAGGCTTGACGGCTTCATCGCGGCGATCCGGCGCAAACGCCCGGCGATGTTGTTTGGCTACCCTTCGGCGCTTTCCCGCATCGCCCGGCATGCGCGTGAGCGCGGCATTGCGATGGACGATCTGGGTATCAAGGTGGCTTTCGTCACTTCGGAGCGGCTCTACGAAGAACAGCGGGCGTTGATTTCCAGCGTCTTCGGCTGTCCTGTGGCCAACGGCTATGGCGGCCGCGATGCAGGCTTTATCGCGCATGAATGCCCATCGGGCGGCATGCATCTGAGCGCCGAGGATGTGATCGTCGAACTGCTGGATCCAGCGGGGCGTCCGGTGGCGCCAGGCAAGGCTGGCGAAATCGTCATCACCCACTTGGCCACCGGTGAATTCCCCTTCATCCGCTACCGGACCGGTGACATCGCGGTCATGGATGATCAGCAATGTGCTTGCGGGCGCGGCTTGCCGATGTTGAAGGAAATCCAGGGTCGCACGACCGATTTCGTCATTGCCGCCGATGGCACGGTGCTGCATGGCTTGGCCTTGATCTACATCCTGCGCGATCTGCCGGGGCTGCGTGCGTTCAAGGTCATACAACACAGTCGGGACTGCACCGAGGTCCAGTTGGTACCCGAAACAAGCGCTGACCCAGGCGCCAACCCGATTGCAACCAGCGCCATCATCGCCGGCTTCAAACGACGGCTCGGGGCTGCCGTCGAAATCAGAGTCAAGATCGTCGAAGCGATCGAGGCCGAGAAATCAGGGAAATTTCGCTACATCGTCAGCCATGCGAGCTAGGCAGTTCAACCATGCGTGACCTCCTGATCATCACCATCGTGCTCGGTGGCTCAATCGCCGCCTTGCGTCGACCCTGGATCGGCGTGTTGGTCTGGACCTGGTTGAGCCTGATGAACCCGCACCGGTTCGCTTATGGCATGTCCTACGACGCACCGCTGTCTGCTATCGCTGCAGCCACAACCCTATCCGGACTGTTGATGACCAAGGACCGGTCCTCTCCAATGATCGATGTGCCGGTGTTCTGGTTCGTAGTTTTCTCCGCCTGGATAACCGTGTCCTGGCTGTTCGGAATGTCACCGGAAGGCGATTATCCGCAGTGGAACAAAGTGATGAAAATCAATCTGATGGTTCTGGTCGCACTGGCTTTGATCCGCAGCAGATTACAGATCATGGGGCTGGCCTGGGTTGTCACCGCATCGATCGCATTGCTCGGTATCAAGGGGGGGATTTTCACGTTCAAGAACGGTGGAAATTTCAAGGTCTGGGGACCACCAGGCTCATTCATAGAGGACAACAACGAGTTTGCTCTGGCGCTGATCATCACGGTGCCCTTGCTTCGCTTCTTGCAACTGCAGGTCTGTTCGAAGTGGTTGAAGGCCGGCTTGCTAGTGAATATGGTCTTGTGCATGGCCGCGGCACTGGGCAGCCATTCGCGCGGTGCTCTGCTGGCCAGTGGCGCCATGGCCGGTTTCTTCTGGTGGAAAGGCAAGAACAAACTTGGGGTTGGCCTGCTGCTGCTGTTGGTGGGCACGGCTTTGGTGGCGTTCATGCCGGACGCCTGGACACAGCGGATGAATACGATCGAAAACTATGAGGTAGACGACTCCGCGATGGGGCGCATCAGCGCTTGGTGGACCGCCTGGAACCTGGCCTTGCATTACCCATCCGGCGTCGGTTTCAACCCCGCGAGGTCGGATTTGTTCGAACTGTATTCCCCATACAAGGTGGGGGTCCATGCCGCGCACAGCATCTACTTCCAGGTACTTGGTAACCATGGGTTCGTCGGCTTGGCCATGTTTCTTGCCATTTGGCTGACAAGTTGGCGTACGGCGAACTGGTTATTGACTGAGGCCCCCAAGTACTCGCAGGCCGGTTGGTGCGTTGACCTCGCCAACATGTCCCAGGTGGCGTTGATTGCTTATTTGACCGGCGGCGCCTTCCTGAGCCTGGCCTATTTCGACCAGCCCTACAACATCATGGTGCTTCTGCTCACAGCAAGGCTTTGGGTTCAGCAACAAGCCTGGAAAACCGAGCCTGGAACGACATCAAGGTGGACCTCCCTGCTGGGGCTAACTCCCATGCCGCGACAGGCGGTCGCAGCATGAACATGATTCGATCGACGTTTGGGGGACTGTCGCCCAACGGAGCCAGGGCCAAACTTCATGTGCTGATCTTCCACCGGGTGCGGGCCATACCAGACCCCTTGTTCCCCGATGAAATCGAGGCCCAGCAGTTCGATCGTCTGTGCACCTGGGTGAAGCATTGGTTCAATGTATTGCCCTTGGATCAGGCGGTGGCCCTGATGCATTCTGGCGCACTGCCTGCCAGGGCGCTGGCGATCAGCTTCGATGATGGCTATGCCGACAACCACGAAATCGCGTTACCGATACTGCAACACCATGGCCTGAAAGCCACTTTTTTCATTGCCACCGCCTTCCTGAATGGCGGCCGTATGTGGAACGACTCAGTCATCGAAGCCATACGCATGTGCAAGGCGCCGGTATTGGACTTGACCGGAACAGTCGCTGCATCGCTCGGTGTTATGGCCATCGAAGATCTGCCCGCCAAGCAGGCTGCAATCGGCCGACTGATCGGAGCGATCAAGTACCTGACGCCGCAGGAACGCACGGAATGGGTCAGCGCCATCGTTCTGGCTGCAGGCAATCAGCCACCCATTAATTTGATGATGAATACGGAGCAGATTATTGCGCTCCAAAATGCAGGAATGCAGATCGGTGCACATACCGCTAATCATCCAATTCTCGCCAGGCTATCTCGTTCAAGGGCAAGGCAGGAAATCGCTGAAAGCAAACAGGTGCTGGAGGCAATGCTGGGAAGAAAGATAGACCTGTTTGCCTACCCCAACGGAAAACCAGGAGTTGACTATTTAGCTGAAACAGTCGAACTGGTGCGTGAACTCGGTTTTGCTGCCGCCTTTACCACCGTTGCAGCTGCCAATACGGCGGCAAGTGACCCCTTCCAGTTGGCGCGGTATACCCCCTGGGAACGGACAAGATTTCGCTTCGGCATCAAACTGATGAGAAATTATCTACGCCGAGAAAATAATTAAAATAAAAAAACATTAATTATGCGGCTTGGAAATATAAATTATTTAAGAAGAATTTTTAAAAAATGCTCGATGTACATTTTACTACTGATGTGGAAATATGGTGTGATGACTGGCGTCGAATCGATGAGCAGTTCCCTGAGGCCTTTCAGCGCTATGTTTACGGCCCGACTCCACAAGGAAACTTCGGCATACCCTATGCATTGAAAATACTAGCCGAACATGGGCTGAAAGGCGTGTTCTTCGTTGAACCACTTTTCTCAACCCGTTTCGGAAGACACCCCTTGGAGGAGATAGTGGGTTTGCTGAAAGAGGCAAATCAGGATGTACAACAACACTTGCATACTGAATGGGTCGATGAGTCACTAAAGCCAATTCTGAAGAATATAAAACAAAAAAAACAGTATCTTAGAAACTTCACGTTACCTGAACAAAAAATACTGATAAAAGTCAGTAAAGACCTGCTTCAGCAGGCCGGTAGCGGCCCTATATCAGCCTTCCGAGCTGGAAGTTTTGGATTTAATAGAAATACATTGAAAGCATTAAAATCAAATGGTATAAAAATAGATAGCAGTTACAACCAAAGTACGAATGGAGCCAGAAGCGGAATTTGTACAGGCGAAATAATGACCGATCCGTTTGCCTGCGAAGGCATCACAGAATATCCAATGACAGTATTCAAGGATGGTAGTCAACGTTTACGCCACACGCAGCTGACGGCCTGCACCTTCGCTGAAATTGAAGGGCTGCTTTGGCAAGCACTAGAACATCGCAAGAAATCCTTTGTAATACTTACCCACAACTTTGAACTTTTAAATAGAAATAGAAGTCGGCCTGACTATGTGGTCATCAATCGTATGAAAAAACTTTGCAAGTTTCTGGATAAAAATAGGGATTCTTTCAAGGTCTGTGGCTTTGATGAAAAACTTGAAGCAAAGAAAATTGAACATAAAAATATACTGACATCTTCGCGTTGGAATACCGCCAGGCATGAAATAGGAACAGGTCGTCCTGCCCATTCCGGTACTTAATAATTTGGGAGGCACCGAATCC
>CAIJIT010000117.1 GCA_903820745.1 uncultured Burkholderiales bacterium
AAGCGAAAAGCGACCTGCGCGCCCGAGGCATGGAAGCGGTTCAGCGGCGCTTTGGCCACCGCAGGCAGCAGCAGCAGGCTGTGGGCGAGCAAGACACCAGCGAAAATCGTCGCCGGTCCGGCCATTGCAAGGCGGGCGGTTGAAGCCGATTGCAAAGGCGAACTCAGGATTGAATTGAACAGCAGCACCGGAAACAGCAGGTAATAGACCAGCCGCTCGGCCGCCTCCCAGACGCTGCGGTTGAGCGCAGTGAAGCGGCAAAGCAAGAAGCCACTGAGAATCAGCAAGAAATCGGGGAGCAAGAGCAATATATCGGGCATGGGCAGGAGTGTGACAGCCTCGGCGCAAGCTGCGGCGGGGCATCAGCGTTTATCGTCGGTCGGCTAAGGAGTCATGCATGTCTGAAGAAAAATCATCGATCGCGCCATGCGCATCAGCGCGCCGCAGGCAATGCCTGGTCGGCGCCGCAGGCTTGTGGCTAGCCGGCCCGGCGCTGGCCTTGCATTACGAAGACCAGGACTTCGACGACGGCTTGCAACTCGGCGGCAGCCAGTTGCTGCTCAATGGTGTGGGCAAACGCGCCGAGGCCATCATCCGGATCTATGCCGCGGGCCTCTACCTGACGGCCAAGGCCGCCAGCGCCGAAGCGGTGCTGGCGACCCCGGGCCCGAAACGTCTGCAGATCCGCTTGCTGCTCGACATCGCCAAGAAGCTCCCGATCGGACTCAATTCAGTCGACGCCGATGAGTTCGTCAAGGCCATCAACATCGGCGTGGCGCGCAACTGCAGCGAAGCCGAGCGCGCCGCGCTGAGCCAGCGCCTGCCCTTGTTGCTGCAAAACCTGCAGGCGGTCGGCAAGGTCATGAAAAAGGACCGGATCAATATCGACTTTTTGCCCGAACAGGGCACGCTGCTGACTGTCAACGACCACCCATGGGGTCAGGCGATCCCGGGAGCCGATCTTTACAATGCATTTTTGAAAGTGTTTATCGGTGAACTGCCGGTCGACCAGCGACTCAAGGCCGGTTTGCTCGGTCATGCTACGCAATAATCTGCCCCTACCCGAACCCACCCACCTCTGGAGTTTCAATGAATCGTCGTTACTGCCTGTCTGGTATCTCAACGCTCTTGCTGTTCAGCGCCACCCTGGCGCTGGCCGATGTATACCCCACCAAGCCGGTGCGCCTGGTGGTGCCATTCGCGCCTGGCGGTACGACCGACATCATTGCCCGGGTGCTGGCCGAGAAGGTCCATCTGGCGCTGGGTCAGCCGATGATCGTCGAGAACAAGGCCGGTGGCGGCGGCTCGATCGGTGCCAATGAAACCGCCAAGTCTGCGCCTGATGGCTATTCGCTCGGCGTGGCCACGGTGTCGACAACGGCGGCCAACCCGGCGATCAACCCGAAGATTCCCTACAACCCGGTCACCGATTTCACGCCGATCATCAATGTGGCGGCAACGCCCAATGTGATCGCCGTGCACCCATCATTTCCGGCACGCGACTACAAGGGCTTTGTCGCCGAACTGAAGAAGAATCCCGGCAAGTACAGCTATTCCAGTTCGGGTACCGGTGGCGTCGGCCATCTGCAGATGGAGTTGTACAAGAGCTTGGCGGGCGTATTTCTGACCCATATTCCCTACCGTGGCGCTGGCCCGGCCTTGAACGACACCGTCGCCGGCCAGGTGCAGATCATTTTTGACAATCTGCCTTCAGCCCTGCCGTTCATCAAGGACGGCCGCTTGATCGCGATCGTCATCGCGGCGCCGAACCGCCTGTCGCAACTGCCCAATGTGCCGACCTTCAAGGACGTCGGCTTGGAGCCGGTGAACCGGATGGCTTATTACGGCCTCTATGGTCCCAAGGGCATGTCGCGCGATGTGGTCGACAAGATCCATGCCTCGGTGAAGAAGACGCTTGAGCTGCCTGATGTGAAAAAGCGCATCGAAGAGACCGGCTCGCTGATCGTGGCGAACACACCCGAGCAATTTGCTGCCCAGATGAAGGCTGAACTCGATGTCTACAAGACCGTCGTCGCGCAGCAAAAACTCACGCTCGACTGAGGCGCTTGCGCCCGCTGAACTGCTGGCCAGCCAGGCGACGATCGACGCCTTCATCGAGGCTTTGTGGCTCGAGGACGGGCTGGCCGACAACTCGCTGGAAGCCTATCGCCGCGACCTGACGCTGCTGGCTGAATGGCTGTCGGCCGAAAGCGGCCTGGCGCTCGACCAATGTGCTGAGCTGAACTTGCTCGGCTATGCCAGCGCCCGCCATGCCGGCAGCCGCAGCACCAGTTCGAACCGGCGGCTGAGCGTTTTCAAGCGCTATTTCCGCTGGGCCTTGCGTGAGCAGCGCATCAGCCAGGACCCGAGCCTGCGCCTGCAGAATGCGCGCCAGCCGCTGCGCGTGCCCAAGCTGCTGAGCCAGGCGCAGGTTGAAGCGTTGCTCGAAGCGCCCGACCTGAACACGCCGCTGGGGCTGCGCGACCGCGCAATGCTCGAGCTGATGTATGCCAGCGGCCTGCGCGTGACCGAGTTGGTGACCTTGAAGAGCGTCCATGTCGGCTTCAAGGAGGCAGTGCTGCGCATCACCGGCAAGGGCTCGAAGGAGCGCCTGGTGCCCTTCGGCGAGGAAGCCCATGCCTACCTGATGCGCTATCTGCGCGAAGCCCGCGCCGAATTGCTCAAGGCCATGCGCAGCGATGCGCTGTTCGTTACCGTCCGTGGTGACGGCATGACCAGGCAGATGTTCTGGACCTTGGTGAAGAAATACGCGCTGATCGCCGGCATCACCAGCCCCTTGTCGCCGCACACGCTGCGCCATGCGTTTGCCACCCATCTGCTCAACCATGGCGCCGACCTGCGCGCCGTGCAGATGCTGCTCGGCCATGCCGATCTGTCGACCACCCAGATCTACACCCATGTCGCCCGCGAACGCCTGAAAACCATCCACGCCCAGCACCACCCTAGGGGCTAAGGAAGTGCCGAGCCGAGGCCCTGCGGCCTCGGCGACGACTTCCGAAGGACTTGCCGCCTGCCAGCGGCAAGGCTGAGGAAGAAACGAGGCCCTGCGGCCTCGGCGACGACCTTCGAAGGATTTGCCGCCTACCAGCGGCCAGGCTGAGGAGGTACCCATCCCTTGGGGCCTCGGCGACGCCAGTCCACGACGTCTCCCAACACAGGGTTTACCCAAACAACAAATATGAAAGCAGCCCCTATCATCGAAATTGTTCTTGTTTGATCAAACATCAATAAGCGCAGAGTGAGTCCGATGATCAAAGGGAATGGACGCTAAACAGTTCCACTTTCAACCACAAGGAATGCACAAAGTGAAAAAACTTGTTCTCAAAATGATCGCTGCGGCCGTGATGGTCGCTGCAGGTACGAGCGGCGCTTTTGCAGACACCTACCGATTGACGATCGGTGCGGGGCATCCGGCTGATGCAGCGGTTTGGATCACGGCGATGCGTGACTTCCTGGCGCCCGAGATCAGCAAACGGGTGGCGGAAAAAACCGGTCACAAGATCGAGTGGGTCAATGCCTATGGCGGATCGGTCTGCAAGCTCGGCGAATGCATGGCAGCAGTCGAAAGCGGCTTGGTCGATGTCGCCGATCTGCATGTGGCTTTTGAGCCGGCCAAGCTGATGGCCCAGAATTTTGCCTATTTTGTGCCTTTCGGCAGCCCGGATGTCGAGCTTGCAGGCAAGGCGGCCAGGCAGGTCTACGACAAGGTTCCGGCCTTGAAGAAGGTCCTTGAGGACAAGTACAACCAGGTCTTTGTCGGGGTCGGCAGCGTCGGCAACTACAACCTCGTCACCACGTTTCCCTGGACCAAGGTCGAACAGCTGAAGGGCAAGAAAATTGCTGCTGCCGGTCCGAATATTCCCTGGCTGCGGGCGGTCGGTGCGATTCCGGTGCAATCCAATCTGAACGAGGCCTATACCTCGTTCCAGACCGGGGTCTACGAGGGCTGGGTGATGTTCCCGGACGCGACGGTGGGTTTCAAGCTGCATGAAGTGGCGAAGAACTACACCTTCACCGATTTCGGGGCGATTCCGAATGTGCTGATCACGATCAACAAGACCACCTGGCGCAAGTTTCCGGCGAATGTGCAGGCCATCATTCTCGAGGTCGGTAAGGAATTCACTGCCGTACAGACCAAGATGGCGGCTGACAAGGGCCGGGCCAGCATCGAGACGATGAAGGCTGCCGGCGTGACGGTGCGCTCGCTGAGCGATGAGGAAAAGGCCAAATGGGCCAATGCGCTGAGCGACATTCCGAACGAGCGCACCGCCGAGATCACCAAAGCGGGTCAAGCCGCGACAGCCGTGGCTGAATACATCAAGGCCCTGAACGAAGCGGGCGTGAAGATGCCGCGGGAGTGGAAGATCAAGTAAGTTTCCCGGCCCCGCCTTGAAGGGGGGCCTGCCTTGTCGGCGATCTGTCCTGGAGCCCCGCAATGATCCTTCTTCCCAGCCTCCGGTTGTTCAACCGGTTGATGTCATTCCTGAACATGCTTGGTGCCTTGTGGGTGGTGCTGATCATGTTGCTGATCACCGTCGATGTCACGGGACGGGCGTTTTTCAATTCGCCCCTGTTCGGTGTTCCCGAGATCGTCAAGATTTCGGTCGTCGGACTGGTCTGGTGCATGATGGCCCACACGCTGAAGATCGGTGCCCATCTGCGCTCGACAATTCTGCTCGACCGGATGCCGCCCGGGGTTAAACGCTGGGTCGAGATGCTCGCCTGCTTGATGGGCGTGGTGATGTTCGCGCTGATCGTCTACTCCGGCTGGGACCATATGGTCGAAGCCTGGCAGGTTGGCGAATTCGAAGGCGAAGAACCGGTGCGGGTGCCGACCGCGCCGGTACGCAGTCTGGTGCTGATCGGTGCCGCGCTGACTTCGATCCAGTTTCTGGTGATGCTGGCTGAGCAATATCTGGGGCGCTCGTTCATCGCCGATGAGGAGGATTATTGATGGATCCCTTGAGTATTGCCTTATTTACCATTCTGGGTGTTTTCATCCTGGTATTGCTG
>CAIJIT010000118.1 GCA_903820745.1 uncultured Burkholderiales bacterium
AGACCTCAACGCCACCGGTCGGGCCACTAGGGCAATTACCCTAACCACTAGGTCGCTTCTGCAACGACGATAGAGGGCTTGACGGCGCTCGCCGCACAAGCCGGACAAACGAGGAGATATGGTGCAAGAAGTGAAATTACAGGCAAGGGATGACTCGACCGCAGCAAGCGTGTCCAAACCCTGGTTGCAGAGCTACCCGCCAGGTGTACCAGCAATGGTCGACACCACCGTTTACAAATCCTTGGTCGAACTGCTCGAAGAGGCATTCCACAAACACGCGCAGCGCGATGCGGCGGTGTGCATGGATCAAAGGCTGAGTTTCGGCCAAATCGATGAAATGTCGGCAGCAGTCGGCGCCTGGTTGCAGGCCCGGGGGCTGGAACGCGGCGCCCGCGTGGCCATCATGATGCCCAATGTCTTGCAGTACATGGTCGTTATCGCTGCGATTCTTCGGGCCGGCTATGTGGTGGTGAATATCAACCCGCTTTACACACCGCGCGAACTGGAGCATCAGCTGAAGGATTCCGGCTCACAGGCGATCTTCGTGCTGGAGAATTTCGCCGGAACTCTCGAGCAGGTGATTGCCAAGACCAGCGTCCAGCATGTTGTGCTCGCCTCGATGGGCGACCTGCTGGGGTGGTGGCGCGGTCCGCTGATCAACTTCGCGGTGCGTCATGTCAAGAAGATGGTGCCGGAGTTCCGGCTGCCGGTCGGGCCGGGACAGACCACCACGAGGTTCAATCAGGCCTTGGCCGAGGGTCGCCGAATGAGCCTCAAGCGCATCGATCTCGGTCCTGACGATGTCGCCTTTCTGCAGTACACCGGCGGTACCACCGGAGTCTCAAAGGGCGCGACATTGCTGCACAGAAACGTGGTCGCCAATATCATTCAGAGCGAAGCTTGGTTCATGCCGATGATCGAATCTCTTGGCAAGAAGCAGTTGATCACGGTTTGCGCCCTGCCTCTGTATCACATCTTTGCCTTGACCGCCTGCTATATGCTGGGTGCGAGGCTGGGAATGATGAATCTGCTGATACCGAATCCGCGCGATATTCCAGGATTCATCAGTACTTTGCAGAAATTCAAGATCAATATGTTCCCGGCAGTGAATACCCTGTTCAATGCCCTGGCCAACGACCCTGCATTTGCCCGCCTGGACTTCAGTGAACTGGTGATCTCGAACGGCGGTGGCATGGCGGTGCAACAAGCAACCGCCGAAAAATGGCTGAAGATCACGGGCTGTCCCGTGGTTGAAGGCTACGGCCTGTCAGAAACCTCACCGGTGGCAACAGTCAACCGGCTTGACCTGAAGACCTTCAACGGCAGTATCGGTCTGCCCGTTCCATCGACCGAGATTGCGATCCGCGACGACTTTGGTGTCGATGTACCGCAGGGCGAGCGCGGCGAAATCTGCATCCGTGGCCCGCAGGTGATGGCCGGCTACTGGAACCGCCCTGATGAGACCGCAATGGTGATGTGCGCCGATGGCTTCTTCAAGAGCGGCGATATCGGCGTGATGGACGAACTTGGCTTCATCCGCATCGTTGACCGCAAGAAGGACATGATCCTGGTATCAGGCTTCAATGTCTATCCAACCGAAATCGAACAGGTCGTGAACATGTACCCCGGCGTCCTCGAATGCGCAGCCGTGGGCATTCCTGATGCGCGCTCGGGAGAATCGGTCAAGCTCTACGTCGTCAAGAGCGACCCGGCGCTGGCCGAGGAGGACCTGACGGCCTTCTGCCATCAGCAATTGACCGCCTACAAATGCCCGAAATACATCGAGTTTCGGGACGAACTGCCGAAGAGCAATGTCGGCAAGATTCTGCGCCGGGAGCTGCGCAGTACATGAAGGAATCCGCCGCGCTGCCGGCTGACATGACGGTCCTGGAACGCGGTTGGCTGTCTTCGAACTCGGTCTTGCTACAAGGCGACGAACGCGGCGCTTTGCTGGTCGATACAGGGTACTGCACCCACAGTGCCCAGACGCTGGAACTGGTCAGGGCAGCAATGGCTCCGGCCAGTAGCCTGCGGCTGATTCTGAACAGCCATTTGCACAGCGACCATTGCGGCGGCAACGCAAGACTGGCCGCCGCCTTCAACTGCCCGATCTGGGTACCGCCCGGTCATTTCCAGGCTGCTACAGACTGGAACCAGGACCTGCTTAGCTTTGCCAGCACGGGCCAGCGCTGCGATCGATTCCGACCTTCAGCTGCTGTAATTGCCGGTGATTTCATCGAGCAAGGCGGGCGGCAATGGCAAGCACTTGCGGCGCCCGGGCATGATCCTCATTCCTTGATATTTTTTGAGGCCGAGTCCGGCGTCCTGATCTCGGCTGATGCGCTCTGGGAGCATGGTTTCGGCATTGTCTTTCCGGAAATCGAGGGCTCAAGCGGGTTTGATGAAGTCGCCAAGACCCTGGAGCTGATTGCAGGTCTCGCCATTCGCTGGGTGATCCCGGGCCATGGCAAGATATTCAGCGATGTCGATGCGGCGTTGGGCGAAGCACGCAGCCGCCTGGACTTCTTTCAGCACAATCCGCAGCGACATGCGCGCTATGCCGCCAAAGTATTGACCAAGTTCCACCTGCTCGAACTCATCAGCGAGCCGCTTCCAGACCTACTCGATTGGCTCGCACAAACGCCTATTCAACGGCAGATGTGGGAGCAGTTTTTCAAACCAGAACCCTTCGAGCAATGGTCGATCGCAATTCTGGATGAACTCGAAAAAAGCCAGGCCATACGCTTACACGAAGGAGTGGTCTACAACGTATAAATTTCGGATGCGATATTTTCGTTCCAAGAACGAAGAAACCCCCAGATCGTGAGATCTGGGGGTTCTAGGATAATAGCCTGACGATGACCTACTTTCACACGGGAACCCGCACTATCATCGGCGCAGAGGCATTTCACTTTCCTGTTCGGGATGGGAAGGAGTGGGACCACCTCGCTATGGTCATCAGGCTTAACTTGTCGGCTCGCTG
>CAIJIT010000119.1 GCA_903820745.1 uncultured Burkholderiales bacterium
AACCCATCAAGGCTTACGTCGAGGCGCAGCGCGCCTGCTCTGCACCGTCAGCAGCCCTCATGGGCTGCCCCTCTACCTCCCCGCCATGAATGGCGGGGGTTCTCGGGAATTCCGATGAAACCAAGGGTAAAACCGGCGACGAACGCAAGGCTTTCATGAAAACCTTTCTCAGCAACAAGGTTTGAGCCAGAAGGGGTCGCTCACTGGGCCGATTTGCCGGCCCAGTAATGGCTCTGGCCATAGCTGAGTTTGAGGAAATCAATCCACAAGCGCACCCGCAGCGGCAAATGCTTGGCATGCGGGAACAGCGCATAAATGCCGTTCGGCGGCGCTGCGAAAGCATCGAGTGCAGTCACCAAGCGGCCGGCCGCCAGATCTGCCTCGACCTCCCAGGTGCTGCGCCAGGCCAGACCCTGGCCGGCCAGGCACCAGTCATGCAGCACCTGCCCATCGCTGCAATCGAGCCGTCCGCTCGGGCGCAGATGAACCAGTTCACCACCGACCTTGAAGGCCCAGCCACGGGTCTGGCTGGCGTCTGAGCTGAGCGTCAAACAGGCATGCCGCGCCAACTCCGAAGGATGCTGGGGCATGCCGGCGCGCTTCAGATAAGCCGGCGAAGCAACGCACAAGCGCCGGTTATCGGCCAGGCGCACGCTGATCAAGCTTGAATCAGGCAAATCGCCGACCCGCACGGCGCAATCAAAACCCTCGCCGGCGAGGTCGACGACGCGGTCGCTGAGGTTCAATGAAACGCTGACTTCCGGGTGCTGGGCGATGAAGTCAGGCAGCAGCGGCGCCACATGGCGGCGCCCGAAACCGGCTGGCGCGGTGATGCGCAGATGGCCGCTGGCCTTGACACCGCCGGCGCTGACGCTGGCTTCAGCGTCAGCAAAGGCCGTCAGCAAATGCTGGCAATCCTCGAGAAAGGCGCTGCCTTCATGGGTCAGAGTGATGCGCCTTGTCGTCCGCACCAGCAGTTTGACGCCCAGGCGCGACTCGAGCGCATCGATGCGCCGCCCCATCACGGCCGGCGCCACGCCCTCGACCAAAGCGGCGGCTGTCAGGCTGCCCTTGAGGGCTACCGAGACAAAAGATTCGATTTGCTTGAGGCGGTCCATGATCCAACAATTGTCCTGCTTTACGCGGCTAAAAAGCAGATTCAGCAAATGATTCAGCTATTTTGCACAGGGTAGCAACGCGCCGGCGTATAGGAATCACAGCCGGCGATTGGCTAAACTCGCCAGGATACTCTCTCGAGGTCGTCCCCATGTCCGCAAGAACCGCTATCCACCGCCTGCAAGTTGCCACCCCGCTGTACCGCTTCGTCGAAGACCGGGTCTTGCCCGGCAGCGGCGTCAGCAGCGAGCGTTTCTGGGCCGGTTTCGATGCCATCGTCAATGACCTGGCGCCGAAGAACATCGCATTGCTGGCCGAACGCGATCGCCTGCAGACCGAACTCGATGCCTGGCACCGCGCTCATCCAGGCCCGATCGCCGACATGCCGGCCTACCGCGGCTACCTGGAGAGCATTGGCTATCTGGTGCCAATGCCGGCCGATGTGCAGTCAACCACGGCCAATGTCGATGCCGAACTGGCGCTGCAGGCCGGCCCGCAGTTGGTGGTGCCGATCCTGAATGCCCGCTACGCCTTGAACGCCGCCAATTCGCGCTGGGGCTCCCTGTATGACGCGCTCTACGGCACCGACGTGATCTCTGAAGACGATGGCGCTGAAAAAGGCCATGGCTACAACCCGGTGCGCGGTGCCCGCGTGATTGCCTATGCGCGCCAGGTGCTCGACCAGGCCGCACCCTTGCTGCAGGGTTCGCACAAGGATGCGACCGGCTACCGGGTCGAAGCCGGTCGACTGGTGATTGCCCAGGGTGCTGCGAGCACCAGCCTGGCCGATGCCACCCAGTTCGCCGGCTACCAGGGTGATGCCGCTGCGCCTGCCTCCATCCTGCTGGTCAACAACGGCCTGCACCTGGACATCCGCATCGACCGTAGCACGACGATTGGCCAGAGCGATGCCGCTGGCGTCAGCGATCTGGTGCTGGAAGCGGCGCTGTCGACGATTCTGGACCTTGAGGATTCAGTTGCAGCGGTTGACGCCGAAGACAAGGTGCTGGCCTATGAAAACTGGCTGGGCATCCTGCAAGCCACGCTGACTGAAGAATTGACCAAGAACGGCAAGACGATCAGCCGCAGCCTGAATCCGGACCGCATCTACAACGGCCCCGATGGCAAAGCCGGTGCAGTCCGTCTGCATGGCCGCTCCTTGATGTTCCTGCGCAATGTCGGCCACCTGATGACCAACCCGGCCGTGCTTTATGGCGAGCAGGGTCTGGAAATCCATGAAGGCATCCTCGACGCGGTGATCACGACCACGATCGCCATCCACGACCTGCAGCGTCATGGCAAGGCCGAGATCTGCAACTCACGCACCGGCTCGGTCTATATCGTCAAGCCGAAAATGCACGGTCCGGCCGAAGTGGCTTTCGCGTCCGAGTTGTTCGGTCGCGTCGAAGCGATGTTGGGTCTGCCCGAGAACACGGTCAAGCTCGGCATCATGGACGAAGAGCGGCGCACCAGCGTCAACTTGAAGGCCTGCATCGCCGCGGCCGCCGCACGCGTGGCCTTCATCAACACCGGCTTCCTCGACCGCACCGGCGACGAGATGCATACTGCCATGCAGGCCGGCCCGATGATCCGCAAGGGCGACATGAAGAGCAGCGCCTGGATCCAGGCCTACGAGCGCAGCAATGTGCTGACCGGTCTGGCCTGCGGCCTGCGCGGCCGGGCCCAGATCGGCAAGGGCATGTGGGCCATGCCCGACCTGATGGCAGCGATGCTCGAACAGAAGATAGCCCATCCGAAAGCCGGCGCCAACACCGCCTGGGTGCCGTCTCCCACCGCGGCAACGCTGCATGCCCTGCATTACCACCAGGTCAATGTCACCGCGGTGCAGATCGAGATGGAAAAAATCGACGCCACGGCCGAGCATGATGGCCTGCTGACCCGCTTGCTGCAGATCCCGGTCGAGGCCAAGCCGGCCTGGTCTGCTGCCGAGATCCAGCAAGAACTGGACAACAACGCGCAGGGCATCCTCGGCTATGTGGTGCGCTGGATCGACCAGGGCGTTGGCTGCTCCAAGGTGCCCGACATCCACAATGTGGCGCTGATGGAAGATCGGGCCACGCTGCGTATCTCGAGCCAGCATATTGCCAACTGGTTGCTGCACGGCATTGCCAGCGCTGCGCAGGTGCATGCGACCTTCGAGCGCATGGCGGCCGTCGTCGACGGGCAAAATGCCGGCGACGCGCTGTACAAGAACATGGCCGGGCATTTCGACAGCTCAGCGGCTTACCAGGCCGCACTCGACCTGGTCTTCAAGGGCCTTGAGCAGCCCAGCGGCTACACCGAGCCGCTGTTGCACGCCTGGCGTCTGAAGGTCAAGGCCGCCGCCTGATCCAGACGGACTGGCGCCGTCAGGCTGCCCCGGCAGCCTGACCCAACCCCTATTGAAGCAAGGCCGCATGAGCAGCAACACGCCGATCGACATCGTCTACCTCTGGGTCGACGGCAATGACCCTGCCTGGCGCAAAAAGCGCCAACGCGCCGCTGCAGCGCTGTGCCCAACAGCTTTGGCTATGCATGGCAATGTCGAAGGGCGCTTCCGCGACAACGACGAATTGCGCTACAGCCTGCGCGCCCTGGAGCGCTTCTTTCCGGGTCATGGCCATGTCTATATCGTCACTGATGCACAGACGCCAGATTGGCTGAAGCCTGGCGCAGGTCTGACCGTGATCGATCACCGGCAGTTGATCGCAAGTGCTGCGCTGCCGACCTTTGATTCAGGCCATATCGAGTCCTATATCCACCGCATCGAGGGCCTGTCGGAACGCTTCTTCTATCTCAACGACGATGTGTTTTTCGGCGCGCCGGTGCGCGTCGAGGACTGGTTCAGCGACAGTGGCATTTACGCGGCCTGGTCGGACGAGCCGCTGGTCAGCGACGAGCCGCTCAGGCCGGACGCCAACGCGCTCGAGAATGCCTGCCGCGCCTCGACTCATTGGTTGCGCGCCAGCGGGGTCGCAGAGGCAACCGCGGGGCTGCGCACCTTTGCCCATGCGCCGAGGCCGCTGCTGAAGTCTTTGATTTTCGAACTCGAGCGGCTGGCACCCGAAGTCTTCGAACGGACCCGTTCAACGGTGTTCAGGGTCTGGGACAAACCGCCAGTGATCTCGGACCTGTTGCTGCGCTGGGCCTTGTCGCGCGACATCGTTGCCATTCGCGCTTACGAACAACTGCACCTCGATACCGGCAATGCCGACCCGCTCAACTGCCTGGAGCAGCTGAAAACCGACTTCGGCCGGCTCGACTTCTTCTGCATCAACGACACTACCGATGATGCCCATTCGCATGACCCGCGCCTGCTCAGGATGCGTCAGGCCTTGCAGCAGTTGCTGCCGGAGGCTTCTTGTTTCGAGCGCCAGCGGGTTGAAATGCTGCCCCGGCACCATGCAATACGCCAACTCCAGCCGGCCTGAACTGACCGTCACCGGAAGAAAAAAATCGAAGCATTCCTCGTCTCTACCGGCCTTGTTGCCCTGGCCGAAATCGGCGACAAGACCCAGCTGCTGGCCTTCTTGCTGGCCGCGAGATTCCGCAAACCGCTGCCGATCTGCCTGGGCATCCTGCTCGCCACGCTGGCCAACCATGCAGCGGCTGGCGCGCTCGGCGCCTGGATCACCGCCCAGGTGAATCCGGCGACGATGCGCTGGGTGCTGGGCATCGGGTTTATCGCGATGGCGGCCTGGACGCTGGTCCCTGACAAGATCAACGCTGAAGACGCCGAAGGCAAGGGCTTCAAACTGGGCGTGCTCGGCACCACCATCGTGGCCTTTTTTCTGGCTGAAATGGGCGACAAGACGCAGATCGCCACCGTGGCCCTGGCGGCACAGTACCCACAGTTGCTCGCGGTGGTGGCCGGCACGACGCTGGGCATGATGATCGCCAACGTTCCGGCGGTCTACCTCGGCGACCGCATCGCCCACAAGATTCCCTTGCGGCTGGTGCATGGCGTGGCCGCCTTGATCTTCGCGGCCTTGGGCGTCGCAACCCTACTGGGAGCTGGGCGCAGCCTCGGTTTCTAGGGCGCGACCACCTGCTTGACTGCGCGCTCCCATTGCTGCATCAGAACGGCTGCCTGCTCGCGCGGCATTGCCGGGCTGAAGATGCGCTCGGCCTGCCATTGGTCGGCGAGTTCACCCAGGCCGCTGTAAACGCCACAGCTGAGCCCGGCGAGGTAGGCCGCGCCCAGGGCCGTGGTTTCGATCACCTGGGGGCGCAGAACCGGGATGCCCAGCAGATCGGCCTGGAACTGCATCAATGAGTCGTTGACGCAGGCGCCGCCGTCAACGCGCAGCTCGGTCAGCGGGGCGCTGCCAGCCGCCACTGCGTCCAGGCTCATCGCCTGTAGCAGCGCCGCATTCTGGAACGCAATGCTCTCCAGCGCCGCGCGGGCGATATGCGCAATCGTGCTGCCTCGCGTCAGCCCGGTGATGGCGCCACGCGCCTGTGGCTGCCAATAAGGTGCGCCCAGGCCGGTGAAAGCCGGCACGAAGACGACACCGCCGGCATCGGGAACGCTTTGTGCCAAGGCTTCGACTTCGCTGCTTGAATCAATCGCCCGCAGACCGTCGCGCAGCCATTGCACCACCGCGCCACCGATGAAGACGCTGCCTTCGAGCGCGAACTGCGGCCGGCTGTCCGGCTGCGCCGCGCTGGTCGTGATCAAGCCATTGGCCGAGGTCTTGAACTGCGAACCGCAGTGCATCAGCAAGAAACAGCCGGTGCCATAGGTAATCTTGGCCATGCCCGGTAAGAAGCAGGCCTGACCGAAAAGCGCCGCCTGCTGGTCGCCGGCGATGCCGCCGATGGCGATTTCGCTGCCCAGATGAGCAGACTCGACCTGACCAAAGCGATGCGCCGATGGGTGGACCTCGGGCAGCATTGACGCCGGGATGCCGAAGGTCTGCAAGAGCTCCTCGTCCCAGGTCTGACGATGCAGATTGAACAGCAGCGTTCGCGATGCATTGCTGACATCGGTGGCGTGGACGCGGCCGCCGGTCAGCTGCCAGAGCAGCCAGCTGTCGACCGTTCCGAAAGCCAGTTCGCCGCGTTCGGCCTGGGCGCGCGCACCAGCCACATGATCCAGAATCCAGCCGATCTTGGTGGCCGAAAAATAGGCGTCGATCAGCAGCCCGGTCTTTTGCTGCAACGGCGCACCCAGGCTCAGGTCACGCAAGGCCGCGCAGGCAGCTTCGGTGCGGCGGTCTTGCCAAACGATGGCCTGGTGGATCGGCTGACCGGTGCGGCGGTTCCAGATCACGGTGGTCTCGCGCTGGTTGGTGATCCCCACCGCCTTGATGTCACTGGCCTGCAGTCCGGCCTTGGCCAGCACCTCGCGCGCGGTGGCGAGCTGGGTCTGCCAGATCTCCATCGGATCATGCTCGACCCAGCCGGGCTGCGGGTAGGACTGACTTAGCTCGCGCTGAGCCACCGCCACAAGCTCGCCATTGGCTTTGAACAAGATGCTGCGGGAACTCGATGTGCCTTGATCGAGGGCGAGCAGATAGCTCATGCGGGCCTCCTTGGTGCTGCGCCCGCAGTGTAGGTCCGCCAGCGGCCCGGTTCAGCCCTGCTTGAACATCCGCAGCCAGGCCTTGCGACCCAGATGCGGCGCCAGCTGCCAGACCGGCATCCGCATGCCATGGGCACGCAGGTACAAGCCGGCCCGCGCCAGACTGCTGGCATGGCTGTTGACCAAGCAGTTGTCGGGTGCAAGCGCGCGCAGATACATCGCATCGAAGCAGGCCAGCTTCAGACGCCCGATCGCTGCCGCCTTGGCAGCCGCAGCCAACGCTAGCTCGGGCACGGCCGTGCCCAGGAGCAGTCCGGCATAGCGCAGCGCCAGAAAAACCGGCCAGACCAGCTTCAATTCGACCGCACGTTCCAGCAAGCGAAACCAGAACTGCGGCTCGGCGGCGGCGAATTCGACCAGCAAGGCGTCCAGATCGTAGAGATCGCGCAGCCCGTTGTTCAACTCGCCTTCGTGAAACAAATGGGTCGCGCTGTGAATCACCATGTCGCAGGGCGACAGCGTGCGCAGGCTGCGGCCCGGAAGGCCCACGCTGGCGTCGATCAGCGTCGCCGCATCGGGCACCCGCCCGCTGCTCAGCGGCAGAATATTGTGGTGCACGTCGACGATGGTGCCGCGCCCATGGTTCACCATGGGCGGCAGCTCATGCATCCAGCGCCGGTAATAACGCTCGTCATAGGGGTCGATGCTGCCGATACGCCAGCCATGCAGCATCAGCGAAGCTTCAACCGCGCTCAAGGCCTCGCCAGGCACCAGCAGGTCGACATCGCCGAACAAGCGGCCGCGGGCTGCCCGCTGGCCGCGCATGGCATAGGCAGCGCCCTTCAGCAAGACGATCGGGACGCCGAGCGGCTGCAGCGCTTTTTCGAGGTGACTGCATTCCCATTCGATCGCCTGTTGCTGATGCGCCGTGAGCCTCGATGCCGCCAGCAAATGCCGCGCAACCTGTGGCGGCAGCTGCTCCAGCAGTTGCTGTTCGATCGCGATTTCGGCCAAGCGGCCGATCAGATTGGCGCTGCGCGCCAGCCGCAGCAGCCGGTCCCATTGCCGCAAGCTCAAGCCAGGCCAGGTCCAGGGTCGCAGCAACAACCCAGTCAGCGAAAGCTCATTCGCCATGCTCGCCCGCCAGCCAGTCGAAGACCTCGATCGCATCTTCAAGCCGGCTGTACTCGAAATCATGGCAAGCGCATTGCTGCACCAGGCGGCCTACCGCGTCGAAACCGAGCTCGCCGAGGATGCTGTAGTTGAATGAGTTTTCCGCGAAATGGGTGAAAGTCTGGACCTTGGCACGCGGCGTCAGCAGCGGCGCGGCGCCGGCCTGGTAGCGCGGGAAAACAATCCAGCGCGCCGGCGCAGTCTCGAGCATCCGGGCCACGCTGTTGGCGGGTGGGCGCAAATGGGTCACCAGGCCGCGCGTGGTGGCGTAGACCTCCGGGCCCCAGCTCATGCCGGGCTCGAATTTGCGCAACAAGGCGATCGACTCGTTCTTCAGATTGATCGGCCGGGCCAGCGCATGGGCATGCAGGCTCAAAGGGTCGAGCAGGGTCAGCTCGTCCGACAGCAAGCGCCAACCGCGCAATGCCAGGGCCGCACAGAGCGTGCTTTTGCCCGAGCCGGGCGGCGCCGGCAGGATCAACACCTGCCCATTGCGTTCCAGGCTGGCCGCATGAATCGTCAACCATTGGTGTGCAGACGAGGCGAGCGCCCAGTTCAAGCCCCATTCCAGCATCGCCGGCGCCTGTTCGCGCGGCAAGGGTTCGAACGGTGCATGACCATCGATCAGGAACTCGACCTGCTGACGCAACCAGCGCCGCAAATTCAGCGGCTGGCGCAACTCCACATGAAAATCGGCAAAGTCGGGGTCGATGAAAAAAGGATGCTGTGCGTACAGACGGTGCAGCGACTGCGCCACATCGGGCAGCGTCGAGCGGATTCTGGCGATCAACTGGCCGGTCTGCAAGGCCAGCCTCCCGCCGCTGAGCAGCGCCGCGACTTCAGTCAACGGTAACTCGCCCAATCGACCAGTTTTGCCGTCTGGCCCAACCTGCAACGTTGCCGCGCTCATCGCAGCAGACCATGGGCTTCGAGCTGCGCGCGGGCTTGCGCCACCGCCAAGGGCAGATCGACGATCTCGGCAAAGTCGGCAGCCATGCGCTGACAAAGCGCCGGCTGATCGAGTGAGGGCGCTTCGAGCCAGACTCTGAAGACCTCGGCAGTCAGCCGGTTCAGCCCATGGGTGTTGCCATATTGCCGATCAAAAATAACTGCCCCGTCAGCCCAGCAGCGCCACAGGAAGCCTGGGCTATCTCGATGATCAATCACGACTCACGCGACGATGCCGTTGCTCTGCAAATAGTCCTTGATCTGTGCATCGGTCCAGTTCACACCCGCGGTCACGGTGTAGTAGCCCAGAGTCGACCATTGGGTCCAGATCGACTGCACGACCGCCGTCGTCAGCACATTGGCCGGCACATAGCCAAGCAGGATGTTCAGATAAGCCGACAAGACGTAAGCGGCAAGACTGGTCGGGTACAGAGTCAGGACTTGCCTCATCGTCAAACTGGTTCCGGAAACAATGAAGTTGCTACCTGAAAAAGTCGGATGGAACAGCGTGCTGGAAGCTATTGGCCAGCCCGTTTCATCGGCATCCCTGAAAAAAACCGGCGATTTCGCGCCTTCGCAAAGTCCGTCCTTGCCGGCCTGTGAAGCGCTGGTGTTCTTCGACAGCGAGCGCGATGGCGTGAAGCAGGTGTTGCCCAGCGCAGGCTGGCTAAGCAAGGTCAGGATCGCCGGCGTGGCTGCCGCACCCGCGCCGAGAAACCTGCGTCGCCGCGGGTCCGGACTTGCCTGAGAACTATCGCTGTTTTCCATCTGAACACCCTTGAAGTTGCGCCTCCTGCCCTTCAAGGGCCCTGAGTCACCGGCTGCTGACTTTCCACAGGCCCTGGAAAGAGTGTTCCACACAAGTTCATTCCGCGCTGCGCCAATCACCCCCCGAACGGGGGCCGCGAGCCCGCTCAGTTCAGCCGCAAGGCCTTGCCCTGGGATTGGGCTGGCGCAGGGATACCGATGATCTGCGCCAGCGTTGGTGCGAGGTCGGCGATCTCGACCATTTGGCGCTGCTCGCCCTGGCCAACCCGGCCCTGGCCCCAGAACAACAGCGGCACGTGGGTGTCGTATTCGTAAGGCGTGCCATGCGAGCTGCCGCCGCTGCGCGAGCCGAACAACCAGCCCGGCTTGATGACGATCTGGAGTGGTGCGGCGATGTCCGGATGCCAGGATTTGCGCATGGCCTCCAGATAAGCGGTGCTGACATCGCTACCCTGCAGTTGTTCGAGCGTGAAGACATCGGCAATGCCATCAAGTTGCAGCAACAAGGTCTTGGCTTCCCGATAGACATCGGCCGGACTGGCACCTCGGGCTGTGATCAGTTGCTGGTCGAACAGCAGACCGGCAGCAGAAAAATTCAGTACCCAGCGGCCGGCGCCGAATTTCTTCACCAACCCGTCGTTGACCCAGCCGAGCAGATGGGCCGGGTTGACACGCCCGGCATCAAGGCCTTGCGACTGGGCCCATTCAGGCGTGTCAGCGAAACCATGGTCAGCGGTCAGCACTGCCATATAGTTGCCCGCGCCGATGCGCTGGTCGAGGTAGCTGAAAAAGCTCTGCAGCGCCACATCGAGGTGGAGGAAATGGTCATGCGAGAGCCGCGACTCGGGGCCGAACGCGTGGTTGACATAGTCATGCCCCGACAGGCTGACCGACAAAATATCGGTCCTGGCGCCAGCGCCGAGACCCTCGCCTTCGATCGCCGCGCGCGCAAAGGCAAAAGTCAGCAAATCGCTGAACGGCGTGCCGATCAGGTTGGAATAAAACAGCGGCCCTGGCTGGTCTTGTTTGTCGCCAATGACGGCAGGCAGACGGTTGCCATTGCCGCTGTTGACCTGCCAGGGCTGACCGTCGGGCACCGATTGGGCATAGGCAACTTCGGCCAGCAACGGGGCCCAGGTCTTGCGGAAATAGGCGTCGGCCGGTTTGGCCTGGTTGAAATCCTTCACCCATTGCGGATGGGTCGGCATGTAATAAGTGCTCGATGCGAATTGGCCGCTCTCGCTCATATACATATAAGCCGTGCCCTTGTGGCCGGCAGGCAGGATGGCGCCGCGATCCTTGCTCGAAATCGCGATCACCTTGGACGAAGGATTCTGGCTGCGCAGCACATCGCCGAGCGTTTCGACCCGCAGATTGCGCGGGCTGGTACCAGCCAGTGGCGCAGTCTTGTGGTCAATGTACTGGTAATCGGCATCGCCGACACAATAGACCTTTTGCCCGGTTTTCGGGTCAATCCATTCATTGCTGATGATGCCGCTGCGCTGCGGATAAGCGCCGCTGAGCATCACCGCATGGCCCGGCGCGGTGACCGTATGGCCATGCCCGTAATAGGCATTGGAGAACCAGCGGCCACGGTCGAGAAAGCGCCTGAAACCATCGGGCTGCAACTGTTCACGGTATCTCAGGACCTGACGCATCGGCAGGCCATCGACCACCAGCAGCACAACCAGTTTCGGCGGCGACTGGCCGGCGGGCAGAGCCGCTAGATCGCCGCAACCGAGCAGCAAGGACAAACAGGACAGCAGCAATCGACGTTTGATCATGGGAGCTGTGACGGTGGGCGAAGGCATCAGCTTAGGCTAAAACTGACTCGGGCAGAGGTAAAAATTTCAGGCCAGCGCTTCGTCGAGCACCTCGACCCAATGCCGCACTGCGGTGGCCGTGCCGCTTTGCAGATGCTGGATGCAGCCGATATTGGCCGAGATGATGGTCTGGGCCTGCAGCGGCGCCAGGGCCTGCAATTTCTGGTCACGCAGCCGCTTGGACAATTCAGGTTGCAGCACCGAGTAAGTGCCGGCCGAGCCGCAGCACAAGTGGCTGTCGCAGGTCGCCAGATTCAACTCGAAACCGAGCGCGCGCAGTCCGGTCTCAACATCGCCGCGCAACTGCTGGCCATGCTGCAAGGTGCAGGGCGGGTGATAGGCCAGCTTGCCGCGCGGTTTGGCGTCGAGGCGCGGTTTCAACAGGGGCGTCAGCTCGGGCAGCAACTCGCTCAGATCGACGGTGATCGCGCTGACACGGGCCGCCTTGTCTGCGTAATCGGGGTCGGCGCTGAGGGCTCGGCCATAGTCCTTGACGGTAACGCCGCAGCCCGAAGTGTTCATCACCAGCGCCTCGATCTTGCCGGCATCGGTGAGGCCTGCGACCAGCGGCCACCAGGCATCGATATTGCGCTTCATGTCGTCCAGCCCACCTTCATGATCAGACAGATGGCTGCGCACCGCGCCACAGCAACCGGCGCCATCGGCCACCAGGGTCTGGATGCCCGCGGCATCGAGCACGCGGGCGGTGGCGCTGTTGATGTTCGGCGCCATCGAAGGCTGCACGCAGCCGAGCAGCAGACCGACCTTGCGCGCATGGCTGCGGGTCGGCCAGTCATGGGCGCGGGGCGGCGCCTTGCCAGGCACCTTGTCCTTGAGCATGGCGGGCAGCAGCGGCCGCACCAACTTGCCGACCGCCATGGCCGGGGCGAAAGCCGACGAAGTCAATCCTTCCTTGAGCAACCAGCGCACCGCCCGTTCTGGCAGCGGGCGTTCGACCTTGGCCTCGACGATATTGCGGCCGATCTCCAGCAGCTGTCCATATTCGACGCCCGACGGACAGGTGGTCTCGCAGTTGCGGCAGGTCAGGCAGCGGTCCAGGTGCAGTTGCGTCTTGCGCGTCGGCAATGCCCCTTCAAGCACCTGCTTGATCAGATAGATACGGCCACGAGGCCCATCCAGTTCATCGCCGAGCAACTGGTAGGTCGGACAGGTGGCGGTGCAAAAGCCGCAATGCACACAGCGGCTCAAAATCGCTTCGGCCTGTGCGCCAGCGCGGGTGCCTTGAAACTCGGGAGAGAGTTGGGTCTGCATAGTCTTTGGGGTCAGAAAAAACGCGCCGCGAACGGCATCAAGAGGGAAGCCAGCAGCACTTGCAGGCCCAGCGCCAGCCCGGCATAGGCGCCGGCATCGGGATGTACTTGCAGCGCTCGCGCGGCACCGATGCCATGCGACGCGGTGCCGAGTGCAAAGCCGCGCGCTTCGATCCGGTCGATGCCGATCAGGTCGAAAAGATATTTCCCCGCCATCGCGCCGATCAATCCGGTCAGCACCGCCAGCACTGCGGCCAGCGCCGGAATGCCGCCGATATGCTCGGCGATGCCCATCGCGACCGGCGCGGTCACCGACTTCGGTGCCAGCGAGCGCAGCAACTCGGGTGGCAAGCCCATCATCCAGCCGATGGCCACGGCAGAGAGCGCCGCAGCGCTACCGCCGGCCAATGCCGCCAGCAGCAAAGCGCCAATGCGGCGACGCAACTCGGCGCGCCGCTGCCACATCGGCCAGCCCAGCGCGACGACCGCCGGCCCGAGCAGAAAATGAATGAACTGGGCACCCGAAAAATAGCTCGGATAAGGCGTGCGGCTGACGGTCAGCAACAACGCCAGCAGCGTCACCGTCCAAAGCACCGGATTGGCCCAGGGCGCTTGGCCACTGCGCTGGTAAAACAACTGTGCCAGCAGGTAGACGGCCAGCGTCGCGGTCAGGCCGAACAAGGGCGTTGCCGACAGATAGACCCAGAGCTGGACGAAGCTGGTCATAGCTCAGTGCCGCTCATCCGGCCCGCCGCAGCAGCGCCTGCAGCACGATCGCGCTGACGGCCAAGCCGATCAGCGTCGACAGCAGCAAGGCCACGCCGAGGCGCAAGCCGTAAGTGGCGATCAGCTCGAGATGGGTCATCACCCCGACACCAACCGGCACGAACAGCAGCGATAAATGGGTCAGCAGCGCATTCGCCGCTGCCTGTACCGGCGCCTGACAAGCCGGCCAGCGCAAGACCAGCAACAACAGCAGCATGCCCAGCACCGGCCCGGGCAGACCGAGCCCGGCTGCCTGCGTCAGCAACTCGCCGGCCGACTGGCAGAGCAGCAAAATCGTCAGGCCGAGCAAGGCTTCCATCGCTTCAAAGCCCCGGGTAAAGCCGGCCTGGGTTGAACAAGCCGTGCGGGTCGAACGATTTTTTCAGTTGCTGGTGAATCCGCGCCAGCGCCGACGCCAAAGGCGTGAAGGCCCCGACGCTTTTGTCCGCAGCGCGGAACAGGGTCGCATGGCCACCCACGCTGGCCGCCGCTTCGCGCACCCGCTGCCCACCCGAAGGCGTGATCAACCAGCGCTGCGCACCGCCCCATTCAAGAAGTTGCTCGCCTTCCAGATGGAGCAGCGGCGCCGTCTGCGGCACCGACAGGCGCCAGAGCTGCGAATCGCCCTGCACGGCGCGCATCGCGCCCTGGAAAAACTCATCGCTGTGATCGCGCAAACCGTCCCAGAACGGCCGCGCCAGCGCTTCGTCGATCATCTCGCCGCCGAGGCGCTGGGTGGCAGCCTGGACCGCCGCATTGGCGCCCGCCAGCCGCAGCACCAGGGCGCCGTCCCAGCAGGCACTGGCATTGATCGGCAGCGGCTGGCCACCCCAGCGATTGAGCTGGTCAAGCGCTTGTTGTGCGCCCATCTCGAAGCGCAAGGTCGCTTGCGCCGTCGGCAAAGGCAGCACCTTCAGCGAGACCTCGAGGATCACGCCGAGCATGCCCATCGAGCCGGCAATCAAGCGCGAGACATCGTAGCCGGCGACGTTCTTCATCACCGTGCCACCAAAGCTCAAGGCCTCGGCCTGGCCGTTCAACATCGTCACGCCCAGCACATGATCGCGCAGCGCCCCCATGCTGGCGCGGGCCGGGCCGCTCAAGCCGCTGGCGACCATGCCGCCGACCGTCCCGCCGCCAAAGCGCGGTGGCTCGAAAGCCAGATGCTGACCTTGGCCCGCCAGCAGTTGTTCAAGTTCGGCGATCGAAGTGCCCGCCTTGGCCGTGACGACCAGCTCGCTCGGCTCGTAGCTGGTGACGCCGGAAAAACCAGCAAGCTCAAGCGGCTCGCCAACCGGATCCTGGCCGTAAAAAGCCTTGCTACCCTGGCCCTGAATATTCAAGCTGACGCCGCGGGCCGCGGCATCACGGACCTGTTCCTGAATTTTTTGCAGCATCAAAACCTCGGCAATTCAGGAAAAGCCAGCAGGCCGCGGCTGACATGCATGCGGCCATATTCGGCACAGCGGTGCAGGGTCGGAATCACCTTGCCAGGATTCAACAGGCCCGCCGGGTCAAAGGCCAGCTTGAGCCCGAACATCTGCTCGCGCTCGGCATCGGAAAACTGCACGCACATCGAATTGAGTTTCTCGATGCCGACGCCATGTTCTCCGGTGATGGTGCCGCCCAGCGCCACGCTGGTCTCGAGGATCTCGGCGCCGAACAATTCGCAGCGCCGCATCTGGTCGGGATCCTTGCCGTCGAACAGAATCAAGGGATGCAGGTTGCCGTCGCCGGCATGAAACACATTCGCGCAGCGCAGCTCGTATTTCTTTTCCATCTCGGCGATCGCAAGCAGGATGTCGGCCAGGTTCTTGCGCGGAATGGTCGAATCCATGCACATGTAATCGGGGCTGATGCGACCCGAGGCGGGAAAGGCATTCTTGCGCCCGCTCCAGAAACGCAAGCGCTGCGCTTCATCGGCCGAGACTTCGCAAGCGGTCGCCCCTGCGGCCAGCAGCACCGCCTGCATACGCCCGATTTCCTCAGCCACTTCCTCAGGCGTGCCGTCGCTTTCGCAGAGCAGAATCGCCGCCGCCGACAGGTCATAACCGGCATGGACGAAATCCTCGACCGCCGCCGTCATCGGCTTGTCCATCATCTCCAGACCCGCCGGGATGATGCCCTCGGCAATGATCTGTGCCACCGCATTGCCGGCTTTGCGGATGTCGTCAAAGCTGGCCATGATGCAGCGCGCCAGCATCGGTTTGGGAATCAATTTGACCGTCACTTCGGTGATCACGGCAAGCATGCCCTCGCTGCCGACAATGACGCTGAGCAAGTCGAGACCGGCCGCGTCAAGTGCTTCGGAACCGAAATCAACCGCCTCGCCGTCCATCGTGAAACCGCGCGCACGCAGCACGTTGTGCAGCGTCAGGCCGTATTTGAGGCAATGCACGCCGCCCGAATTTTCGGCCACATTGCCGCCTATCGTGCAGGCGATCTGGCTGCTCGGATCCGGTGCGTAATAGAGGCCGTGGACAGCCGCCGCCTCGGAGATCGCCAGATTGCGCACTCCGCATTGCACCGTCGCGGTCCGCGCCAGCGGGTCGATGCGCAGAATCTGCTTGAACTTGGCCAGGCCCAGCGTCACACCCAAAGCATGGGGCAGCGCACCACCCGACAAGCCGGTGCCCGCTCCGCGCGCCACCACCGGAACCCTGAGCTGATGGCAGACCCGCAGCACCGCGGCGACCTGGGCCTCGTTTTCCGGCAGGGCGACCAGCAAAGGCCGCTCGCGGTAGGCGCTCAGACCATCACATTCATAGGGCACAGTGTCTTCAAGATGCCAGAGCAAGGCATGGGCTGGCAGATGCGCCGACAGGGCCTTGACCACGCCAGCTTGGGCAATTGCACGCTCAGCGGGGTCGGCGCGAGGTGCGGTGAGTTCAGCATTCAAATCAAATCTCCGATTCAACGACTACTGTAGCTTGGGCTGGGGGCGGATGCCGCGTCACGATCACTGCGCACTGGTTCAAACGGCAATGACTTTTGGACTGGCAATCAGTTACGCATGAACACTGTCAGCACGCCGGTATAGCTGTGCAGGCTGGCATGGGCGATTTCACCGCCTGCGAACATCCCGACCAGCGGCACATCGCCCAGGCCATGCCGGACCCATTGGGCTTCGGCCGAAGGCGCGCCGAAATGCGGGCCGCCACGGCCGGCACAACTGATGTAGACCGCGCCGGCGATTGCCGGGCTGCCATCGTCAGGCGCGCTGTCTTCGGCCTCGCTACGCAACTCGGTGCAGATGCGCAAGAGGTCGCGCTTTGCCGCTGCCGGGTTGCGCTCGCAAAAACTGAGTCCCTGCCCAACCTCGACCCGTTGCGCCACGGCCACGCCGCGCCGCTGCGGGTCGACACCGACCAGATGGCGCACCAGCACTTCGGCGCCGTAATTGCCGCGCTGCGCCTTGCTGCCCGAGGCCAGGCCCGGGTTGATACCGGCCAGAGTTCGGCGCAAGCGGGGCACCGCTTCGCGCAGGTTGGCAGGTTCGGTCAGCACCGGCAGAGCCAGGTCCTGCAACAGACATTCGAGCGCCGGAAGATCGTCGAGCCGGGTCACCAGATGACCATCACAAGCCGTGATGATTCGCTCAGACCCGAGCGGCTGGCAACCCTGACTGACCCGCGAGACGATGCGCATGCCGGACTGCTTGCCGCTGAGTTCGGCCGAAAAGGCCACACCCGAAATCCCGCCGGTCCAGACACCATCGGCCAGATGTACCGCCTGGCGGCGCCCGGAAGCGATGCCGCCGAACAGATAGCCGCTGCGCGTCTGGCCGGCCAACTCGGTCAGCAACTCCTGCAATTCCGGGGTACTGCCATCGGTATGGACTTGCGCCAGACCGGCATCCCAGCGCCCCAGGGCCTGAGCGCCGGAAAACAAGCGGAACTGTTCGACCGGCAAATCCGCCAACATCAAGGTCAAGGCCGGCTCATCGAAATACTCGACGCCACTGGCACAAATGCCGACCGCAGAGGCACCGACCCAAGCCACGCCAGGCCAGCGCTGCCTTGCATCGGCGAGCAAGCTTTCGGCCTGATTCACATAGGCTTCGGTGCAATAGAGCCAGCCCAAGGTGGGCTGCATGGTCGCGCTGAGCCGCTGCGCCTCAATCTGTGCGGCAGCCAGCGCCATGGCCATGTGCGCGTCCGGATGGGTCGCATGCGCCTGAAGAAAAGACCTCATGGGCTGTGAGATTGCCAACTCAGCTGCTGCGCTTCTTCACCGTCTTGGCAGCCGCTTTGGCCGCTGGCTTGGCCGCCTTGGCAGCAGGTTTGGCCGCCGCAGCAGGCGCTTTCGGGGCAGCAGTTGGCTTGCCGGCCATCATGCCCGGCATGGCCTTGCGCAGGGTCTCGCCGGCGGCGTCAAATGATTGCTTGACGATATTGGTGGCGGTATCGGTCGCACTGTCCTTCATCGCCTTGGTCGCCAGCTCGGTGAACTGCTGACTCAAGGCGCCCCACCATTGCATCGGATCGACTGCGGGTGCAGCCGGTGCAGGCGCGGGGGCGGGTGCAGCTTTGGGGCTGGCGGCAGGCTTCTTGGCGGCGCCGGCCATGATGTCGGGCCAAGCAGCCGGCTCGGGCATCTTCAGCGCAGCCTGCAGATCGGCCAAAGGCACATTCATCGACTGCAGCGTCGACAAGGTCATGCGCTGGACTTCCAGGGCCTGCAAAGTGACCCCCATCATGCGGGCGTTCTGCTCGAGCCAGAACTGCACGGTGCGCAACTCCTCGATGCGCTTGCCCAGTTCTTCCGGGTTCAGCGTCGGCGCAACCCATTGGCCGATGCCGGGCAAAGCAGTGCCGGCGTTCTTGACCAGCCCCTGCAAAAAGTCAAAACCCGGGACAAATTTGGTGAAATTGGTATCGCTCATGGCATCTCCTTGGGCTCGACGGAATTTTCGTCTGCCCCTATGGTACGTCTACCGCTCAAAGGTCAATGCATCACCACCGGTTGATGCCCCATCCGCGCATAGGTTTCGATGAAATCGTCGAGGTCTTCCTCGGAAGGGTCGCGCTCGATCAAAGCCTCCACGCCATCCTGGAACTGCTGGGCCAACGCGCCTTCGATGAAGATCTCCGTGCAGCTCAATTTATCGACGATCTCATAGCCTCCGCGGTTCAATTGCAAACCGGGATTGGCCAACAACAAAGGCCCGGGCATAGGCTCCGCCACCTGAACGTCGAATTTGACGACGATGAAACTGTTGGAGTTATAAAGTGTTTCCATGGCATCTCCTTCCAGCTTCAATTGCGGTCAGCAGCGCCGGGTTTCAAGTCCTGCCAGCAGCGCCGGCGCCTGACCGTAAGCGCATAGTGGCAGATCGTCGGGCTGTGCGGAGGACTATTTGCATCAAGAAGCGCCAAACTCAGGGATTCACCTGATCACTGAGCCACTGCATCTCCCAGCCGTGCTCATCCGGCAGCACCCGTTGCAGCCACACTGGCAGATAGGCACGCCCGGGATCGAGCCAGACCGACATCTCGCCGTCATAAGGCCCAAGCGCCCGGCGCTGCATGCGCAGGACCGGGTGGCTCGCGCTGTCAGCGGCCAGTTGCAGCGGCTCGAGCCCGATCACCGTGAAGACCCAGTTGCGCAACTCGCCGCGCAGGCCCGCCACAGGCAGGATGATCTCGTTGCCCGGAGAAAAACGCTGCGGATCGCCGGCCACGATCGCCGTCAGTTGCAGCCACCAGCTGATGCGGTCCTGCACGCCGCCTGTCAGAGGCAGCAGGACCTGACTGGCAGAAAAGCTGATCAGGCCTTCATCGCGGCGGAAATTGGTCGCCTGCGCATCGCGCCCACCACGTAGCTGGGCGAAGCGGCCCGGAGCCAGTCCTTGCGCGTAAAAGCGTCCTTCGCTGCGCCAGCCGGGCAAGGGCCGGCCTGCCAACTGGCGCTCGAGCTTGAAGTGGTCGCCCCGTCCTGCGGCTGCCAGCTCAGCCTGGCCTGACCGGACCGCCCGTTCTGGCGCAGCGCATACAGCCATTCGACCGCGGGCGCGATCGCGACCGCGACCGGCAAGGCTTGGGCAGCGGGTTGAGTACCCGCTGCTTCAGGCGCCGCGGCTTGGGGCGACCCGGCATGATCGACCGGCTGCTTATCCGCCTGAGCAGCAAGCAGCGGCTGCAGTGACAAGGTTCTGGTTTGCAGCGCCGTCAGCGAGTCAGCGATTCAGCGTGCGCTTACCTGACCGGCGGCGATTGCCGCAGCAGCAGGAACAGCAGACCATGGCCGAGCAGACTCAAGCCCAGCGCCCAAGCCCAGGCGCGCCGGTGAATGATCGGCTTGCTAGTCCTGTTCCTCAGACAATCTTGTCATCGGAATTCCCGAGAAACCCCGCCAGTCATGGCGGGGAGGTAGAGGGGCAGCCCGTGAGGGCTGCTTACGGTGCAGAGCAAGCGCGCTGCGCCTCGACGTAAGCCTTGATGGTTTCCCGTGGCGCACCGCCTGCGCTGACGACGAAGTACAAAGG
>CAIJIT010000120.1 GCA_903820745.1 uncultured Burkholderiales bacterium
CACCGTAAGCAGCCCTCACGGGCTGCCCCTCTACCTCCCCGCCATGAATGGCGGGGTTTCTCGGGAATTCCGATGAGCCAACTCTGATTGGCTCGAGGGCGCATGGTCTACTGCAGCGTGCCCTTCAGCAATTCGGGTATCGGCAAGGACAGGACGGCGATGCCTTCATCGGCCAACTCTTCTTTTTCAGCCAGACTGGCTTGGCCGCGAATTCCGCGTTCTTCGGCTTCACCGTAATGAATGCGGCGGGCTTCCTCGGCAAAGCGGGTTCCGACATCTTCGGTATTGGCAAGGACTTGCTGGATCGCAGCCCAGACCTGGGTCTGCAAGTCGCTGCCATCGGGCAGCTTTGTCACTGCGCCCCTAGCTTGCGCAATCGACGACTCGGTGCGGCGTGATTCACGCCCGTCATCGCGCAAATGCGAGACGTTCAAGCGCGGCGCAGAGAGCAGGCGGCTGATGCTGGTGTCAGCACAGATCGGACAGGCGATCAAGCGGCGTTCGAGTTGCGATTCAAAATCGGCAGCCGAGCCGAACCAGCCCTCGAAACGATGGTCATGGCGGCAAGCGAGGTTCAAAACAAGCATCGGGCGATCATCTCACTTCAAACTGCAGGCCGCCATTGCAACGGCCATTCACCGCGTTGCCAGCGCGATAACCAAAGCAGACCGATCAGGGTCTTGGCATCAGTCACCATTCCGTTGGCAGCCATCGCGTCAAGCTCGGCTGCCGTATGCACGACCAGATCGAGAAACTCGCCCGCGTCAAGCTGACTCGCACCCGCGCTCAGACCGCGAGCGAAAAAGATCTCGATGCCTTCATCCGAATAGGCGATCGCATTGTTGAGTACACCGGCATGGGCCCATTCGGCCGCGCTGTAGCCGGTCTCTTCACGCAACTCGCGCATGGCACAAAGCAAGGGCAACTCGCCGGCATCGATCTTGCCGGCCGGAAACTCCAGCATCACTTGCGCCATCGGATAACGGTACTGACGCTCCATCAGCAAACTGCCGTCATCAAGCAAGGGGATGATCATCACCGCACCCGGATGCCGGATAAATTCGCGGGTGGTGATGGCGCCGTCCGGCAGACAGACCTGGTCACGACTGACCTTCAGAAAAAAGCCGTCAAGGACCAATTCCGTACTGACCAGGGTCTCGCGCAAATGCGCATCGTCGTCAACCGGCATGAAATCCAGTCTGCGACCGCCCCCGACTGACACAATGCAGCCAGACCAGCAGCAGTAGCTTCATCAATTCCCTTGCGATCAGGTGGCCAAGGCCTTGACGATGGCCTCGGCGCACAGGGCCATCAGCCCGCCCGGCAGAAGGCCGAAGATCAGCACTGCGGCGCCATTGAGCGACATCACCAGACGAACATCGGTCGGCGCATTCAGCATGCTCTGATCCGAGGGTTCATCAAAGAACATCACCTTGATCACGCGCAGATAGTAGAAAGCTCCGACCAAGGAGACGACGACGGCAAACAACGCCAGCACCAGATAGCTATCCACATTGGTCGAGACCAGCGCCTGAAGAATCGCCAACTTGGCATAAAAGCCTGCGGTCGGCGGCACTCCGGCGAGCGAGAACATGAAGATCGCCATCACCGTCGCATACCAAGGACTGCGCTTGGCAAGGCCGGCCAGATCCTTGATCTCTTCGGCTTCGTGGCCTTGACGCGAAAGCAGCAAGATCATGCCGAAGGTACCCAGGGTGGTCATCACGTAGGTGACCGTGTAGAACATCGCAGAACTGTAGGCGTTGGCTGCCGATAAGGTATTGCCATTGACCACGCCAGAAGCCATCCCCAGCAGCATGAAACCCATCTGCGCAATGGTCGAATAAGCCAGCATGCGTTTCAGGTTGGTCTGCGCAATCGCCGCCAGGTTGCCGATCAGCAGCGAGACGATCGCCATCACGATCAACATCTGCTGCCAGTCAACCGCCAGGCCGATCATGCCCTCGACCAGCAGACGCACCGTGATCGCAAAGGCGGCCAGTTTCGGGGCTGCGGCGATCAGCAGCGTCACCGCAGTCGGGGAACCCTGATAAACGTCAGGCACCCACATATGGAAAGGTGCAGCGCCAAGTTTGAAAGCCAATCCGGCGACGACAAACACGACACCAAAAATCAGCACCGACTTGTTTGGCACGCCGGTGCTGATGACATCGAAAACCTGCGGAATCGACAACGATCCGGTGGCGCCGTACATCATCGACAAGCCGTAAAGCAGAAACCCGCTGGCCAGCGCACCGAGCACGAAATATTTCATCGCCGCTTCGGTCGAGACCGGATGATCACGGCGCAAAGCCACCAGCGCATAGAGCGACAAACTCATCAACTCGAGGCCAAGATAGATGACCAGGAAGTTGTTGGCCGACAACATGACGAAAATGCCGAGCAGCGAAAACAGGCTCAGGGTGAACAACTCGCCCTTCAACAATTCGCGCGACTCCGCATAGGGCCGCGCATAGACCAGCGACACCATCACCGCCACGCAAGCAAAGAATGCCAGCAGGTGGCCCATTGGGTCGGCCACCACCATGTCCTGCATCGCGTAGACAGTCAGGCCATCATTGAAATAAGCGAGGTGAATAGCGCCAACGACGAACAGCGTCAACTGCGTCAGCCAGTAGGTCGGGCGACGCGCAGGATCGGTGACCCAAAGGTCAACCAAGGCGACCACACAGGCCATCGTCAGCAGCAGAATTTCGGGATAAACGGCAAGCCAGTTCATATTGTTCATTTCCTAGCGGCCTCAGTTCAACTTGGAAATTGCCACATGCTTGAGCAATTCAGACACCGACACCTGCATCACATCAGTGAATGGCTTGGGGTACAGACCCATCCACAACACCGCGATGGCGAGCAGGGCCATCATCAGGAACTCGCGTCCGTTGATGTCCTGCAACTGTTTCACATGGTCATTCGTCACTGGTCCGAAATAGACTCGCTTGTACATCCAGAGTGAATAGGAAGCGCCAAAAATCAGCGTTGTGGCTGCAATCGCGCCGAGCCAGAAACTGTATTTCACGGTGGCCAGGATCACCATCCATTCGCCGACGAAACCGGCTGTGGCGGGCAATCCGCAGTTGGCCATGGTGAAGAACAGGGCAAAGGCTGCAAACTTGGGCATCGTGTTGACCACACCGCCGTAGGCAGCAATTTCACGCGAATGCACTCGGTCATAGAGCACGCCGATCGACAGGAACATCGCGCCGGAGACGAAGCCATGCGAAATCATCTGAACCAGTCCACCGGCAACACCGAGGTCGCTGAAGATGAAGAAGCCAAGGGTGACGAAACCCATGTGCGCGATCGATGAATAAGCGACCAGCTTCTTCATGTCTTGCTGCACCAGCGCGACCAGACCGATGTAGACCACACCGATCAAGGACATCGCGATGATCAACCAGGACCAATGATGGGCTGCATCAGGCGCGATCGGCAGCGAGAAACGAAGGAAACCGTAGGCGCCGAGCTTCAGCATGATCGCTGCCAGCACTACCGACCCGCCGGTGGGTGCCTCGACGTGGGCATCCGGCAGCCAGGTATGCACCGGCCACATCGGTACCTTGACTGAAAAGGCGGCCAGGAAGGCGAAGAACAGCAGCGTTTGTACCGGCATCGCCAACGGGAGCTTTTGCCAGGTCTGGATGTCGAAACTGCAGAAGTGGTTGCGGCTGTACATGGATGGCGGTTCGGCTCTCAAATCGGATGATCCTCGCTTGATTCAGACCAAAGTTCTTTGGGATAAAGGTTGGGGCATTGCGCTCGGTTTCAGCTCGTTTGAAGCGTATCACGACTCAGTTTACGAACTGGCCGGCAACATCCCCGAGCGTCCGCCGGTTGATTACCTGAACAAGCTCGTCCTCGTGGATCGGCGCGTCCTGTTGGTTGATGGCTGTCGTATGGTCAGTCTGAAGTTTGATGGTTCGAATGAAACATTCAAGCCGTATGATCCGAAGACAGCGAAGTCACACGGTCATGTGTACTGGATGTGGTGCCAAGATGGGCGTCGTAACCGGACCAAGAAGCCAAGCGTTTGCCGGAAGGAGTTCATTGTGGCCGCAGGTGGCGTGAATCGCGAAGTCAGTCTCGACGAGTTCGAATTCGTGGCGATCTACGCCCAAGACCCGACC
>CAIJIT010000121.1 GCA_903820745.1 uncultured Burkholderiales bacterium
ATGACCCCGTTCGCGCGCACCAAAAAAATCCCGTTCGTCCTGAGCCCGTCGAAGGACCAGCCAGAAATCCCGCTCGTCCTGAGCCCGTCGAAGGACCCAAACCACCAAAACAAAATCAAGCCCCAAATCCAAGTAAATCAAACAAACCTCCGCTCAGCCTAATCAATTCCCAAATCCACAAGATTTCCAAGCTACCATCCATCATGAGTGAAGTCGTCCGCCTCTATCAATACAAGAGCCTGCTGGCCGGTGGACGGGTGGTGAGCAAGGCTTCATTGCTTGAAGCGCTGGAAGTCTCTGAAGCCACGTTCAAGCGCGACATCGCCAAGCTGCGCGACCAGCTCCATGTGCCGATCAGCTTCAACCGCGACCGGGGCGGCTACCAGATGGACCCGGTTCATGCCGACAGCGAATTGCCCGGCATCTGGTTCTCGTCCGAAGAACTGCTGGCGCTGCTGACGATCGAGCAGATGCTCACCCAGCTCGAGCCTGGCCTGCTCGGCCCCAAGCTCAAACCGCTGCAGCAGCGACTGTCTGCCATGCTGGCAAAACAAGGCATCAGCGATGGCCAACTGGCCCAGCGCGTCCTCATGATGCCGGCCGGCAAACGCCGCGTGGCCCTGAAAAACTTCGAGGCGGTGGCCTCGGCCACGCTGGCCCGCACCTGCATCAGCATCGCGCATTACAACCGCCAGAACGGAGAACTGGTGCACCGGATCGTCTCGCCGCAGCAGCTCGTCTACTACCGCGACAACTGGTACCTCGACGCCTGGTGCCATCTGCGCCAAGCGCTGCGCAGCTTTGCCGTAGACGCCATCGCCACCTGCGAACTGCTGCCCGAGCCGGCGCTGGAAATCGACAGCACCGAACTGCAGCAAGCCATGCGTTCGAGCTACGGCATCTTCAACGGCGCGGCCAAAGCCTGGGCCAAATTGCGCTTCACGCCCGAGCGCGCCCGCTGGGTCAGCCGCGAGACCTGGCACCCCGAGCAGCGCAGCGCCACCGCAGCTGATGGCAGCTACCTACTCGAACTGCCATATTCGGATGAGCGCGAACTGATCGGTGACCTGCTGCGCTTTGGCGCCGATGTCGAAGTGCTGGCGCCGGTTGACCTGCGCAACCGCATGAAAAGAGCGCTGCATGAAGCTGCGGGGCGCTATGTGTGAAGTTTCGACGCAACCAGGGTTTGTGCCTGCTGGCTGTTCGATCAGGCGCGGCAGTCAGCCCGCAACCTGGCCAGGCGACATTGCCAAAGCGAACCGTCTGCCGCAGCGATGAACCACCAAGCGATGGACTGGTTCGAGCGACTGACGGGGTTCCGCGAAAGCACCGGCAAAGGCGGCTACGAGCAGACGCGCCAGAGTTTCGAGCTCGAAGGCAGCAGCCTGCGCTTCGGCACCGATGTCGAAGTGCTGGCGCCAGTCGATCGGCGCAACAGGATGAAGAAGGCTTTGCATGTGACCCTAATGCGGTATGTGTGAGCGTCTGTCGCTCGTTAGGTTAGGCAAGTGCAGGGCGTACATAAATGGTCGGGATTGGCGGGTGAACAACCATTGGCATGCAGGCAATTAGAAATTTCGAGCGCAATCAATTCAATACCGACAGAGACACTCTGATCCAAATTTCACGATAACGGGCATCAGGTAAAGTCGAAAATGCATAGGTCTTCCCTTTGACAAGTTCGAAATCGACGATTCCATAATCTACTAACCGCAAGGCCAGCCGCATGTTCGAAAAGCTGATTCGTGATCGGATTCCCGACATTGCCGCCTTAGAGAGCAGGGTACTTCCAACACGACTAGCTCTCAGTGATGAACTGGACCGGTTTTTTGGTCTAAAGCTCTTGGAAGAGAGTCAGGAGGTCATCGAGGCAATGGCCAACTTTGGCCGCCAAGAACTTATCGATGAAATTGCCGACCTACAA
>CAIJIT010000122.1 GCA_903820745.1 uncultured Burkholderiales bacterium
CATGCGGTGCCAACTCCCTGGCCATGGCAATCGTGAAGCTGTCAATCGCGCCTTTTGACGCGGCATAGTGCGACTCATTGACCATGCCCCCATGCCGCGCTGCCGCCGATGACATATTGACGATGGCACCGCCCCGCCCGCCTTTTTGCGTCGACATCCAGCGCGCAGCTTCGCTGACACAGAAGAAACTGCCCAGCACATTGGCGCGAAACACCGCGCTCAGATGGGCCTCGTCAGCATCAAAAATCGACCTCGGTTCACCGATGATGCCGGCATTGTTGACCAGCGCATCGACCTGGCCGAAGGCGTCGATGGCCGCCTGGAACAACTTTTTCGTGTCGGCGTGGCTGCCGACATCGGCCTGCACCGCCAGCGCCTGGCCACCGACTGCCCTGACCATCGCCAGGGTTTCCTCAGCCGCCGCAGCATTTTCGATATAGCTGAAACAGATCCGCCAGCCTTGCCCTGCCAGCGCCAGTGCCACCGCCCGACCAATACCCCGGCTGCCGCCGGTCAGCACCAGCACCGATGCATCACTCTCTGATTTTTTCATCATTTTCTTTCTGGATAATTTGTCATCGATTAATTTCTGCGATCCTGAATATATTCACAATTTCCCCCAAAATATAAAAATCCGGTCCTGAGCGCTGCACAGAACCTAATTTAAAATTACGGAATTTTCTCTAACGGTAGAAATCAAGCATATTTTTCGAACGATTTATTCTATTTTCCTGAAAATCGTGTTATATTTTTTATCACGATGTTGAAAACCAAAAATCAATCCCGGGGCATTCAGGCCATGCCTGCGCTGAAACCGGTCGAATACCTCACCCTGCGTGAGCAGGTGACGGTATCGGTACGCAATGCGCTGATGAACGGCCATTTCCAACCGGGCCAGATCATTACTGTCAAAGCCATCTCCACCATGCTCGGCGCCAGTGTCATGCCGGCCCGCGAAGCGATGAACCGGTTGATCGCTGAAGGCTCGCTCGAATTGCGGGCGAACCGTTCGGTCATCGTGCCCGAGTTGTCGGCCCGGGAGTTTGACGAGATCACCGATCTGCGCATCCATATCGAGGGTCTGGCGGCATCCCAGGCGATCCCGAACCTGCAAGCCAGCCATCTGCTGCGCTTGAAGGAGCTCGACGCCGAGATGCGTTCCGCCGTTGCCGCTGCCGATGTCGAAGCCTTTCTGGACCGGAACTTCCAATTCCATTTCCTCATTTACCGCCTGGGTGCCAGCAACTTCATCCTCTCGGTGATCGAAAAACTCTGGGTTCGGGTCGGTCCGTTGATTCGTTTTTGCCTTGATGACCATGGTTTTGCTGACTCGACCCATCTGCATGCCCAGGTGATCCTCGGCCTCGAAACCGGCAACGCCGAGATGCTGAGTCAGGCCATCATTGCCGACATCGCCGGCGCCGCCCAGTCGATCCGCGCCACTTTCCCGGCCGCGCCTAGAACCTGACCTGATCAGCGCCCTTCAACTGCAGAATCTGCCGCGCTTCGTCAGGGCTGGCGACCTCCAGCCCCAGCCCTTCGATGATTTTCCGCACCTGCCGCACCTGCTGCGCATTGCTCTCGGCCAACCTGCCCTTGCCCAACCACAGGCTGTCTTCCAGCCCGACCCGTACATTGCCACCCAGGCCCGCGCCGATCGCCGCAATCCGCAACTGATGCCGGCCGGCACCCAGCACGGACCATTGGTAGTCCTTGCCGAACAGCCGGTCAGCGGTGCGCCGCATATGCGACACATCCTCATGGTGCACGCCAATGCCGCC
>CAIJIT010000123.1 GCA_903820745.1 uncultured Burkholderiales bacterium
CTTGTCGTGCGTAAACTGGAGTCTAAATTTCAGGCGCAACTGAGCGAACGCACGATTGATACCCTGAGCCAGAATCCGGCCTTACCGATTCAACAAGCTCAGGCAAAAATGCAGATCGAAAAACTCAAATCGGTCAGGAGCAATGGCCGCATCACCCTCGAACTCGACCGACAGGAGAGAAGCATTGCCGGCCTGCCTGACCTGCCGCTCGAAGATGGTGACCGGATCTTGGTCCCGGTCACACCTGGTTTTGTGACTGCGGTGGGCGCAGTCAACAACGAAAATGTCTACATCTACAAACCAGGAAAAACCGTGGCTGATGTCCTGAAAACCGCCAGCCTGACTGAAGATGCCGACGAGGACAATATCTTCGTGATCCGGGCTGATGGCAGCATTGAAGCCAAAAAAGACCGCAGCGGCCCGCTGGGTTCCTGGTTCAGCGGCAGCTTCGGATCGCTGGCTTTGATGCCTGGCGACGCGGTTGTCGTGCCTGTCAAACTTGCTTCCGAGAGCAACTATTCGCTGTGGATCCGCGGTTTCAAGGACTGGACCCAAATCCTCAGCAACTTAGGCTTGGGCGCGGCAGCGATCAAGACGCTCAAGTAGGCGCAAGCGATGAGCGATTCCGCACCGACGCCAACGCAAGCTTGCCTTCAAGCGCTGCGCTTATGCCTTGGTGCTGAAACTCAACTCGAGTTCGCTGCTCTGGTTGGCAGCCGCGCAACAGGTCAAGCCCATGCCGCCAGCGACTGGGATATTGCCTTGCAATGGTCGCCGACGCTCGATTGGCTCACGGTGCTTGCCAACACCGAAACGCTGCGTCGCAAACTGGCTTTGGTCTTGGCGGTCAACCCAATGGCAATTGACCTGATCGAGCTGCGGCGTGCCAACCTGGCAATGCGAGCCTGTGTCGCCGAAGACGGGCTTTTGCTGCATGGCGGCGAGTCGCTCGCCTGGCCACAATTTTTGCGGCGGACTTGGCGCGAGCTCGAAGATTTCTATTGGGAGAAGCAACATGCGGCTTGACCTTTATCAGGCTGAGACGGCGCGCATAGCCGCAGCGCAGAGTGCCTTGCTGAGCCAAGCCAAAGCGATCATCAACACCGGTCGCCAGCTGACGACGTTGGAGCAGAGCGGTGTCCTGCATGCATTGCAAGTGCTGGTTGAAAACTCCATCGGCAAAGCCAAGCAATTGCTCAAGGCAAAGAACCAGCCAGTGCCGGTTTCTGCCTATGACGCGTTCAGCAGTTTGGTGGATTGCGGGCTGATTGAAACCGCTGATTTGGCCGCCTGGAATGCAGTGATCGGTTTGCGCAACCGTATCGTGCACGACTATATGAACAGCGACATGGATCAGGTGATGAGCTGGGTCGTCGAGGACAAAGAGCAATTCATTGTTCAATTTTTGCTCTGGAACATTGAGTCATGATCGGCCCCAACGCTAGCACCCAAGCCCGAACAATCGCAACGATCGATGTGACAACCCATCGATCAGCGCAACCGAAGCAATAAACTAGCCAGCATGCGTTTAAGCAGTGATCAGGTTCAAGCGATACGCCGCACCGCCCGGCAGGTGCTCGGCGAGGCTGCTCGCGTCAAGGTGTTTGGCTCGATGGCAATGGACGACCGCAAGGGCGGTGACATCGATTTGTTCTTCGAAACCGACCTGGCACTGGCAAACCGGGCCAAGGCGATTTGCCAAATGCACGGCGCGTTGACGTTCGCGCTGGGCGATCGCAAGATTGACGTCATCCTCAAGGACGCCAACACCCCGCCAGCGCCGATTTTTGAAATTGCCCAACGTACGGGCGTGTTGTTGTGAGCCTGTATCACCTGCCCGAATACGCCGAAACTGTTGCGCCTGCAATACTGTTCAAAGTCGTTCCTTCCATTCAAGCCACGGCTGCAAGCCTTGGCCTTTCCAAGCCAAACCCATGACCGCCAACCACGACAACATCGAAGCCAGGCCCGAACAAGAAGAAGACGACGAAATCAGCCTGCTCGACCTGCTGCAGGTAGTGGCCGACAACCTACGCTTGCTGGTGCTTGGGCCCTTGGCTGCCGGCCTGCTGGCGCTGGGCTACAGCTTCACGATCGCGCCGACCTTCACCGCTACCACCAAAATCATGATTCCGCAGCAACAACAAGGCGGAGCGGCCGCGATGCTGTCGAGTCTTGGCGCATTGGGGGGCTTGGCAGGTGCGGCTTCCGGGCTGAAAAATCCGGGTGATCAATATGTTGCTTTTCTCAAGAGCCGCACGGTGCAGGACGCCTTGGTCGATCGATTTAAGTTGCTCGATTTGTATGAGGTCAAGAGCCGTGAAGACGCACGCAAAGGGCTTGAAGCCAATATTCTGGTCACCAGCGGCAAGGATGGCCTGATCACAATCGATGCATCTGACAAGGATCCGGTTTTTGCAGCCCAATTGGCCAACGGCAATGTCGAAGAGTTGCGTAATTTCCTCGGGCGGTTGGCTTTGACTGAAGCACAACAGCGGCGGGTCTTCTTTGAAAAACAGTTGACCAATGCCAGAGATAACCTGACCAAGGCAGAGCAAGCGTTGAAGGCCAGCGGCGTCAATACCGGTGCCCTGAAAGCCAGCCCGGGGGCCGCAGTGGAGGGCCTGGCCAAGCTCAAAGCAGGCATAACTGCGCAGGAAATCAAGCTGGCTTCAATGCGTGGCTATTTGACCGAATCGGCGCCCGACTTCAAACAAGCCCAGACTGAACTTGCTGCGATGCGTGGTCAGATGAGCTTTGCCGAGAAAGCCGAGCCAACCCAAGGTGGTGACAGCGACTACATCGCCAGGTATCGCGAATTCAAATATCACGAAACCCTATTTGATTTGTTTGCCAAGCAGTATGAAATGGCCAGGGTTGATGAAAGCCGCGAAGGCGCTGCTATTCAGGTCGTCGACGTGGCAATTCCTCCCGAACGCAAAGCCAAGCCGAAGAAGGCGACTATTGCGATGACGACGACGCTTGCCAGCGGATTCGCCTTGCTGCTGTTTGTCTTCATCCGCCAAGCGCTGCGCGGCGCGGCGCAGACGCCTGAAACGGCTGAAAAGTTGTTGCGTTTGCGTGGGGCTTGGGGCAGGGCGATTGGGAGGAAGTGAATGGGCTTGAACCGCGCGCTGGTGGGCCCCGTAGCCCGCATGGATGGCCGCAAGGCCGAATGCGGGGAGGCCGGGCGATACGCGACGAACGCCCAAAGCAACTCGTCCCGACCCGCAATCCGCTGCGCTCCTTGCGGGCTACGGCTTGCGGGCTACGATCGGGCGACGACTCAATGAAAATCTTGTAACCCCATGACCCAATTGCCCAAAATCTACATCGCTGGCCACCGCGGCATGGTGGGGTCGGCCGTCGTCCGGCGGCTCGCCGAGCAGGGCCAAACGAATATCGTCACCCGCACCCATGCCGAACTCGACCTGACCGACCAGGCCGCGGTTCGGGCATTCTTTGAAGCCGAAAAACCCGATCAGGTCTATCTCGCCGCGGCCAAGGTGGGCGGCATCCATGCCAACAACACCTACCCGGCCGAGTTCATCTACCAGAACCTGATGGTCGAAGCCAATGTCATCCATAGCGCCTGGCGCCAGGGCGTGCAAAAGCTGTTGTTCCTTGGGTCCAGTTGCATCTACCCCAAGCTGGCAGCCCAGCCGATGGCTGAAGACGCCTTGCTGACCGGCCTGCTCGAGCCGACCAACGAACCCTATGCGATTGCCAAGATCGCCGGCATCAAACTCTGCGAAAGCTACAACCGCCAGTACGGCGTCGATTACCGCAGCGTCATGCCGACCAACCTCTACGGCCCCGGCGACAACTACCACCCTGAAAACTCCCATGTCATCCCCGCACTGATCCGCCGCTTCCATGAAGCCAAGCTGAACCATTTGCCGGTGGTCACCATCTGGGGTTCAGGCAAACCGCGCCGCGAGTTCCTTTATGTCGACGACATGGCTGCAGCCAGTGTCCATGTGATGGATCTGCCCAAAGCCGTTTACGACCAGCAGACCAGCCCGATGCACAGCCATCTCAACGTCGGCTGCGGTGACGACATCACCATTGCCGAGCTCGCGCTGGCCGTCAGCGAAGCCACGGGCTTCCAGGGCAGCATCGACTTCGACGCCAGCAAACCCGATGGCTCGCCGCGCAAATTGATGGACAGCCACCGCCTGAACGCACTTGGTTGGCGCGCCAAGGTCAATCTCGACCAAGGCCTGGCGGCGGCTTATGAGGATTTTTTGAGCTTGTAAGCGGGCAGGGGCAACGTGTAAACAATAGTCGTCCCTGGCTACGCTGCGTCGATCCCCGCAGTCCGATACGCTTCTTGACGGACTACGAACTTGAAGGCCCGAACTCATTCGCCGCGGCTCGAGAACCCGTTCGTCCTGAGCCCGTCGAAGGACCCGGACCACCACCACCGGATGAGCACCCTTCGACAGGCTCAGGGCGAACGGGACATATTGTTGACTTTCTGTGCCGCAACGCCGGCCAAAGCCGCCAATGCGCTCCGCGCCCTGCAAAAACAACCCGTTCGTCCTGCGCCCGGCGGGTCCAGCGCAGCTTACGCGCCATACTTGGCAAACACAGCCTTCACTTCTGCATCTGTCGCAAA
>CAIJIT010000124.1 GCA_903820745.1 uncultured Burkholderiales bacterium
CGTTTTTTCGTGTAGCCCGTCAAGCAGCGCAGCGGATTGCGGGGTGTTTTTGGCACCGCCGATTCCCGCATTCCGGCCGTTGGCCTCATGCGGGCTACGAGCCAGCTCCCGCCGCCCCGCACTGCTCTACCGCCTCGCCGAAGACGCCTCTCGCAAGCTACCCGCCACGTTCCGCAAGACCGCTTGAACTTCCGGTAGCCCGCTAAGGAGCGGAGCGGATTGCGGGGGAGTTTTTACCACCGCCAGTTGCCGCATTCCGGTCTGCAGTTCTACCGGTCTGTAAGCGCTTATCACGAGGCCATCTTGCGCGAAGCTGGCCGGTGGCGCCGCGAGCCCAACACCGTCCAGACAGCCAGCATGCGTTTGGCGGGCGTGTCAAGCTGCTCGATTGATCGGATGGCCTTTGGCTATTTTTGCCGCCCAGGCCTGACCTTTTTCGACCAGGACTGTCTTTGTCCAAGGGCGCGTTGATCAGGAACTGATCAGGACCCGTTTTCGTCAGGGGATCGTCATTTACAGAAGTAAATACCATTTATATTTTTTAAACGGTAATGTAAAGTAAAATTGTTTTTGCCAGTGATTTCGATGTATTGACTTCGGTCCATGGTTTTGGGCGGGCCATGGTCAATATTGCCGGCGTGATGAATGCACGGATAGAAAGTTTGGTCGCTGCTCGGAAATTGACGCGCAGGGATGGAATATTGTTACCGGTGTAGCGAATATCAGGTGACCGTCACTTTACTCTGTCCCCCGGCGGTTCGCCTGACGTTGATTCTTGTGCCGATGCGTTCGGTCATCTCCTGCACATGGGAGATCACGCCCACCTTGCGGCCCAAAGCTTGCAGATTGTCGAGTGCGTCCATGGCAACCCGAAGCGAATCCGCGTCCAGGCTGCCGAAGCCTTCGTCGATGAACAGCGACTCGACCCGGACCCGGTGGGATGACAGCGAGGCAAGACCGAGTGCCAGCCCCAGTGACACGAGGAAGGATTCCCCACCCGAGAGCGAGTGCACCGACCGGCGCTCATCCCCCATGTCCTGGTCGACGACCAGCAAACCCAGACTGTCCTTGATCCGTTCGAGTCGATAGCGCCTGGACAGGCTCTGCAGGTGCAGGTTCGCATCGCGCAGCAGGATGTCGAGCGTGAGTTGCTGGGCGAAGTTGCGGAATTTCTTTCCGTCTGCCGAACCGATCAGCTCGCTGAGCTGCGACCATACTTTTGAGCGATTGCCCTGGGTTTCGATTTCGGAGCGCAGTGCCAATGACTTGCTCAGCCGCTCGTCGTCCTGGGCGATGGCGATTTTCAGACCAGTCAATGCAATGGCTGCGGCCTCCATTGCCGCCAGCGTGGCAGCTTGTTTGGCGCGCAAAGTTTCCTGGTCATCCTGCACGGTCTTGCCGGCTTCATGGGCGATTTTGGCCCGGCGATGTTCTTCAAGCACCGCCTGGCCGCTGCTGACGGCAGCTGCCATCGCTTGCAAGGCTGCTCGTTCCAGCTTCATCCAGTCGTCGCTGATGGCCAGCAGCTGCTTCAAGTCGGCGTGCGCCAGCGCAGCGTCGCCGGCGGTTGCGCAATAGGCAGCGAGCCAACCGTCGAGCTGGCCCAGCGCTGTCGCCCGCAGGCCTTGGCTTTTTTCCAATTGCGCGCTGACCAGCTTCACCGACTCTGTCAGGCGGGTGTTTTCAGATTGAACTTTTTCCAGTGCGGTCTGCGCCAGCGATTGTTCAGCCTTGGCCTGTGCGAGACGGCTGTTCAGTTCCGCCTCGACAGTAGGCGTTGATCGGCCCTCGAAGATCTTGCTGCGCTCGCCCTGATATTGCTGGATTTCGTTGGCGAGCTTGCTCAGCTGATCTGCCTGCGTCTTCAAATGCGTTGCAGCTTGAAGGTTCGCCTTCTCGCAACCAGTGAGCTCGGACTGCTGGGTCTTGATCAGATGGGTCAGATCCAACAGTTTTTGCTGCCTGAGACGCCAATCCTTGGCCTGGCTGCTGCAGCGGTCCACGAAAGATTTCGGCTCCGTTGACCATTGGTCGCGCCAGGACTGGGCCGGGAAGGCTGGGTCCAATTTAAGCTGAAGCTCGGCCAGTTTCGTGGCGCTGTCAGCGATCAGTTTCGCTTGAACTTCAAGCTCTTGCCCGTTGAGTTTTTGTGTCAAGGTCTGCTGGTTGATCGCCTCTTGGGCGACCTTCTCGGCATCCAGGGCGTTTGACACGGCAACTTGCGCTTGGTCTCTTTTGATCAGTTTGTCTCGGGAGGATTTTTCATCCCCGACCACACGTTCCAGGTCACCCTTGACCCGGACCTGTTGAGCCTCCAGCCAGCTTCCCTGGTCGGTTTCAGTGGCCAATTCGGCTTGCAGTTCCAGCGCTTGCCAGCTGATCTGCCGGTTCCGGCTCAAGACCGCGAGTGCCGCCATATCGCTGTCGATCGACTTGATTAGACTGGTCGCCGCGGCCAACTTCGCTGTGCTGGTTGCCTGGCTTGCAATCAGGCTGTCCAAGGCCTGCCGTTTGTTGTCAACCTGCGCTTTGAGCACACTGAGGATCGCGTCGCTCTGCGGTGACTGATCCGCATAGGGATGGTCTGTCGCGCCGCAGACTGGGCAAGGGTTGTCGGCTTTCAGTTTGGCACGCAGAGACTTCGCGTCTTTGCCGGCAGCCAGGTTGGCCAGATCCAGCGACTGTTGAGCCGCCTGGACATCCTGCGCCAGCAAGGGCTGCTGCTTGGCAGACGCAAGCCGCTCTTGTTCGCAAGTCAAGACGATTGCAGCCTGCGGCTCACGCTGCTGTTCAAGTTTGGCTTTCTCCTTCAAACCGTCGACGAGTTGCTGCCACAGGTTTGCTGCGGATTGCAGATGGTCGCGGCGCAAGTCGAGTCGTTGCTTTTCTTGCGCCAATTTTTCAAGGTCGAGCGTGGCGCAATCGAGCTGGCGTGCGGCCAGATCTTGCTGCGTTTGCTGTGATTTTTTGGCAGCCGCGGTCAAGACCGCCTGCTTTTCTTGCGTTGAATTGGCAATGGTTGCCGCCTGGGAGTTTAAGTCGGCAGTCCTATGAGCTGCCTGCTGCTGCGCTGTCAAATGACTTTGCGCGTTTTCAAACAGGCCCTCCCAGCGCTGCCAGCCCTCAGCCAGGGTGCGCAAGGCTTCATTCCCGGCGAGCCAGGTTTGGGCAGCGGCAATCTGTTCATGGCTTGCTGCCAGTTTCTTTTTGGCTTCACCCTTTTGCGCATTGACTTCGGTCGCTTGGGCCTGCGCTAGGTCGGTTGCCTTTATCGCCAATTGCCTTTGTGGTTCCAGCGCCTGCATCGCGGCGTCGAGTTCGCGCGCTTTGGCGATCAAGGGTTGGGCCAGCGTTCTGTCCGCCTCGGCTTTGCCCGCCCGCTGGATTGCGGACTGTTGTGTCTGAGTGCAGTTGGTCAGCGCGCTGGCGTTGGCTGCAAATGCGCTGCTCGCTGTATGAAGGCCCTGCTCATGGGCAAGGACCTCGGTGCCAAGACGGTCAAATTCGACGCAAATCGGTCGCGCTGACTGGACTTGCTCCAGGGTCGTCAGATGGCTTTGACGTGGCGCTGCCGCTGCTTGCTCAGCCCGCGCAGCGTCGAGCTTCTGGCTGGCTTTCACCAATGCGGCAGTCAAGTCGTCGAGTTGCTTGAACCAGCGCAGTTGAGCTTCTTCGAGGGCCTTGCTCGCTTCCAGTGCCTTGACCTTCTCGTCTTGGGCCAGCAGATGATTGTTCGTTTCGGTGCGCAGTTCCGGCGCCAGCGGCGCCTGGTCCTGCAACTGCGCTTGCAGTCGATCCAGTTGTTCCCTCTCGGTCTTCATGCGCGCGTACGCTTGCTGCGAGATCAAGGTGAAGGTTTCGGTGCCCGTCAGCGTCTGCAGCAACTCGGCGCGTTCATCGTCCGAAGCCCGCAGGAAAGCGGCAAACTCGTTTTGCGCCAGCAGCACGGCGCGCGTGAACTGGTCGAAATTCAGACCGATCTTGGCCTCTATCAATCGAAGGGTTTCAGACTTGCGGTGGTCGCTCAGGACCTGGCCGTCATTCAAGCGCGAAAAGCTGACCTCGCTTTGTTGAAGCCTGCCGTCGACCTTGACCCACGAGCGGCGCACATTCCAGCGAGCACGGTAAGACACGCCGTCGCTGCCGACAAAGTCGACCTCGGCATGGCCCTCGGCGGCGCCACGCCGCAAGATCGTCCTCGGGTCCGAGGGCGAGACGTCGTTGTCGCCCACGTCGGGGATATGTTCGCCCCGTGCCTTGGCCAAGCGCGGTGTTTTCTCGTAGAGAGCCAGGCATAGGGCATCGAGCAGCGTGCTCTTGCCAGCACCAGTGGGGCCGGTGATGGCAAACAGACCGGCGCTGCCCAGGGGCTCGGCTTGAAAATCGATGGCGAACTCGCCCGCCAGCGAGGCCAGATTCTTGCCTCTGATGGCCAGGATCCTCATGCTGGGACTCCTGTCTGGGCCGGTACGTTCAGCAACTCGGTGAAGGCCGCCAGGATCTCAGCAGGTGGGGCGGTGCCAAACCGGTTCTGATACAGGCGATCGAAGAAGTCCGCAGGTGCCAGCGAATTCAATTCATCCACCGAAAGGGCTTGCGCTGTGGCGATGGCCGAGTTCTGCGCGTAGGACGTTTCGATCCGCACCAGGCGAACCTGCTTGCCGTTCAGCGCGGTCTCGATTTGCGCGCGAAGCCCCGGTTCTGGTTGGGTGAGCAAGACCCGAACTTGCAGGTAAGGCCATTCGACTTCGTTGCGGTCGGGCGGGTTCAAGGCTTCAAGTTGGCGCAGCACCTCGTCCAGGCTTGCAGGTTGTTTCGGGATACGCAACAAGTCCACACTGCGGGGGATGCGAATCTCGCGAATGTGGGTGGCGGCTTCGCCGTCCAGATCCAGAACGACCACCTGGTGCGGGTAGTCGATTTCCGAAAACGACATCGGTAGCGGACTACCGCAGTAACGCCGGGTCGGGTCGGCGCCGACTTGTTGCGCCAGATGCAGATGGCCGAGCGCGACATAGGCTATTTGCGAATCGAAGATGTTGGCCGACAAGGACTCGACGCCGCCGATCATGATGCGCCGCTCCGAATCCTCAGACACCTTGGCGCTGGTCAGGTGGCAATGCCCGATCGCGATCAAGGCTTGCCCCGCCTTGCGTTTGCTGCAGGCGTAGTCGAAAGCCTGTCGGTACAACTCCTCGATGCCTGCCGTATAGGGGTCGGCGGCCCCTTCAACCCGGGGCACATCGCTCGGGCGCAGGAAGGGTATGGCGATGCACCATGCCGCTACTGCGCCATTGCGATCCTGCAGTGGCAGCACCAGACGCTCGAGGTCGATGTCATCGCCATTGCGCAAGGCCTGTCCGACCACGCAGGCATCGAGCAGGGAAAGGAAAGGCGCTGGTGCCTCCAGTCGCCCGGGAGAGTCATGATTTCCCGCCGTGATGATGATCTTGAGATGGGGAATACGCCGCCGCGCTTCGGTCAGAAAGACATAGAGTTGGGTCTGTGCAGCGGCGGATGGGTTGGTGTTGTCGAATACATCGCCCGCGATCAGCAATCCGTCGACCTGCTCGGTCACCAGCGTGTCGAGCAACCAGGCCAGGAAAAGCTTGTGCTCATGACTGCGCTCGAACTGGTGCAGCGCCTGGCCCAAATGCCAGTCCGAGGTGTGAAGAAGTCTCATGTTTCCCCTTTGAAAACCATCTGCCTACCAATATGCGACCGGCGGGACCAGCGCGGTCCGTTGCCGATCTTGGGCATGAATTCTTGCGGCACAACGGCACGGCGAACAAGGTTCCCGCAACCGTGCCGATCAGCAGCATTCTCCTTTGCAGGTGAATTGAATCGCTGTTTGAATTGGCAATTATGTGGGATCGAAAGCGAAGGACGACCTGGTGTGTGTGTTCGTGGCTGTTCTCCTTTAAGTTGCATAAGACAACCTAATTTTAGTTGTAAAATACAACTTGATCAAGCGTTCATTTTTTAAAAAGTGCAGCGATGAAGAAAAACATCCATTCAGCGGGGCAGTTGGCGAGTGCAGGGCGCGCAGCGGCAGGCAGCAAAGCGGTCGATGCGATCGTGCGGCCGCTGGTGACCGTCGACATCGCGATCTTCTCGATCCGCGACGAGGCCTTGTCGGTGTTGCTGGTGCAGCGCGGTGAGGGGCCGGATGAGCCTTTCCCGCTGCGGCGGGCCTTGCCGGGCGGGTTCGTCGATGTGCAAAAGGACGCCACGACTGAGGCCTGTGCGCGCCGCAAGCTGGCCGCCAAGACCGGCGTGACCACGCCTTATCTGGAGCAACTGGGCAGTTGGGGCAGTGCGGATCGTGACCCACGCGATTGGTCGGTCACCAATGTCTATTTCGCCCTGATCGCTTCGGACGCGTCAGGCGAAGGCGATGGCCTGGCGCCACAACGCTGGTTCCCGGTCGGCCCGGACGTTCCCCGCCCGCTGGCTTTTGACCATGATGAACTGCTGGACGCGGCGCTGCGGCGCTTGCGTGACAAGGTCGAATACACCGTGCTGCCGGCCTCGCTGTTGCCGGGGGAATTCACCTTGCCGGAGTTGCAGCGCACCTTTGAAATCGTGCTCGGCCGCGAGCTCGACAAATCAGCCTTCCGTACCCGCATGCTGTCGGCCAAGGTGATCGAAGAAACCGGCAACTACCGCACCAGCTCCCGCCGCCCCGCACTGCTCTACCGCCTCGCCGAAGACGCCTCTCGCAAGCTACCCGCCACCTTCCGCAAGACCGCTTGAACTTCCGTAGCCCGGCAAGGAGCGGAGCGGATTGCGGGAGAGTTTTTGGCGCCGCCAATCCCCGCATTCCGGCCGTTGGCCTCTTGCGGGCTACCGGATTTTTTCGCGTAGCCCGACAAGCAGCGCAGCGGATTGCGGGGAGTTTCTTGGCACCGCCGATTCTCGCATTCCGGCCTGCCATCCTGCTCATTGCCATTGCCCGCGACTACTCAAAAATTGGCGCGCCATTTCGCGCATCCTGTGCCAGGTCTGGATCCGGTCGATCCCATGCTTGAGATGAAGTTCCTCAACGATTCCAGCCAGCAAGGAAATTGGCGCTTCTTCCAGTAGCGTGTGCAGATGTGGAACGAATTCCTTGGGTGGATCAAGGGTGGTCAGGACCTGTTCGAGGATTTCCGGCGGCATGGAAACCCTGAAACTCACGCTGGCCGTTTGCGCGGCCTTGAGCAAAGCATTGCCATCGCGACTGCCGGCGCTTTCGCTCCGTGATCTTGGCGGGGCAACCGTTATTTGCAGCCCAAGACTATCCAGAAGCCTTGAGGCACGGTTGAGGCTCAAGTCATTGATGGTGCCGTTTTCGAGCTGATTGACCGTGGCGCGTGACAAGCCGCAGAGCTTGGCAAGGGTCGCTTGCGTCAATCCCATGTCGGAGCGCCTTGTACGCACCGCTGCGCCGAGTTCCTGGATTGCAGGCATGCAGCAAGCATAGAGAATCAACTTGAGGATGTCAAATATATTCGACTTTTGGCTTTGTTTTGAAGGGGCGTAGTGGCCGTTGCGGCAAGTAGCGCAGCGGAATGCGGGGGAGTTTCTGGCGCCGCAGATCCCCGCATTCCGGCCGTTGGCCTCTTGCGGCCTACCGTTGCTGATGATGGACGATCGGTTCAGGGCAGCGTCTAGGACAGCGTCATTGCGAGTTGTACTTCGCGGTAGGGAACCTCAGGGCGAACCTTGCCTCGCTCACCCTTGTGCAGGCGAACCAAACCGTAACGCTCCATCGTCCTGAGCGTGCGCGACAGGTTGCCTGAGGTGCGCCCCGTAGTGGCGGCCAGTTCGTGCAGTGATTCGGGGTGTGTGTCGGCGATCTGCGCCAGCAGCGCCCGGTTCCGGTTCGACAGTAACTTGGCGAAGCTTTCTGGCGAGGTGAACCACACCGTTGGATCGCCTGGCTTGGCCCGCAGTTCGCCCCTGGCGATCGCCATCGTGCGTGCCTTCATTTCCGCGTATGAGGCGATTCCGATCTTCAGCGTCTTCATGTCCAGACTCCTTTGTCCCGCATTACCGTTTCGACTTCTTGCCAGAAGGCTGCGAGCAGCGCGGCAGCATCGGTGTAGTCATAGGGCCTCACCGCGCGCAGCCGGTGCCGATGGTCCTTGGCCGTCCCTTTGTCCTGACCTGCCACCTGATGAGCGTTATCGAACCCGACCAGTCGTCCGCCATCCGGGCCGTGCATGGTCAACGTGTAATCGAGGCCATGCGGTTTGTCGGGGGTGGCCGGCACTTGGTGGATCACGAACTTCACCCAGTAGCCGGCTTCGTCGATCACCAGCACCTGTCCGTCAAGATCCAACAAGGTATCGAGCGCGGGACCGCGGGTCGTCATAGTTATCATTATCACACAATGATAGATGACATTGATTGCGGTGGCGGACGTTCATCTTGGGGGGGGCTTGAGAGCGATTGGGCAGTGGCGAATTGGGTGGTTTTGCCTTCGCCGATCCCCGCATTCCGGCCTGCGGCCTCATGCGGGCTACGAGCCGTTTTTTCGCATAGCCCGGCAAGCAGCGCAGCGGATTGCGGGAGAGTTTTTGGCGTTGTTGATCCCCGCAAGGGGGATTGCTGGGATAACGCCTGTAGCGAGTCGCTCTTCGGTTCGCTGAAGGTTGAGAGGCTTCACGGCCAGCGGCACCATGCGCGCCAGCAGATGCAGATCAAGGGAGGCTGAAATCTGCCAACAAGCTGATTTGCCCCTCAAACCGGGCTTTGGCGTAATAGTGTGCATCGGCCGTGATGAGCACCGCGCCTGGGGTGTGTAAGGCCACTGCGTGGTAAAGCGTGTCGAACAGGTGATGCTGATGACGCATGGCCAAATCCAGCGCAGTGGCGTAGGTTTCCGGGCTGGTCAGGGTGCGGTACCTGATGTCGAGCAAATCAAACAAGTCATCTTGTGCCCCGGTTGGATTGAGCCGGGCCAAAACCGCTGCAACTTCGGCTACAAAGTGGCCCGGCTGCACCATCGGCAGCCAGCCGAGCACAGATTGCTCCAGCAGGCGCAACGCCAAGTCCGTGTGTGGTTCATCTGGATGGCCGCGCAAAAACCATTTGACCGCTACGCTGGCATCCACCACCGCAATCACGGGCGGCCTTCCTCACGGGCGGCGCGAAATTGCTCTTCAGTGATGTGGGGTGCGTGTTGCCGACGCTCCAGGATGCGCTGGTACGCCTCTTTGCTGCGCTGTTGACTTTGAACACGCTCAACCGCCTCGCGCATCAACTCTGCAATGACGGCGCTTTTGTTCTGGCCTTCAAAGACCATGTTGAAGGCATTCTTGATGTCTTCAGGAACACTGAAATTGACGGTAGCCATCGCGACCCCTTGGTTGTTGAAAATTTCAACAACATTGTGATAGGTGAATTCTGATTCGTCAAATTGGCAACAGCGACTTCAGCGGCGCCACACACATTTCTATGGAAGTTTTGTTGGAAGAATCAAACTGTGAGCGCGATTGAATTAGAAGGGCATTGAGGGCGACCCATGTGCTGGACAACACGTGCCAACAGGTCGTTGAACGGCACCTGGCCGGCGTAATACAGACCGCTGGTCTCTTTGTATTTGGCGATGTAGAGGGCGCGAACTTCGGGCTGGCTCAATTGAAAGGTCTCGTTGCTGGCAATGTGCTGGTTGTCGGCGGCAGGAAAACGCTCTTGTTTGCGGGCGTGGTAGGCCGGGGTGCCGATGCAGGCCAGCACTTCAGGGCTTTCCAGCAGGCAATACAGGTCGTAGCAATGGCGCAAAAAGTTCTTGGGAAAACTGCTTGCGGGGTTACCACTGTGTTGGGCCAGGCTTTATTGGTTGCGGAATTTGGTGGAGACGGTTTGCAGCTTTTCAACAAAGGTGTAGGCCGGGCGGTAGCACAGCACGCCGATGGCGCGGTTATCGATCACGGCAACCGTGCTGTTCAGCGCCGCATCCAACGCCCATGACGACATATCGCAAGGGCGGTTGGGCGCGGTGTCGTCAAACCCGACTTCCAACAAGATGCCTTCTTTGAGGCCCTGCAGTTGTTCCGTTCTGGGCTGGTAGGCCAGGCGGATGCCGGCACTGCGGAACTTGGCATCGTCGTATTCATGGTCACGTTCGATGCTCTCGATGCCAGGCATTTGTTTGGCCGCCATCGCTTGCGCCAACCAGTCGAAGTAAGTTTGGCCAGAGGCTTGCTGCGTGGGCTTGTCTTGGTTCTTGTGAACGCTGGTCAGGATCCGCCTTTATTTGACGGTGAAGTGTCGGATTTGATCCAGTACTGATCCGGCGTAGGCCGCCTTTGAGTCACCACGATTCGTCTGTTTTGCCAAGATTGAAAATCAATTCAATGGGCCAGACCGTCGTATTCAGTCCTATCTTGCGGCCGGGCGGCACCCGGCCAGACTTCACCCACTTGTACCAACCTGAGCGCGAGATCGGCAGCAAGCCGGGTTCGCCAGTTTTTGGGTTGCTGCAAATCGTCGAGACGCGGACCAAGGCGCCGGCGGGAAATTTGTTCATCTGTTGCTCCGAATCTGTTGTGTGAACTGCATGGGCAGGTAGTCGCAGTTGTTCGCCCCTTGCGGCACGGTCATCCGACAATTTCGCGTCTTCGCCGTCGAGATGACGACCGCGACCCTGCAAGAGCCGTCAGAGCGGTTGTGATGACGTCGTCGTCGAGGCACCTCCGATCTTTGTATTGCCCTCGTCCTTGATTACGCAATCTGGACAAAAAGTGTCGCGAACTTCTCCCCGAAATCGGCGCCACCAGATGGGTGCACCTGTCGGTCCGATGGGGGGATGAAATTGCCCAGCAAGTCTTTGCCAGAAAGCGTCTGGGATGTGATCCGTTGCGGTGGTCGGCACGGGGCAAGACCATCGCCTGCGCCTGCGACTGCGACTGCGACCTCGCCGGGCTGCGTTTGACGAGCTGTCTGCAGCCCTGAAATAGTCGCAATTCCACCCCTGTGACAGCGGCCAGCGCCAATTGCCTGCAATCTTTTGAGCCCGCCAGCTTCGCTGGTGCGAGCAAAAAAGAGGACGGTGTCACTTTTTGTCAAAAAATACACGATTTTTTTATTGCTGAGAAATTTATCGCGCTACATGGGCTGAATTTGCCGCGCTCATTTCCTCGTCTTTTAACTGACGAGGAACGACATGTCGATACATCACGGAGATGGATTGGAGAAATGGGAAGTGGCTGTCACCAAGAAACTTGTAGGTGAATTCAGACGGACTTTTGGAACAGTTTGGCGGCAGGAATTCGACGACCTGGTCCAGGATTGCCTCCTGCACTGGATCGGGGTCCGCACCCGACTGGTCCCGGATCCAGAGAACCCGCCGGTGGTCTATATGGCCCAGGTTCTGCGTAACAAGCTCACCGACTTGATGCGCGTACAAACGGCGCGAAAGCGAGTGGGTGATCTCAACGCTTTGTCGCTCGATGCGTTGAATGAGTCGGTCCAGAACGAGGTCTTGCCGGTCGAGTTGGCCGATCTGGGCGATCTGGGCGAATGGCTGGATCCAAAGGAAACGCAGGGCACTGCGGGCATAGACGCCCGCATCGATGTCGGCCGCGCCGTGGCTCGACTGTCGCCCTTCCAGCGCAGCCTGTGTCTGATGCTCGGTCAGCAAGGCTTGTCGGCCATGGAGGCTGCCGTGCTGCTCCGAATCTCTCGCGGCAGTGTTTACGAGGAGATCAGGCGGATCCGCAAGGTCTTTGAATGCCTTGGGCTGGCCCTCTACATGGAGGGGGAGGGCCGACAGTTTGCGCCTGGGTTGCGTATGTCTGATCAGGAAACTCAATAGGAGCGGAATCGATGATCAAGTTCACCATCATGAGTACCAAGGGGGGTGTCGGCAAGACGACGCTGACTGCCAATCTGGGCGCGCTGCTGGCTGACATGGGCCTGCGTGTCTTGCTGGTCGACGCGGACGTCCAGCCGTCTTTGTCGAAATACTTTGCGCTCGCCACGGCGGAGCCGGCGGCCGGGTTGACCGAGGCCATGGTCCGTGGTCAGGTCACTTCGGCCTGCATCACGGCGACTGTGTTTCCCAACCTGCACATCCTGGTGTCGGATGATCCGGAGGGTCGTTTGCCGAACTGGCTGCTCGGACGCATCGACCGCGGTTTTCGTCTTCGCACCGCGCTGCAATCGCCAGCGGTGTCTGGCAACTTTGACTGCGTGCTGATCGACACGCCTGGCGCGATCGGCCCTTTGCAGGACGCTGCGGTGATGGCCGCCGACGTGCTGGTCTCGCCGATCACGCCGGAGATCCTCTCGGCGCGGGAATTCAAGGACGGCACCATGGCCTTGCTGGACCGCTTGGAGCCCGCCGGCTGGCCCGGCGCGTCGCTGGGTCCCGTGATGGCCGTGATCTATAGGCAGGACCGTTCCATCGATGCTCGCTTGATCGCCACGGGGATCCGCGAAGACTTGATTCGACTCAAGGGCAGGGTGGCCGTGCTCGAAACGGTGGTGCCCCATGCCAAGGCCTACAAGGAAGCTGCCACGCTGCGCATCCCCGTGCACAGGCATGAACGCCGGCGCGATGGCGTGATGCAGAGTGCCAATGTCGTCATGCATCGACTGGTCTGGGAACTCATCCCGGGTCTGCAGGGGGTTCATGCCGATCAATCTCTGGCCGACAGGGCATCGTCATGAGCCAGAAGGTCTCCGTCGATGCGCGTCGCCGACTCGTTGCGCAGTCGCTGCAGGTGGGTAATCCGGGCAACAACGCGCACGAACTCTCGCTCCAGTCCGAGGCTTCCGCAGTCCCATGTCAACTGGAACGTCAGATCGAGCTGGCTGTGGACGAAATCCGGCCCTATGAAAACAATCCGCGTCGTTCGGCGAACGTCAAATTCGATGACATCAAGGAATCGATTCGCGCCAGCGGACTGCGTTCGCCGCTGGCGGTGACCCAGCGTCCCGGTGAGTCGCACTTCATCGTCGAGGCCGGCGGCAATACCCGTCTTCTCGCGCTCGGGCAACTCTGGGCCGAGACGCGCGACCCGAGGTACCGCAACCTGGTGGTGATGTTTCGTCCCTGGCGCTGCGAGAGCCACGTGCTGACCGCCCATTTGATCGAAAACGAGCAGCGTGGAGAGATGAGCTTCTGGGACAAAGCCAGCGGTATCGTCGCACTCAAGCAGCGCTTGGAACTCGAACAGGGTCGGCAGTTGACATTGCGCCCGCTGCAGGATGCCCTGCACGCGGTCGGCTTGGCGATCAACACCGCAACCTTGGGTCTGTACCTGTTCGCCACTGAGCGCTTGCAAATCCTGGGCGACGCCGTAGCGGGACTGACCGGCCTGGATGTCAAGACGCTGCAGCCCAGACTCAACGCGGTCAAGCGCTATGCGTCAGCGCGCCTGGCGCTGTCCGAAGAGGCGCTTTACGCCACGGTGTTCGAGCCCGTTTTTCGGGGCATCGCTGACAGGGTTCCGCACAGCGGTGGGTTCAACGCGACTGCCACCTGTGAGGCCTGCGAAGCGGCGATGGCCGTACAACTCGGTGAATCCCTGGATGGGCTGCGCGACAACCTGCGCAAGGCTGCGGTGCGCGGCGTGCAGGCCCGGCCCGGCGCCAGTTGGAACCAAGGCCCCGATTTACCCGATCTTGCCGTCGTGGCGCAGTTGATGCGTGCCGAACATCCTGCGTCGGCCGCTGACGATCTGTCGGGGCTCGCCCGGGCCTTTGCAGAGATTTGCGGGCTTGGCCACTGTGTCGAGCCTGCACCACTGTCAGCCGCAGGCTTTCGGCTGGCTTCGAACGCAGATCCGCAGGCGGGCTCACCGGAGCGTCAGCGGGCTTTGGGGTTGCTGGCCGGCATCACCGGGCAGATCGACCGCGATTCGTTCGCGCCGATGCCGCTTGCTGCGAACTTCCTGACCTGGCTGGCCGATCCAGCCGATCAGTCAGCCACAGCTTTCTGGGAGTTGCTGATCTGCCTCAGGCAAAGAAATGTGCCCCAGGGTCGCATGCCCACGGTCGGATGCAGACCCTTGCTGGAAGGGCCTTGCTGATGCTGCCACTCAACGACACACAGGTTCGCCTTGTCCTGCTCAACCATGCCGTGCTGCGTTTGGCCCGAGCCAGGCCCGATCAACTAGAGGCGTTCGGCATCTCAGTCGAGCAACTTGAGCGTCTGCGGCAGTTGTCGCCGCTTGACCTCCAGCGCTTGGCCGCTATGCGCGAGCTGATCCTCAGCCTTGCGATCGACGGCAGGGCTTTGCAGGAGGGTTTGCGCAATCTCGTGCTGATCAAGGAGGCCAAGGCGCTTGAATCCTATTTCATTCGTCACGGGGCCTCGACGCGGTTAATGACCGTACTGTTCAAGATGCGCCGCAAGCTGACCTTGACGTGCCGCCGCGAACTTGCTGTTCAATGTCCGTCCGGGCGTGTGCCCTTGCCCGACTGCGCCCTGCGCGAGCGCATCTGTCAGGTCTGGCGATCGCTTGGCGACACAGCGCCGCGTGCGCGCTACTTCCAGTTGCACCAGGCGTTTGCGCAGTGGCCGATTGCCGCGCTCGAAGTGATCATCCGCGACTTCGAGGCGGGCGCATGAAACTTGAACTTGAACCGCACCGAATCACCACTGAGATGCTGCTGGACGTCTTCGACATGCCGGTCAGTTTTCACCGCTGCTTGGTGCCGGTCGCCGGCGGCGTGACGCCTGCTCTGATGTTGTCGCAGGCGATCTGGATCACCCACGGCCTGGCGCCGCCCTCGGATGGCTGGTTCGTGCAGTCGCAGCAGCAGTGGACGCAGGAGACCGGCTTGTCTCGCTGGGAACAAGAAACCGCGCGCCGTGCCTTGCGGCGGGCCGGGTTGCTGGAGGAGTGCCGAATCGGCATGCCGGCCAAGCTGTGGTTCCGGATTTGCCCAGAGGCCGTTTGTCAAGCCTTGCGGGCAAGCGCCGGGGGAGCGACCCCTTGAGGCGTCTCGCCATACCCCAGGACCAGGACCCGGGCCGCGCAGATGCCGCACAAGGCACGCAGTCGCCTGATGCTGGCGTTGAACCGCTGGCTGTCATCTCGCCGCTGCTGGGGCGGCACATCGCTTTTCACCGGCGCCTTGTCGACCTCACGGGCGGCGTGAAGTCAGCGCTATTGCTCTCGCAGTCGATCTACTGGACGCGTCATGGCCGCGATATTGCGCTCAGCGCGGGTTGGTTCCACAAGACCGCCGCGCAGTGGCTGATGGAGACCGGCCTGAGCGCCAGGGAACAGGTGGGCGTGCGCGAGTCGCTGCGCAGTCTTGCCTTGCTTGAAGACCAACGCATGGGCATCCCTGCGCGCCTTCACTTCCGAGTTAACTTGCATCAGCTCGGCATGCGACTGGCCTGCGCCAGGATGGGCGCTGCGCCGGTCGCCGATTGGGCCGATCGGTTCGCGGTTGCCGAGTTGCTTGGCCCCTCGGTCGCCTTTCATCGCACGCTGGTCAGCATTGGCGGCGGCGTGCATGCCGGGCTCATGCTGTCGCACGCGCTGCATCTCATGCGGGTGCAGTCGCGCCACCGTCGGGATGACTGGATTGGCAGTTCGGTGGCGCGCTGGTTTGACGAGGTCGGTTTGACCCGTCGCGAACAGGAAGCCGCGCGGCGCGATCTGATCCGCATCGGACTCTGGGAAGAGCGGGTCAGCGGCATACCGCCGAACCTGTCGGCGCGGATCAGACTGGATGGCCTGTTGAGGCTTCTGGCAACTTGTTCGATGCCTGCCAAGGCGGCGAGATCGCCAGTTGCTGAGCCAGCCTGTGGCGATGCCGCAAACAAGAGGGCACCAAAGGTCGAAACAAGGATGTGGGAACACCGCATTCATGTTTTGACAAAAGCGCCGCAACTGCTTCGACAAAACCGCCACAACTGTTCGGACAAAAGCGCCGAATTAAGAGTGAGTAACAGTACAGGTGTTTCAGTACAACTACAACTCAGCTCATGTGATGCGAGAGACCCGGGCTTTGCCGCCGGTGGTGGTGCGCTGATCTTTCCTGAACGGATGCTGCCGCAAGAGTGCGACGCGGCCCGTGCGCTGCTGCGCGGCAGCGGCGAGCAGGCGCAAGTGCTGCTCGATGAACTCGCTGGACGGCTACAGGCAGGCGGTGTACGCAGCACCCCGGTAAGCTATTTGCGCGGCCTCATCCTGCGTGCCGCCACCGGCAGTTTCGTGCCCGAACTCGCTCCCCGCATCGCTGCTGGTCGCCAGCAACGCCAGCGAACTCTCGATCAACGCCTCGAACAGGAAACGCAGGAACAGCGCCTGGAGGCCGATCGCGCCAGTCCCGAGTACCAAAGAAGGCTCAGAGCTCAACGCGAAAAAGTCAACAAGCTGCGCGACGAACTCAAGCAACGCATCGCCAAAGGCGGGACCCCGTGAGAACCATCAGCACCACGAGCAGCATGACCACCACTCACCAACCAGTCACCCCAGGAGATTCCATGGCATCACCAGACATTTCTTCGTCCTCATTTCCAGTCCCGGCCGCACTGGGCCCGCTCGCCGATGAGTCGCCCGACGTCATGACGCTGCACACCCGGGATGCGCTGCGGATGTTCACCGGCCGGGCAGGGGACGCCAAGACGCAGGTGCCTGCCATTCCGGGCGGCCGCAGGTTTGCTGCGGTGTTGAAGTCGATCTGGTTTTTGTCGGCCAACGACAACCCTTATGCTGACTGGATCTTGATTCGCGTGTACCAGTCGTTGGCTGTGATCCGGGTGCAGATGGCGCAGGCCGTCGCCTTGCACGAAGCTGAAATTGAGGCGCTGCGGCGCAAAGGACTCAGCATTTGTGTGCTCGGCTCGCGCAACCCGGCCACCGTCTCGCTGGTGCTGCGCAGCCCTTATGGATATGCCGCTGCCGAGGCGATCGTCGAGTTCGATTACCACGTCCGCCTTGTCAAGACCTTGGTGCTCAAGGACCGCCTGAGCGACGATGCGGGCCGTGCGGCCATCCGTCAGATCGGGCGCAGTCTGCGCGCGCTGTTCCTGGCGCCGATCAGTTGGGAGCGCTTGTTGCTTCGCGAGGAAATGCTTGCCTTGAGTCGGCGTGATTTTTTGCCAGGCGCGGACGATGCGGCGCGGTCGCGCATCCGTGCGGCTGTCGCGATGCTGGGTGATCTGCCTGGTGCCGTGTTCACCGGCGACGAGCTACCGAGGCATTCGCAACGACGCATCAAGCCAAGCCCTGCCGAACTGCGCCTGCTGCAACAAGCTTCAACGCAGCTCGACGCAGTGACCGAGCCCGAGGTGCGCGCTGCGGAGCAGTTGTTGTAACAAGCCGATCAATTCGGGGCCAAAGTGCAGTGGTTTGCAGTCCCAGTCAGGCCAAATCGGCGGCGAACAAGGCCCTGTTCACCATCGCCACCATATTCAATGTGTTCGACAACCTGCGTTAGTTCTCACGAACGGCTGGCCAGCCACTCGATGCTCAATGACCAGGGCGCGGTGCCAGTACCGTGCACCGTCTTGCAGTTCTTGGGCTTGCTCTTCACGAAAATGAAACGCATCGTCTGGACAAAACATGTGGGGCGACATGCCGATAAAGTAAATCGCCCAACAGTCTGTCTCGCGTTTCTCGATCGCTGGACCATTGCAGTTGCACTGCACCGGATCGTGGGCTTAGTATCAGGCATCAAGGTCGATCGGACGCCTGCCTTGCCCCCGTCCCTCCGGATCTTTCGTTGGCTGTGTCAGCCCGTTTGATGCGCGTCATGCATCACAAGAATCCGGTCAGATCTCCTGAAAACCGGGAGCCGCAAGGCTCGGAGATGTTGTCACTTGTCTCAACCCCGTCGGGAGTTCCAACCCCGTTGCGGGATGGGCTCTCATTTTTTTCATAGGAGTCCATCATGAACGAATCACAGCAAACCAGCAGCCCGTTGTCCTTCTTCAATCTCCACGTGGAAGGCGTCGGATATCTCAATCGTGTTCGCACGATCAAGCCCAAGAAAGGTCAGGAATTCCTGGCCTGCACTGTCTGCGCACTGCGCGGCTGCGACCAGAATGTCAGCTACACGAAGTTCGACTGTATTGTCAGTGGTGCTGATGCTCAGGAAATCGTCCGGCTTTTGGAGCCTGTCGTTGCGGTCGATAAGGCCGTGATCATCGGTTTCAGGATCGGAGACATTTATCCGGAAATGTTCACCTTCGAAAAGGGTGAAAAGATGGGCCAGCCAGGTGTCGCCATCAAGGGGCGCTTGCTGCGGATCAAGTTCGCCAAGGTCAACGGCATGCCGGTCGATTTGCCGCATCCGGCCAAGTACAGCGAGCGCGATAACGTTCCGGCCTGAAGCCACTGCACGACATTCGTCGTTGTTTCACCCTGCCGGGGAGTCTTCTCCCCTGCAGGGTGGAACTCTCCGCAATCTTGATGAGGAGAGTTCCATGAATCCGACTATCAGTCCAGATTTCCCTTTGGATCGCGTTCCAAAAATTGAATCGATGTCAAACATCGACTTGCTCGGAGTCTTGGTTGGACGTCGTTGTGCCTGCGATTTACTCAAGGACGTCAGCGGCAGTCTGTCCAGATTGCTGCATGAGCCCTTGCCGACCCTGTACGCGCAACCGGCCTCCAAATTGCGGGCTGCCACCGAACTGGTCCGCCGGTCCTTGACGGAGGCCCTGCAGCACAGGGATGTTCTAGGCTCACCGGGCGCAGTTCGGGACTTCCTGCGGGTCACCTTGGCCCGGCGAGACCATGAGATCTTCATGGTGCTGTTTCTGGATGCCCAGAACAGGGTCATCGCCTGGGAAGAAATGTTCCGTGGCACTTTGACCCAGACCAGCGTGTACCCACGCGAAGTCGTCAAACGCGCTCTGGCTCACAACGCCGCGGCAGTGATCCTTGCGCACAACCATCCGTCCGGCGTCGCCGAGCCCAGCCGGGCCGACGAGCTTCTGACGCGAACGCTACGTGATGCATTGGCTTTGATCGACGCCCGTGTACTCGACCACTTCATCATCGCGGGCAACACGGTCGTGTCGTTTGCGGAGCGTGGCTTGCTGTAGATATTCGTGGTGCGGTCGCAAGGGTTCTTCCTTTGTTGCCTACCCGATGAGTTGGCGCGACACCCGTCGCGTCTCAAGTCCGGATCGATAGTCTTCGGTCCGGTTTTCGTCAGCCCAGCGGGGATGTGCATCCCCGGCCAGGGGACAGCCTTCTTCGCATTTCCATTGGAGTTATCAATATGAAAAGCGGACGTACCCTTGTCGACTTGGCGCAAGAACTGGAGCGCCAGGCCGCCATCAAGCAGGACCTGGTCCTTCCCTCGTCCTTGTTGCAATGCCGTACCGATCAGGGCGGCAACCTGAAACTGATCGTCGAAACCGGGAACCATCTCGCCAGCGGTGGAGTCAAGGTCGGCGGCGAATATGGCATCACCAGCCTCGCACGGCACCAACTCGCCGACAAGCTGAAGATTCCGTTCACCTACTTCGAGCGCATGCGCACAGGCCAGCCGGACCTGCTCGACCGCAACATCAATACCTGGCTGCAGACGCAAGGCGACCGCCGGATGATCCGCACGCTTGATGGTCAGGTGAGGGCGGTGCTGTCCGATCGCTACCGGCGCTTGGACAACTTCGACCTCGCTGAAAACGTCCTGCCCATCTTGCAGCGACTCGACGGTGCCCGCTTCGAGTCGGTCGAATTGACCGACTCGAAGATGTACTTGAAGGTGATCACGCCGCGTGTCGAGGTCGAAGTCGCTCCTGGCGACATCGTGCAAGCCGGCATCGTCATCACCAACTCGGAAGTGGGTTGCGGCACTTTATCAGTGCAGCCGCTCATTTACCGGTTGGTGTGCAAGAACGGGCTGATCGCGTCAGACCATGCGTTGCGCAAGACCCATCTCGGGCGCTCGCTGTCGTCACAGGAGGAGTCGGTCACCGTGTTCAGGGATGACACCCTGGCCGCGGATGATCGGGCCTTCTTTCTGAAGGTGCGCGATGTGGTTGAAGCGGCCGTCTCAGAAGCCACTTTCCGCCAGGTCGCCATGAAGCTGCAGAAGACCCGTGACATTCGCCTGACCGGCGATCCCGTGAAGACAGTCGAGGTGCTGGCCAACCGCTACACGCTCAACGACACCGAGCGTGCCGGTGTTCTGCGGCACCTCATCATCGAAGGCGATTTGTCAGGGTACGGGCTGGTCAACGCCGTCACGCACTACTCGCAGGACGTCGAGGATTACGACCGAGCCACCGAGTTCGAGGCGTTGGGGGGCAAGCTCATCGAGCTGGCTCCCACCGAGTGGAAGGGCCTGGCCCACACGGCATGAATCTGCTGGAGCACCGTCCCTGACGGTGTTGCCCGGCTCCTGCCCTCGATCAATTTCCTCCCCCTCGCCCGGCGCAACCTCACGATTGCCCGGGCATTTTTTTGACTGTCAGCAGTGCTGACGCGCGAGGTGCCCTCGAGCGGGTCGGCAAAACGACATCGATTGATATTTAAAGTAGGACTGGGTGCTATACTTTGTCATGCCAAGATAGCCTTCCACGAGAGCATTCAAGACGGCCTGGTGCGCTGCGGCGCAACGCGCGCCGGCGATCCCCGCTGGCGCCGGATGGCCGAGCAACCTGACGCCTCAGTCAAGTCCGTGTTCGATTTCGGCATCCGGGGCTCGGTGTGACGCTGCCAAAGCGCATGACGGTCGGTGTAGAGGGATGGATGCTGGGCGATGGGTCATCCAGACGGGCGCCGATAGCGGCCCTACCGGCCGAGATACACCGCCGTGATCTGCTCCCTCTCGTGCCCCAGCTCTGCGCTGATCGCGAGCCGAGCTTGCCGGTCCACCTCGCGCTGTTCGGCTGTCAGGTCCCTGGACCGCGGGCCACCTGTTGCCGGCGCAGCCCATCCGGTGAGTTCCTTGTAGCGGACCTGCGCGTACTGGTGTCGATGCCCGTGGATGCGGTGTATGGCTGCCGCTGCGCACTGGTAGACGAAGCGCCGCAGTTGCGCGACGTAGCTGCGGTCTGCAGGAATAAGGCTGCCCCTGCCTGCCAATACCTTGGCTTCATTGAGTACCAGGCGCTGCTCGTCGTTGCGGATCGGGATCTCGCGCGCGCGGCCGCCCTTGGTCCAGGTGTCCTTCAGAGCGAGCTTGTCGCCCCGGTCGGCCCAATGCGGCCGGATCTTGATCGACTCTGCGCGCCGCAGGCCGAATGCGGCCTGCAGCCGCAGGGACATCGCGGTGTAGGGGTCGGTGATGCGAGAGAGCTCGCTGCCGGACAACTCGCGCGCCTTGCTGACGTTGGTGACATACTTCCGTTGGGTGATGCCGTAATGGTCGTTGCCACGGGCGATGACGTTTTGCTTACCGATCTTCTCGGCCCACCAGCGCAATTCTGCCATCCGGTTCTTGATGGTGCCGATGGCCAGGCCTTCGAGCTGCCATCGGTTGACCAATCCTTCGACATGCTTGGGCTTGAGGCTTGCTGCAGCCATGTGCCGGTAGCCGAGTTCTTGAAGCTGGCCTGCCACCAAGCCGAGCACGCGTTCGCGATCCCGCTGGGTCGCGTAGCTGCCGTCGCGGTTGCGCCGGCACATTTGTTTGAGTTCATGGTTCAAGTTGCGCATTTGCCTGCTGCTTGGTTCTGATCGTCTCTTCCTTCAGTTGCCCCTAGGTCTTCGACTTGTGTATCGCTGGTGTGTTTGCTTCAGGTCAGTGTTTCTGTCCGTCCCGTACGCCTTGGCGCTGCGGGAACTACGAGGGACACGGGGACACCACGCCCGTTTTGTGCCGAGGTTTTTGCTGCTGTCCGCCGCGGCACGCGGCATTGGCATCGATGGCGCTTGCTGCTGCAAGTCGGTCCATCGAGTTGAGCCTTGCCCCAAGGCTCCGGGGTGCGCTGGGGGTGGCGCTATGGCTGAGAGGACCCGCGCAGAGCGGGCAGAGCAGATCGCCTCGCGCGGTCTGCAGTGTTGACGTGCGGTGAGCCCGTCACTTGCGCCAGTCAGGCTCAAACTTCAAAAAAAGTTGGGGCTGTGAGCGCGTCGTCACTACGGGCTGGCGCCGTCGCAGTGACGACGCCGTTGGCGCAGCATTTTTTTCTTCAGCGTTGAGGCCGCGCCTGTTCGCTGACGAGATTGCAGCAGTCTGAATTTGTGCTGTGGCCATTGGCATTTGTGGCCACTTGCTGCCATCAGACCACGGCCAAACCATGGTTGGTTGCACAAGCCCTGGCAGCACGTTGTCACGCAAGTCCACCGGGTATGGCAGCGTTGTCGTTTGGAACCAGGCGGGCTCTATTCGGGCCCGATGCTTCATCGGTATCTCCGTGCCTTTGGGCAGCCGGTTTTCAGGAGATTATGCCGGCGATAGCATCCGCCTGAGCGGACGTGGGCGATGCGGTGACGAGCATCAATCGGGCTGACTCAGCTCTAATGGGAAATCACGTCTTTCACTTTAGCGCCAGATTGCAGACGACGCAAGTGCTGACTGATCGAGCCTCAACGGACGAGAAAAGGGCCCTAAGGAAATCCTGCATAAGTCCATGTGTTATGAGCTAAGTGTAAGCTTCGAAAAGCATCATTCTCTCTATGAAACAAGCATCCTTTGACATGATTCTCAGCACCAGGAAAACACGCAAATGCGAGTTCCTGGAACAGCTGGATTTGGTTGTTCCTTGGAAGGCGCTCGCTGAGATGATCACGCCGTTTTATCCGGAAGGCCGCACGGGCCGGCCGCCCTTTTCCCTCGAAGCGATGTTGCGGACTCACTTCATGCAGCAATGGTTCAC